>CAZPQE010000162.1:3908-12428 GCA_964588615.1 uncultured Clostridia bacterium | reverse complement strand
CTTCACAAAGTCAGCAAACGCCTGCCCGACGTTACCCAATCCGAGGAGCGCAACTTTTATCCCGCCGCTTTTCATGCGTTGCCTGCTTCGGGCAACAATCCTCGGATGTCGCGCACGACGCGGGCGACTTCTTCCTGGTCTCCAATCGCCATCATGAAAAACTTGTACCCGTTGTGAAAACAAACAAGGCCGTTGCCGAAAAGCCAGATACTCGAAAGCAGCGGATTGCCGCCTATGACGAGGCTGATCGGAAAACCTGTGACTGCCGCACCGGTGAATGCTTCATAAATGAGTCCCGCGCCAGCCGCCACGCTGAAGGCGCCAAGCAGCGGGGCTCCGACATACTTCGCGGCGTCGCGCTGAAACTTCACCCTAGCGCGCTCTGCTTCATCAAGCTTGCCGTCGCGGAGGAGTTCTTCCTGTTTCTTCAAATATGTTTCGTATTTCTGCGAGAGCTTGCGAAGACCGTAGGGGATGACCGCCGAATGAAACAGCCAGTTGCCTGCGCCTCCCGCCCCGAGCAGCGTGACATCGAGCGCAGAGAAGGCCGACCCGACCCTCGTTCCGGCAACCAGCGCGAGAGAAACTATGGCGGCTTTGCCGGGATTTTCTTTCATCCACTCTTTCGCGCTTGAGACGGCTCCGAGTATCGAGGAGGGCAATCGCGCCGCCGATGCGCCTGTGCGGGCGGCCCCGGTCGCGCTTTCATAGTAGCCGCGCGCTTCACCGAAAATATCGGATGCGACGTTCTTAGCGCCGTCTACGACCTCGCCTGCTTTTTCTTTCGCGCCGCTTTTGCGAACTGTCTCTTCCACTTTCTCAGCGGCCTTCTTAGCCGTCTCGGTCACGCGCTGGCTGACGCGATGCTCGCGGTCGAGGCGCGACACTTCGTCTCTGGTCTTTTCGAATCCGGCGGTGACGGCGTCGGCCCCCTTGCGCAGAACGTCGGTCGTGGCCTGTGAAGCCTGATCGAGCTTGCCTGTGATGTCGTATTTTTCGTTGAGTTCGCGGGCAGCCTGCTTGGCGCGTTTTGCGATTTCGTCGAGTTTCGATGGCATTGCCTTTTGCTCCTTTCCTGATTCTTCGTCAAAGACCAATACGGAGTCGAGCAGATCGCAGTTCCTCGCACCTGAGCGGCGACTCACTCTGCGGGTTCTTGAGCTATTGGGACAGGCCGTCGGTTTTCGTCGACGGCGACATAGACTACTTCGGCCTCGGTGACGCGAACTCTCTCGCCCGGCCTCTTTGCACGGTCGGCTTCGACCAGCACCTTGACAGTTATCGAAGTGCGACCGATGCGAACCAGATCGGTGTAAAAGCTCACCAGGTCGCCCACGAATACGGGAGCGACGAAGACGACTTCGTGCATGGCGACGGTGACTACAGGTTTTGTCGTATGCTTGCGGACTTCGACGGCTCCGGCCAGATCAATCTGGCTGAGTATGACTCCACCAAAGACCGTGCCTTTGGCGTTGGTGTCCTTGGGCATCAGGACTACGCGAATGGCTGGTTGGCCAAAATCTTTTCGTTCATTTCTCTGATTCACGCCAGAGAGACTAGCGAGGGCCAGAGTGAGTGTCAACGTCGGAGAGGCGAGAGGATTTCACCGGCAATTTTGTTTTTCTTTTCCGCCTCATGGATGATACCTTCGCATTTATGAATCTGGCGGAGAAGGACGAAAAGCTTGCGGCAGGCGGCGCGGTGTTGAGGCGAGCGGGAGAAAAGATCGAGGCGCTTCTCATTCACAGGCCGACATACCGCGACTGGACTTTTCCCAAAGGCGGCCTCAAGGATGGAGAGGATTTCAAGGAGGCGGCTCTGCGTGAGGTCAAAGAAGAGACCGGCCTTGATTGTCGCATACTTCGCAAGGTGGCTGTGTCGAGGTACGATTATCGAACTCGCAAAGGGAACATCCGCCCGAAAGCCGTGCATTATTTCCTGATGGAAGCCGTGTCGGAGCAGGTTCAGACCGATGGGATCGAAGTCGACTGCGCCGAATGGCTCTGTGTCGATGAGGCTGGCGCCAGACTCAGTTATGACGAAGACAGAAAGGTGCTGGCGTTGGCGATGAAAGAGTTGCAGGTTTGCCAAACTGAAAGCTGAGAGTATAAAAGAAAGGCGCTGGAGAAAGAGATGGCTGAACGAAAACCGATCATCACGCTGATGACAGATTTTGGAGAAGCTGATTATTTCGTGCCTGCGATCAAGGGGGCGATACTTTCGCTCAACCCTGCTGTCGAGATAATCGATCTTACGCATCAGGTTCCGCCGCACGACATCTACTCGGCGGCCTTCACTCTCCTGTGCTGTTACCGGGAGTTTCCGCGAATGACCACTCACCTGGTCATAGTCGATCCGGGCGTAGGGTCTCGCCGCCGCCCCGTGCTGGTGATGACCGATGAGTACAATTTCATCGGCCCGGACAACGGTGTGTTCAGCTACATCTATCAGCGACAACAGGTCAACCGCGTGGTACATTTGACGAGCGAGCACTATTTCCGCGCGCCCATATCGAACACGTTTCATGGGCGCGATGTTTTCGCTCCCTGCGCGGCTTATGTATCCAAACTCGTCGACTGGACTCGCATGGGCGAAGAGATCGATGACCCGGTGAAATTCAACGTCCCCGTGCCTGTCGTCTCAGGCCGTTCGATTCGCGGCGCGGTCATTCACATCGACCGCTTCGGCAACATCATCACCAATATCACTGCTTCGGAATTGAGCGATGAAATGATCGGTCGGGGCGCGCGGGTGCGGATAGGAAAACATGAGGCGACGCGCGTGCTGACCCACTATACCGAAGCTCAGGCCAACGAATTGTTCGCCTACTTCGGCAGCGCGGGCTTTCTCGAACTGGCAGTTCAGCGACAGCAGGCCGCCCGGCTGGTAGAAGCCCGAAGGGGAATCGAAGTGGAAGTCGTAACGACTCAATAGCGAGGAGTTTTTGACGTACAACAGTCGGCCAGAGAGTTGACTTCCTGAAAGGATGAAAATTGAGAGCATCAACAGGCTGCCAGCCTGCTGTAGATTTCGGAGGAATGGTCATGAAAATCCTGAAAGCATTTTTGATTCTGTGCGCGATGACGGCTCTCGCCCAGGCGCAGCCGCAGTTCAGCGAATGGAACGCGACGGCTCAGGGCAGGGGAACGATCAGGATTCAGGGTCAGCGCGATGAGGCGCTTTCTCGCGCAAGCATCAATCTCAGGCGCAACGGCGAGTTGGAGATTCGCGTCTTCAGCATCGTTCCGACTACGTTTAAGGGCTACTGGTTCGGCGGACGGGATTTCGAAGTGGAGATCGAAATCGAAGAAGCGTTCGGCGACACGCGGGCCTCGGGGCTGGGAACGGCATTGCTCAGGCGGGGCGGCGGGATCGAAAGCATAGAAATCAACGGCGAAACGCGCGGCAGAAAATACTCGCTCTATTTTGAAAGCGGCCAGTCGCCGATCCCAGGCGGCAATAGGAGCGAATATGTCGGAGCGTTCAGGAGCGCGGCGCAGACCGGCTATGGGAGAGAAGAGAATCGATTGATCCGGGTGCTGAGGATCAATCAGGACGGAACGGCTCAACTCTCCTCGCGCTTTCGAGGCATCGAACCGACGACCAGCCGCGACAACATTCGCCTTTACGGAAGCCTGCTCATTGATATTCAGAAGAAGAAAAAGATTTACCACAGCGGCACATGGCGAGTGAACGGGCGAAGACTCGAAGTCAGCCTCAACACGCTCGATGAAAGGGACAGAGTTGACTGTCGACTCGTCTTCGAATTCCGGGGCGTCGGCGGCGAGCGGCTCGATACCGTTTTCTGGGACCGCAACCTCTACGGCACGAGCGGATTTCAGTTCGAGAGGATCGGCGAAGATATGGCCGATGACGATGACCGTTATCCGGGAAGAGACGAAGACATAACGATGTACCAGCGGGGCACGGGCGTCTTCACACAGGAAGGCAGGCGAAACCAGGCGATCGTGAGCATCTCCGTCTCTGCCGGGCAGGGCGGCAACATAGATATCGGCGTGGGCCTTCTGAATGGGTATCAGAGAGTTCTCAGCGGCAGGCAGGAACGTCGAGACGCTTACACCCTGAGAATCAGGCTCACTAATTCCCGCGACGCCGACGCCGAAGGGACGATAATGATAGATTATGGAGCGAGGAACTCGATAAACCGAGTCTATGGCGAGGGCAGACTCGACGGAGCGCGCTTCTCTATTCAATTCACGAAGTGAATCGGGAAGACATTTTTGGCTCATTCGTTGACAGACATAACCTCGCGTCATATCCTTGAATTCAAGATCGCGTTCCTCCAAAGATCGCAAAGGTAGAGACAGAAAGGATCGAGTTATGTCAGGTGAATCCAATGTTGCCAAAGCCGGGCTCGAAGGCATCATCGCCGCCCAGTCCCGTATAAGCGATGTCAACGGCATCGAAGGAAAGCTCATTTACTGCGGCTACGATATCCACGATCTGGCCGAGCATTCGACTTTCGAAGAGACCATACATCTTCTCTGGCACGGAAGACTGCCCTCGCGCGGCGAACTCCAAAGCCTCAGTCAGCAACTCGGCGGCGAAGCGAGCCTTCCTGCCGAGATTCTACAACTCATCAAAGCCCTGCCCGCAGACGCCAATCCTATGGATATGCTCCGCACCATCGTCTCCGCTCTTGCGTTCTTCGACCCCGACGGGGCGGATATGTCGCGCAAGGCCAATGTGCGCAGAGCGGCGCGGCTGACGGCGAAGTTCCCGACCATAGTCTCGACATTCGAGCGCGTCCGCAACGGGCTTGCTCCCGTCGAACCGAGAAGCGATCTCTCCGTTGCCGCAAACTTCCTCTACACCCTTCGAGGCGAAATCCCCGATGAAATCGCCGCCCGCACCATGGATGTCGCCTTCATCCTGCACGCAGACCACGAGCTCAACGCTTCCACCTTCGCCGCCAGAGTGACGGCGGCCACCCTTTCGGATATGTACTCGGCGATAGTGTCGGCCATAGGAACCCTCAAGGGGCCGCTGCACGGCGGGGCCAACGAAGGGGTGATAAAAAATCTCCTGGAAATCGGCAGCGTCGAGGGAGTCGAAAGCTGGTTGAAGAAGGCTCTGGCAGAGAAGAAGAAGATCATGGGATTCGGCCATCGGGTCTACCGGACTGAAGACCCGCGCGCCACTCACCTGCGCGAGATGTCGCGCCAACTCTGTGAGCGCACGGGCGAGAAGAAATGGTATGAGATGTCGCGTCGCATGGAAGAAGTGATGAAGCGCGAGAAGGGGCTCAATCCCAATGTCGATTTTTATTCCGCTTCGACTTACTACGCGCTCGGAATCCCGACCGATCTTTTCACCCCTATTTTCGCCTGCAGCCGCATCTCAGGCTGGACGGCTCACCTCCTTGAGCAGTACGCAAACAACCGTTTGATACGGCCTCGCGCCGAATACACAGGGCCTCGCGGCTTGAAGTATTCGCCCGTCGATGAGCGATAGCCTGCCGCTGGCCGTCGAATGTTTCTTATGCTCGCCGTTCCTTTCTGAACAATCGGAAAGGGAAAAGAATGATCGCGCGGATCAATTCAAGCGCGCTTTCTACTGCGATGCCTACAAGCCGGAACGGCAACAGTATCAACCACACTATCGGATAAAGAACGAGCGCGAGGAGGGCCAGAGGCCAGCATAATAAGAACAGAATGCACCATAACAGGAACTTCACCATACAAACCTCCCTGGCCTCAATACGAATCGTTTTAGTTTTATGTTCGCGCGGGAATAATCAGTGAGAGTAAGGCGATTTAATGAGAGCGGCTTGTCGAAGGCGCAAGCCAAATCCAAAACGAGGAGGGTGCTATGAAACGAATTGCAGGCAGGGCAGCGGTGTTGCTCCTGTTGGCGATGACCGCGTTCGGAGCTACGCCCAAAGTGGGCGATGCCGCGCCGCAGTTTTCTCTTCCTGGCGCAACGGGGGCGACGGTTTCGCTCAAGGATTATGCCGGAAAAAAAGTAGTGCTGGTTTTCTATCGCGGAAACTGGTGACCGTACTGCCGAAAGCAACTGGCCAGTCTGGCTCAGAATTATGAGAAGTTCAAAGCGGCGGGGGCGGAAATAATCGCAATAAGCGTCGATTCGGTCGATAAGAATCGCGGGCTTGTCGAAAAACTCAAACTTCCTTTCCCCGTTCTTGCAGACGAAGGGCACAAGACAATCGATACTTATGACATACTCGATTCGGGCGGAAAGATTTCCAGAGCGTCGGTCTTCGTCCTCGATGGCAAAGGCATCGTGCGATGGGTCTACGTGGCCGATGACTACAAGGTCAGACCTCTCGATGACGCGCTGCTCGCAGAGCTCGGCAAGATCAAGTGATCAGCGCCGGGGAACCGTTATCAGAGCGGACTGTTCGCTCTGATAACGATTCACTGTCGCGTTGCTTCAAGAAGCCCCCGCGTGCGCGGGAAGCGACCGAGAGATTTCATCGCTTCCGTAGCCCGGTCGAGGGCGGGCGCGATGTAGCGGACATAAACACGGTTCTCTTTGACCGCCGCCTGATACGAATACGTACCTATGGCCTTGAGCATTCGCTGAACGGTCATCAGCTTCAACTCTTCTCTGAACCCGTCAATATCCGAAAGCGGCAATCCTGATCGGCTCTTCGACTCGATGAACTTTTCGGTAAGCGAGTCGACCGCATCCGTCGACAGGTTGGTGTAGGGATCATAGAGCAGGGAAGCCAGGTCATAGCTTTCCGGCCCCATGCGCGCGTCCTGGTAATCGATCATGAAAATCCTGCCGTCCCATACCATCAGGTTGCGGGCGTGATAATCGCGGTGAGTCAGCGCGCGCCGCCGCGAGGCAAGCTCAGAGCATAAAGCCTTGAAATCTTCCTCAACCGCGTTGGAAGTCGAAGGGTCGAGTTTCACTTTAAGATAGCGGTTGAAGTAGTGCGCGAAAAAAAATCCCAGTTCCCATCTGAGCTTGGCTTCGTCGAAAGCCAGTCGAGAACAGATCGATCCGGCAGCGCGCGGGGTGGCTTCCTGAATGCGGACGATCAACTCGATGGCCTGAAAGTATGCCTCTTCTATTTCCCGCTCCGAGCGGCCCGCGAGCCAGTCCTGAAGCTTGATGTCTCCAACGTCCTCGATGAATACCGCGCTGTCTGCGCCTGACACTGCGATGATTGGCGGAACGGGAAGGTCCGCTTTGAGGAAAAGATCGGTGGTTTCTATCTGAGCGCAGGGATCGCTGGCGAATGTCAGCCGAGCCGACGGGTTTGATGAAGCGAGGCGGTCGAGCCGCGCAGAAGCGCTTTCCTCCGAATCGAACGGCTGTTCGTAGATCGAAATTATCGCGCTGCTATCTGCCCCCGCAGCCCGATAGTAAACGCGGGTCGAAGCGTCTCCGGTCAACTGGGTGACGGATATTTGTTCCGCCGCGACCTTCAGAAGGTCTGCAGCGATTGCCATCACCCTGGGCGATAAGGTTTTTCCGGCCATCGAAGTCATCTTACATCACACGAGTCTGACAATGATATTCTCTCCCGCCACTTCTCCGCCTTCGGGGCTGCGCAGGGAATCAAGCCGCGTGACTACGGCATTCTCGATCTGTGTTCCTGCCGAAATGCGAACTCCTGCCGCAAGCACTGAGCGATTGATGCGCGCGCCGCCTTCGACTCTCACTCCTTCCCACAGCACTGAATCCTCGACCTCCGCGCCCGGTTCGATCAACGAGCCGGGGCCGACGACATTGCTGAGACCCTGTTTTCTCATAAACAGGATGCTCGCGTCCAGGTATCGTTCGAGCGTGCTCATCTCGTACCAGCTTCCCTGTGCGACGTGGGCGATGACGCGCTCTCTTCTGGCGATGGCCTGCGGGTAAACATCAATGGTCGAGTGCGAGAAGCGGCCTTGGGGAATGTATTCGAATATGTGCGGGGAGAGCACCTGTATGCCGGTGAACATAAGCGGCGGTTCGCCTGATGATAACGGGTCGGGAAACCCCGCGAACTTTTCGATCAATCCCCGCTCATCTGTTTCCACTATCGAGAACCGCTCGCGCGCCGTGTTTTTCCTGAGCGCCAGAGTTGCAATCGCATCCCGATTGCGATGATCGATAATTGCGGCATTGAGATCGATATCGGTGACTATCTTTCCGTTGATGACGACGAAGTGGTCATCTCCAAGAGCATCCCTTACGCGGTCGAGAGCGCCGCTCGTGCCGAGTATTTCTTCCTCGAATGAATACTCGATATTGACTCCCAGGGCCGACCCGTCGCCCAGGGCTTCGGTGATGGATTCGGGCTGATGGTGGAGGTTGATGATGATGTCGCGGATTCCAGCCGCGCGGACGTAATCGACCGAGTAGGAGATGAGCGGGCGATTGAGGAAAGGAATCGCGGGTTTGCTGCGGCCCTCGGTGAGCGGCCACAGCCTCGTGCCCAGGCCGGCAGCCAGAATCATTGCTTTCATTATTGTCAGTCGTCCGTTGAGGGAGCGAACACCAGGTCTTCAAGCGGCGTTCCCCGCTGCAGGCAGCGCGCGG
>CAZPQE010000162.1:0-3898 GCA_964588615.1 uncultured Clostridia bacterium | reverse complement strand
GCGTGTCGAAGAGCGCGTTCTGGCGCCAGGGAGCGCTTCAGGCAGCGCGCGGCCTGAAGTTCGGGATAGCTCTCGCGGATGATTTCGTTGGGAGTAAACCCGGCGGCTTCCAGCGCGCGCAGAACCCGCTGTTGGTCTCCTTCTATCTCGATGAAGTTTCCCATAGGGGTTTCGTCGAAGAGGACTTCTATCTCATCGCCATCGATCTCGACGCTGTAGATGGTGCGATACTTCTGATAGCGAAACGTGGGGCGAAAACCGATCCGCTCGAATATCCTCACCATGAGATGAGGGTCACTGGTGTCGCATTCGATCTCTTCTCTGACTTTGAGAGGCGAGCCTGCCGACTCCTGGCAGACGCCCTTGTAGGTGACGACTCCGCACCCGTCGAGGAAGCGCACCCGGAGTGCGGCTCCGCTTCCAAGCAGTCGCTCGTCTGAATCCAGCAGCCAATTGTCTTCGAAATGCCTCTTGCTGACCATCTTCAATTCCATTCCGGCCCGTCGAAAACGATCCAGATCATCGCAAGCCAATTTCACTTCGGTTTCGAGACTCTTTTGCATAAACGCTCTTCGATAAGCGAAGGCTAATTATTCCTGCCCTGCAAGGCTGTCGTCAAATCTTGGTTCGATTTCGATCCTCGTGTTGCCGTCGCATCGGGTTTGTTGTATCGTGAAGCGGTTCGACCGGCGCTCATTCATGCAGGAAACTTTTATCTTAGGCATCATTTTGAAATCAACCTTCGAGGAATCACTTGAAGGGTTCAGAGACGACGCCCTCAAGCGATGAGAAAGAAATGGTCGGATGCGCTGCTTCAATCTGACCTCTTACATCTGACATCTTGTCCCGAGGAGGCGCTGGCCGATGGCGGTGAGTTCCCGTTCAACTCTCATACTTCCTGCCAACTATGCCGATAACCTGTGCCGATGGGATCAGTCCAGACGCGGGCATTTCGAGGTGTGGTTCCTCACCCTCAACGATCTGCCAACCAGGCGCGGGTTCTGGTTTCGATACACGCTGCGCTCTCCTCTGACCGGCGAGCAGACAGCGAGCCTGTGGGCCGCCGTTTTCGATCCCTCATCGCCGCACGAAAATTTCGGCATCACCCGTCAATGGCCTCTCAGCCAGGCATCGTTTCACAATGCGGACGGGTTTGAAGTGAGAGTTGCCGACTCTGTTTTCACTCCGGCAGCCGCGACGGGGAGAATCGATAATTGTGACCATCGAATCGAATGGGACCTGAAATTCCAGCCTGCCGAAAAGACTTTCAACCATCTCACCCCGGCGATGAATTTCCTGATGCGCCCGTCGGCCCTGGTCTGCGCGCCGAACCTCGATGTCTCTTTCAGCGGAACTGTGTCCGTCGACGGGCGCGACTCGCTGATAGAACGCGCGCCCGGATGCCAGTCGCATATCTGGGGGCGCAAGCAGGTCGATGAATGGGTGTGGGCGCATTGCAACGCTTTCGACCGTCGACCTGAGACCGTCTTCGAGAGCCTTTCAGCCAGAGCGCGAGTGGCAGGGATGAGGATGCCTCCTCTTCAATCTCTCTACCTGCGTCATCATGGAGAGGAATTCCATTTTCTGCGCCCGCGCCTGCGCCAGAAGTGGCGCAATCAGTTTGGAATCGCCGTGTGGTCGTTTTCAGCGATGAACTCGCGTATGTTGATCGAAGGGACTGCACAATGCCGCCTGCGCGATATGATACAGGCCGAGTATCAGGACCCTGACGGACAGCCTCTCTATTGCCTCAACTCAGAAGTAGCCAACCTCAAGATCAGATTGTTTCGCCGCGCGCATGGCGTTCATTATCGATACGTAGAAACGCTCAAGACCCGCTCGACGGCTCACCTCGAACATGCCTCGCGCACAAAAGACCCTCTGGTGGTCAGAATGTTCAACTATTGAGAGAGAAGAGAGGCAGCCGTCGCGGGCTGCCTCTCCGAGGTCAGACGGTTATGGTAGTGCCGTCGAACTTGGTGAGCTTGAAGCCGGCAAACGGCTCGCGGTAGGTTGCCTTCTGATTTCTGAGCAGGCTGATGGCCACCGCTTCGCCCAGCTTGAGCGAGGCCGTGCCGTCTGTACGCCAGTGAACTCCGGCTATATTGCGCCCGGTTGCGATATTCGACGCTATCTTGTTCAACTCGCCTCCCACCGTGAGCGGAGGCCCGACGTAGGGGTCGAGTCCGCTGCCATCAAAGTTCGTCTGCACGGGGTTGGGGATGACAGCCGATTCATCGAAGAACGCCTTGAGGATAGTGACGCAGGCTCCTGCCACTGTAGCATGGCCCGCGCCGTAGGCCGGATGAACGGGCGATCCTTCCGGGAAAGCCATAGGCAGCAGATGTGTGCCATACTGACTGAAGGTCTCGCCCAGAGCAGAGGAGTTGGCAAGGTCCGAGTGTATGGGGTAATTGGCCAGTCCGAGACGCTCGACTTCAACCCGACCGCCGAATTCCTCCGGCCTCAGCCGCCTATGCACCAGCCACTTGGCAAACCATACGGACTTGAGCGCGCGGAACGACACCTCGCAAACAAGAGCCAATATGTATGGGCCGCCGAAAGTGCCGAAGGCCGTCATGCTCTTCGATCCCGGCGTGGCTGGAGGCAGTGGGAACCCGGCTCCTCCATCGGGCGTCTGGCCGTAGGGGTTGTTCTGATCCCAGGGCAATCCGAGGTCGAGCAGGATCAGCGTGGCCACCTGATACGCCTGATAGAGCGCATCGATGTGAACGTACTGTCCGAGGTCGCGCCCGTTGCGGCAGAAGAATAGCCCGCCTGGAGAAAGGGTGGCCGTAGGCTTGCAGCCGTTTTGAATATCGAGCCACGAAGCAAAATCGGTCATGAAATTCACTCCCGGAGCTACCGTCGCTATCCTTTGATCCACGCGCTGCGCGCCGTAGGCAGCGTCTTTGAGCAGGAACTGAGAGATATAAGGTCCGTCCGTGCAGCCTGGCAACGGATCGCGGAAAAGAGTCTGCGGAGTGACCTGACCTCCGATCTTCGGTCCCCGGAAATCAGAAAGCGCCGACAGATCGGCGGCAGCCGCCAGAGCCATCGGGTTTGTGGCGTAGTCGTTGAAGTTCACATCCCTGAGCAACGCCATCCAGTAAAGCTCGACCATCTCTCCGGCTTCCTCGGCGCTGGCGAACCTGGGAGGGGCCGGTATGAGGAACTGATGCGAGTCTTTGGTTTCGAGTTCGAAGGCATAGCCTGCAAAAGGATTGACCAGCCTCCGCTGCTGCGTCGGATCGGAGCATCCAAAGTGGCCGTTGGTTGCAAGAGCTTCGAAGTCGGAGAACTTCCCGCTCTTGAGCGCGTTGATCCACGCATTGTAGGAACTGAGAATTACTTCGCCCGTCGTGGGATCGTGTCTCAGATTCTTGGAGAAACTGCCGATCTTGTTGGGGTACAACTCTTCATCTCCGTTTGTGGGATGAAAAGGTATGCCTGCGGCTGCGTCGTCGAGGGCCGCATCGATTCGGATTCCGGTCGCTTTGGCCAGCCGCTCGATTGGGCCTTCGGGGCCTATCTCGGCGGCCTGGGCGACGGTTCTCTTCGATCCCAGTATCGGTTCGATGCCTATGGTTCCGGCTGCCAGCCCGATAGCGGCGGTCGTCCCTCCGACGTTTCCGAGGAAACGTCGCCGGGTGATCGAAGATGGGGAGTTCTTGGTTTGCTCCTGCTGGTCTTCAACAGGGTCATTCCTTCTCGCTTCTTTCTCTTCTTTCATCCTGGGTTCTCCTATGAAAAGGTACAGCAGGCTGCCAGCCTGCTGGTTCTTCAAATTTTCATCCTTTCAGGGTGTCAACAGGCTGGCAGCCTGTTGTACATCTTCGGCTCCTCCTATGAAAAGGTACAGCAGGCTGCCAGCCTGCTGGTTCTTCAAATTTTCATC
>CAZPQE010000161.1:361-12471 GCA_964588615.1 uncultured Clostridia bacterium | reverse complement strand
GCAAAGGAGGCTGACAAAGAGGCATAGCCTGTCGGCACATCAAAGCGGCAGAGCCTCAATCACTGGCTGAGGCTAGTTACAACTGAAAACTGAAAACCATGTTCATTCCGCGAGGAAAAGCCGTTCACGAAAATCTCTCGACCAGCTACGTGCTGATCGGGCCGATGATAGATGATCTGTGCGAGGGAGGGTTTTCCGGTATAGTCGAAGTGACGCTGCGCCAGTTGGACGGGTGCGTAATCATAGATCACGGCAAGGTGCTGGCATCGGTCGAGCGCAGCCCGGAGGCTGAAAAACATCCGGGTTGTCCTTATTCGCCGATTGCTCTCGATGCGCTTGGCGAACGCGCGCGGCAGGAGCGCGGGCGCGTCTCGGTCTACAGCCACAGCGCGGGAATCGCCAGCGCCATAGCCGGACGCCTGCTGGCCGAGCCTCTCTATGTGGGACTCAGCACCGATTTTGCCGACCTCGACAAGATGATAGGCAAGCTGCGACGCGAGAGCGACCGACAGTGGTTCATCGAAGTCAGCACTTCCGCTGGCGCTGCGGCGATGATTCATATACGCCGGGACCGATGCCGCATAATCGAACAGGACATGTCTTCAGCCGAGGCCGATACCGGAGACCTCGACCCGGCAGACAACAAGTCCCTGCGACTGCTGCTCGACGAGTGCAGCAGCGGCGGAGGGGTGTTCGATGTTTATTACCTGCATCTGGCGCGGGAGGAATATCCCGCTCCATCGCGCGCGGTTTCGGAAGCAGTTGAGCTGGAACCTGTTTTTGAAGAACCTGAGCCGATAGAAGTCGAAGAGGCCGAGCCGATAGAAATCCAGGAGCCTGAGCCTGTCGCGGCGCAGGAGCCTGTGATCGAGGTAGAAGAGGAAAAGGCTGATCTCAAAAAAGCCGATATGGAAATGGACCTGCTTGCGGAAGTGCGCGCGTTTGCATCCACGCCTGCTGTAGAGAGCCAGGCCGAAGGTGAAGAGATTGAAAGCCGGGAGGTCGAAGAAGAGGAAGAACCCGCGCCTCCTGAGCCGCCTCGCTCTCAGGGCGCTCTGGCTATGGGACTGAGCGCCAATACCATGAGATTGTTGTCGCTGGTTTCTCAGGGAGAAGCAGAGGGAGAAGTCGTCGCGGAAAACGCTGAAGAGATGGCCGAAGTCAAACGGTTGATGGGCGAGATAGCTCGCACGATAGAGTCGGCCACCAAAGAGGTCGAGCCTGGAGACAGTTTTTCGATCTACCTGCGCGCCGGGCAGTTGAAAGTGGCCGACCGCTACCCGTTCCTCGACCCGTTCGGCGCCGAATTCGAATACCTCGGCGGTGAGATAGCCTTCGTTGGGCGATCCGGCACTCAAGATTTCATAGAAGGTCTGACCGAAGCCCTCCGCCATGCGGTCGCGGGCGTGGTTCAGACTTCGGTTCAGCCAACGAGGCTGAGAATCTACATCGTCGAAGACCTTCGCCAGTTGCTAACGCGCAGCCGCGCGGAGTTCGAGAAGTATGGTCTGGACAAGGCTGTCGAAGATATCATCAACTTCTGACCAGACCCGGACACTCCAGCGCGTCGTCGAGGGCCTGGGGGTCGTCTCCGAAACGGTATATCCAGCAGACATCCTTCCATCCGCGCCACCAGGTCAACTGTCTTTTGGCATAGTGTCGGGTGTCGAGCTTCATCTGATTGAGCGCGTCCAGGCGCGACCGCTTGCCCTCAAGGTGTTCGACGACGCGACGATAGCCGTGAGCGCCAAAGGCTTTGGCGTCGGACCTTATGCCTGAAGCCATCAGCGACTGCACTTCTTCTACGAGTCCGAGTTCGAACATGCGGTCGGCCCTCTCGTTGATGCGCTCATAGAGGTCTTCGCGTGGAGGACTGAGCGCGATGACCCTCACGCGGGCGGCGAGTGAGGGAGGGTCGGGAAGGTGAGCCTGAAGCTTCGATATCGAATGCCCGGTCTGAAAATAGACTTCCAGAGCGCGCATGGCCCGCGACCAGTTGCGCGGGCTTATCCTTGAGGCTGAGTCGGGATCCAGACGACTGAGCATCCGGTGAAGGTGCTCCGGGCCGCGACGGTCGCGGATACGGCTGAGTCGATCTCGCAATTTCAAATCCGTCTTAGGCCCTTCGAATACGGGACGAACCAGAGCGCGCAGATAAAAGCCCGATCCGCCGACAAGTATCGCCATCCGATTGCGCGATTCGATGTCGGCGATCGTGCGCGCGGCAAGCTGGGCGTAATCGCCTGCCGTGAAGTTCTCTTCAGGCTCGACTATGTCGATGAGGTGATGGGGAACGCCCTGTCGCTCAGAGAGAGGAACTTTGGCCGTCGCTATCGATAACCGGCGATAGACCTGTATGGAATCGAGGTTGATGATTTCGCCATCTAAGGCCAGAGCCAGCCGGATGCCCAGTTCGCTTTTGCCCGATGCCGTAGGGCCTACGATGGCCGGAATGACGCGCGTTTCCACGCGGCCAATGGTAGCAACGCGCTGGCCGGGCGGTCAAAGCGCGCGAAAACCCGAATAATTGACACTGGTTTTCGTCTATCCTACAATGGGCCAACCCCGAGAGGGTTCGCGTGAGGAGGTGATTGAGATGAAGCAGTGCCTCTCGTGCGGAAGAGAGTTCAAAGATCAACTGCTCTACTGCCCGTTTGACGGGAAGCTTCTGATCATCAAGGCCGAACCCGATCAGCTACTCGGCGCCATCCTCGACGACAAATACCGCCTCGAAGAAAAAGTCGGCGAAGGCGCAATGGGCAAGGTCTATCGCTCCACTCACGTTTTCATGTCTCACACGGTCGCGGTCAAAGTCCTCCGCCGACACCTTTCTTCCGATCACGTTGCCCTTGAGAGGTTTCGAAGAGAGGCCCGCGCCGCTGCTCTCATCCATCATCCCAACGCGGTCGCAGTGACCGACTTCGGCGTGACCAAAGATACGCACATCGCTTATCTGGTAATGGAGTTCGTGCAGGGGGCGGAACTGCGCGAGTTGATCAGCCAGCGCAGGCAGATGGATTATCAGGAAAGCTTCCTCATCGTCGAGCAGGTGTGCGCGGCTCTGCACGCGGCTCATTCGAAGGGGATAATCCACCGCGATCTCAAGCCCGATAACATCCGCGTAATCAATTCTCAATCGGGCATTCCGCAGGTCAAGGTGATGGACTTCGGAATAGCCAAGCTCAAGGCGTTTGCCGAGACTCGCGAGCTCACTCAGCATGGGGTGATAATAGGCACGCCCTACTACATGTCTCCCGAACAATGTCGAGGCGAGGAACTCGACCCGCGCTCGGATGTCTACAGCCTCGGCGTCATTCTTTATGAAATGCTGACCGGCGAAGTCCCCTTCCGCGCAGCCAATCCTCTGGGAGTGGCGCTCAAGCACACCGGCGAGCGACCGCGCCCGGCAGGCTCGCTGCGCGCGGGGATGCCCGATGCCATAGAGCGAGTGGTGATGCGCGCGCTCAAAAAAGACCGCGCCGAGCGACAGCAGAATGCCGCCGAATTTGCGCAGGAATTCGAAGCCGCGCTCCTGGCTTCGGGCTTGCAGCTAAAGCGGCCCGGATTCAGAACGCCCGAATCGAGCTTCCCTCCCAGGACTCCTGCGACGATGGAAGCGAGCAAACCGCCCGTCGAAAAGCAACCGCAGATTCCGCCTCCGCAGTTCGGCAAGTCCATATTTGTCGAGGAAGCCAGGGGCGGAGGGCTGGCCGGGAACATAAAAGAAGCCGGGCAAAATCTGTTGGGTCGCGCCGCTGCGTCGAGCGATCCTGAAACCTCTTTCTTCGGACGAATGACCCTCGGCACGGCGCTTTCAAGAGGCATAACCAAAAAGATCATCTTCGCAGCGGCGGCGCTCATCGCGGTAGGCCTCGCCGTAGTGCTGACCATCAAGCTCTCTTCTTCGTCCAAAGATGATCTGGCCTCGAAAGAAAAACTGCCGCCGCCCGCCCCCGAGGGGATGGTCTTCGTTCGCGGCGGCTCGTTCACGATGGGCAGCGAGAGCGGCGATCAGAGATCGAGACCGCGACACGTGGTCACGGTCGAGCCGTTCTTCCTCGACGCAAACGAAGTGTCCAATCAGCATTATCACGAATTCATCCAGAAGACCGGCTACAAATCGCCTCCTCACTGGCAGGACAAAAAGTATCTGCCCGGCACTGCTCAACTCCCTGTCGTCAACATATCGTGGACGGACGCAAGCGAATATGCGAAATGGGTAGGGAAGCGATTGCCCACGGAGCGCGAGTGGGAATACGCCGCGCGCGGCAATCAGGACAACCTTTATCCCTGGGGCCAGGGCTGGTCGGATCACTACGCCAATCTTCGAGAGACTTCCAAAAACGGGCCTGTCACGGTAGGCTCGTTCGCCGACGGAAAAAGCTGGTGCGGAGCCAACGACCTTGTGGGCAACGTGGCCGAGTGGGTATCGGATTATTACAAGCCCTACCCCAACGCCGGAGGAGCTTACGACCTCGACGTGAGAATGATTCGGGGAGGCTCTTTCAAAAATTCGAAGGACGAGCCGTTGACCACCAATCGCCCTTCTGCTTCACTCAACGCGCGGCAGATGGATGTGGGGTTTCGCTGCGCGAAGGATGCGCCCAAATGATACTGCGAAAAAAATCCGATTGTCTTTTTCAGAGGACTGCTATAGCATCGCCGCATGCTCACGATCAAAAACGGGCTTTTCATCACCCTCAGCGTTTTCACCCTCTTTCACCTTTCAATCTGGTTGTCTGATCTCCTGCGCCGCCCTCGCGCCGAAAGGGTCGCTCCCGGAGTGAGCCGCAGCGCAATAGGATTTATCACCAATTTCTTCGACACCCTCGGCATAGGTTCGTTTGCCACCACCACCAGTTTTTACAAATTCCTCAAGATGGTCGATGATCGAGTCATACCGGGCACGCTCAATGTCGGCCACACGCTTCCGACCGTCACACAGGCATTCATCTACATCTCGATCATCGAAGTCGATATGAAAACGCTGGCGCTGCTGATCGCATCTTCGGTCGCCGGAGCGTGGCTCGGTGCGGGAGTTGTCGCCGGGTGGTCTCGACGAAAAGTTCAGATAGGAATGGGAGTGGCGCTCTTCGGGGCTGCGATGCTGATGCTCATGAGGCTGCTCAAATTCGTGCCGGGCGGAAGCGGAAGCAAAGGGCTTGAAGGGACTCTGCTGTGGGTCGGCATGGCAGGCAACTTCGTGTTTGGCGCGCTGATGACGCTCGGCATAGGGCTTTACGCGCCCTGCATGATCATGATCGGCCTGCTCGGAATGACCGAGGACACGGCCTACCCGATAATGATGGGATCGTGCGCATTCCTGATGCCTGTGAGCAGCGCGCGCTTCGTGCGCAAGCAGAGCTATGATCTGAAAGCGGCCATCGGCCTTGCGCTCGGCGGCTTACCTGCGGTGCTTATTGCCGCATTCATCGTCAAATCGCTGTCGCTCGATTATGTGAAAGGGCTGGTGATAATCGTTGTCGTCTACACCGCGACGATGATGCTGCGCTCGGCCATCATCGAACGCCGTCAGGCTGCGGCGCACCAGGCCGCGGAGCCTGCGGATTGATCCGTCTCTCGAATGAACCTGAAACTCTCACCGCGCGATGAGGCTATGCTCGCGGGACACGCGGGCGCAGCCGCGCAAATGGCCATGCGCATACTTGCGACGATGGCCCGCGCCTGCGAGGCCGACCGCCTGCTCGACATCACCTCCGCCCACATCGATGGATGCCTCTATCACGGAGACTCAGGCATCGAGTTCGCCGAACGACTGGTCGAAGGTGGCGCGAGAGTCGTCGTCCCGACCACCCTCAACGTCGGAGCTATCGACCTTCTTCACCCCGAATACTTTCAGGGGTCGGTCGAGCAGGCTGCGCGCGCGCGAAGGTTGATGAATCTCTACGAAGCGATGGGTTGCCGCGCGGTCTGGACGTGCGCGCCTTACCAGAATGCGCAGCGACCGGCATTAGGCCAGCAGATAGCCTGGGCTGAAAGCAACGCGATAGTTTTCGCCAACTCGGTTCTTGGCGCGCGAACCAACCGCTACGGCGACTTCATCGACATCTGCGCCGCGATCACCGGTCGCGCGCCTGCCACTGGCCTTCACCTCGAAGAAAATCGACGCGGGCAGATTCTTTTTCGTTTGACCGATATCAGCGACCGCCTCAAAAGCGAAGATGTTTTCTACCCGACGCTCGGCTATCTCATCGGCGCGCAGACGGGATTGCGGATTCCGGTCATTGAAGGGCTTCCGCGCCTTGCGACTGAAGATCAGCTAAAGGCGCTCGGCGCGGCGGCTGCTTCTTCAGGCGCGGTTGCGCTCTTTCACGCCGTCGGCATAACGCCTGAAGCCCGCTCGCTCGACGAGGCATTTCAGGGCGCGCAGCCCGAAGAGATAATCGATGTGAGCCTCGACGATCTGCGCCGGACTCTCAGGGAGCTTTCGACTGCGGCGGACGGCTCAATCGATGTCGTCGCGCTCGGCAGCCCGCATTTTTCAATCGAAGAGTTCGCCCGACTGATGCCGCTGCTTTCGCACCTGCCGCCGCATCCGCGCGTGGAGGTGGTAGTCTGCACGAACCGATGCGTGTTTTCCGCTCTCGAAGAGCGCGGCTGGGCGGCGGCTCTCGACGCCGCCGGCATCCGTGTAATCGTCGATACCTGCGTCGTCGTGGCTCCGATGGTGCGCGCTCGAAGCGGCGCGCTGATGACCAATTCGGGAAAGTTCGCTCATTACGCGCCGGGCAACACGGGGCTTGAAGTCGTCTTCGGCAGCCTCGAAGAATGCGTCCGCTCCGCCGCTGCGGGGCGCGTGTGGCGGGATGAAAATCTGTGGCAGTGATTATGAGCAGGAAAATTTTCAAAGCTCGCGCGCTGGTGTCGGGTCGTGGTCGTGGTCGCGCGCTCGTGCTCGAAGAGCCGTTGAGCCTATGGGGTGAGCTCGATCCTCAGACGGGCCGGATCACAGGCCGCTCCGCCCGATCGGGAATGAGGGTGACTGATCGCGTGCTGGTTTTTCCCTGCGGGCGCGGGTCATCGAGCGCAAGCAGCATACTGCTCGAATCGGTGCGCGCGCGGACGGCTCCTGCGGCGATCATCACGCGCGAAGCCGACGCGATACTGGCGCTCGGCGCGGCGGTCGCCCGCGAGATGTACCATTCATCGCTGCCGGTGGTCGTCCTTGAGGCGGATGATTATTTTCAGATACGCGACGGCCAGATGATCGAAGTGAGAGAAGACGGAGAGGTCTGCATCCTTCCAGAGGATCAGGTTTGAGTTTCACCATGCTGACATGAGGCGGAAACTCAGCTTCCGCCTCATGTCGATGTTTCATTTCTTCTCCACGCTCACGCTTTCATGAGCGAGCACGTCGTGCCAGGCGTTAATCATTACGCGCTTGGGTTTCATCGAAAGCTTCACCCGGACTTCAGGCGTCGAGGAATTGCCGGTTATGTTGGCCTGGCCGAGACGGATGATCTTGCCATCGACGTCGAGATAGATCGGGACGAGCATCTTGAAATCCTCGCTCACGCCGCTTTGAGTGACCACCGCCTTGAGCAGCACCTTTCCGTCCGGCTCAGGCGTGAGCGAGTATTCGAATCGATATCGGGGCACTTGAGTTCCGTAGACCCACTGATTGAAGAACCAGTCCATCTTCTTGTTGCCGTCGAGGTCCATCAGCGGAGTCATGTGGCGTTCGACCACCTGTTTGAAGCTCTCGGTCGAGGAGTTTTGATTGAAGTGGCTCTTGACGAAGTCCTTCATCATGGCGATGAACCGCTGATCGCCGGTCTGCCGGTCATACATCATCCACCGCAGCATGTGAAATATATACCCGCCCTTGGGGTAGACCAGCCGTCGGTAGGCGTCGCGGCTCTTGTAGGTTATGAGCCTCAGCCCCATCCATATCGGCCCGACATCGTTTGCAGACCGCCCCCATTCGGTCTTTTCCAGAATCGCCTCGCGGTGGTGCTCCCAGAACTTGAGGTACTTGTCGGGCTTCTGCTCAGCGAGTTGCAGATAGAGGCTGGCGGAAAAATCAGCCGTGCCTTCCGAAAGCCATTGATCGTGATAGGAAGCCCAGCCGACTATGTGTCCCCACCACTGATGCGCCACTTCGTGAGGAGTGACCTCCTGAACGAACTCCGTTAGGCTCGATATGTTTCTGTTGAGCAGCATCCATCGCTGAGTCGAGTCGAAGAAAGCTATGAGCGGCAGGTAAACCAGCGTGGGCCAGGACTGGCCGAAGAAAGGTTGAGGCTGCTGGGTGATGGCTATGCGCCCGTAAGGCGCTTCGCCGAACCAGGCGGTGAAGATGCGCATGGAGTTTTGCGCTTCGACCATCGCGCCGTCCAGCATGCGAACCGGGCTCATGCCGCCTATGACATTGCTCGCGCCTTCGAGGTAACTGGGCAGCGTCGAGGTAGCGTAACCCTCGATCTGGTATTTGGTGTCGGCGTCGGTCATCTCTTTTTTCTTGAACTGGGCATAGTTGAATCCGGCTACCGCCAGCGGCACTTCAGAGACCCACTGCGACGCGGCGAAATCTCCCTCGACCCAGTTCTTGACCTGCTTGCCCACGCCCACCAGGGTGTATTTCTTTGGCACTTTGAAGGTGATGTCGTAGGTGGCGCGGTCATTGAAAGCGTTGACGCTCGGATACCAGCTTGTGCGCGCGCCGATGAAGAAGTTTCCGCCGCCGGCGTCCTGAACCACCCTTTCACCCTGATACTCCAGCGTCAGCTTGTACTGCTTGCCCTTGACCAGAGGTTCGGGAAGGATGACATAAGCCGAGCCGTCGCGCTTGCGTTGTTCCTGAATGAAGTTGATGTCCTGCCCGCCGAAAGTCATGCGCGACACGCGCAGGTTGGGCAGCAGCCCGAAGCCCAGCACGCGGTCTCCATCAAAGAGCGCAGTGAAGGTGAGTTCCGCCTGCGCGGTCAGCTTCTCGCCGCCGTCGATTACAGTCTCCATGCGATAATGTTCGGCATCGATCATGCGCTTGTCTTCCCGCGAGCTTGCCGTGCCGTCTTTGTATTCGCGCTCGAAATGGGCGAGATAGAGTATGGTGTCCTTCTCTCCGCCGGGATCGAGATTGACCAGGGCGACTTCCTCCGGCGACAGCAATTGAGGCAGAGCGCCGCGCGGGCGGACGTGGAATCTGAGGTCGCCCATGTTCTTGCCGAACATAAAGGCGCTGAAGAACCCCGGACGTTTTGGATTGTAAAGATCAGTCAGGATTTCAGCATCGATGTTTTCTGCGTCCGATGACAGGATTGCCTGAACAAAACTGATCGGCCTTTCAGTGCGAGTGCGCACCCGGTCGTTGAAATCTTTGAGCGAGTCCGCCGCTCCGGATTGGTCGCTCACCGGCTGACCCTGACGCTTGACCTCATCATAAGTGGCGTCGGTGAAGCAGAAGACCGCGCGATTGAACGGCTCGACTATGGAATCCTTGCCGGTGATGAGTCGGAGGTATTGCCTTTCAAGTCCGACCTGATGCGCGAGCGACAGTTCGCCATCGCCTACGAAGACCGCCTTGACGACCCGATCCATCACCGCCGGGAGGAAACTCACCCGCCCGCTGCGCAACAGCAGCGTTCCCACGTCTCGCTTGATGGTCAGGTTGCTGACCGAGTAACTTTCAAACTTCTCGCTATCGCGCAGCGCGCGATAGTTAGGCTCGGCGTTGGCAGGAACGCCGCCCTTCGGCCCCACATCGACCCGCACATCGGGCGCGGAAACTTCGAGGCTGATATCGATAGTCTGCAACCGGCCTTCCACCTGAACGGTTCGCTCCGCCGGTTTGAATCCGGCAGACGAGAAGGTCAGCTTGTAGCGGCCCGGCGCGAGCTTATCGATTCGGAACCGGCCCTGGTCGTCGGTCGTCACCGAGCGGGTCTCTCCCGTGGCTTCGTTGCGGATTTGCACCTGCGCCCCGGCAATGACCGCCCCGGCAGGGTCTTTGACCGTGCCGCTGATTGCGCCTGCCTGAGAAAAAACCATCGTTGACGACGCCACCGAGATGGCGCAAAGCAAAACGAGAAGGCTCAAGAGTTTTCGACGCATAGTTTCTCCTGTTGAAAAAAACAAGAACGGAGAGCGCAACGGGCGGAAAGAACAGAAGTGAAAAATAACACGAGCCGTCTGAGGGATCAAGCTCGGAAACGCATATCACAAACAAAAAACCTGATTCGCATCGATCCGTCGCATCAGTAGAATCGGCGTCGGCTGCCGATCAATCCGCGATGCCCGCAAGCGCGTCGCGCGCTATCAGGGCCGCGCCGATCATTCCGGCTTCCTGTTCGAGCCTCGCCTCGACTATGCGACAGCGGTCGAAAGCGGGCGGCATGGTTCGCGTCCGCGTCTCTTGACGAATCGGCTCAAGTATCAACTCGCCTGCGGCCATCACTCCTCCGCCGAGCACCACCACCTCGACGTTCAGAAGATTGATGACGCTGGCAATGGCCATACCCAGCACGCGACCGGTCTGGCGGAGCACCGCGATTGCAAGCTCGTCGTTTTCCTCTGCCGCTTCGACTACCCGCTCGCACCGCAGAGTGCCTTCCATATCGGCGGCCAGCCTCGAAATCGAATAAGCCGGATCGGAAAAAAGTTGCTCGCGCACGCGGCGAACTATATTTGGCCCTGACGCGATGGTCTCAAGACACCCGGCGCTGCCGCAGGCGCAGTCAAGCCCGTCGAGATCGATCTTGAAGTGGCCGAATTCTCCTGAAAACCCGCAGCACCCGCGCTGAAGCCTTCCACCGAGTATGACTCCCGCGCCGATGCCTGTTCCCATAGCGACATAAAACACATCCTTGAAACCGCGCGCCGCGCCGCACAGCCATTCGGCGTAAGCGCCCGCGTTGGCGTCGTTGTCGAAGATGACCGGAAGTCCCATGGCCGATTGCATCTCGCCTCGCATATCGAAGGAAGAAGCATCGACGAGATTGGGCATCGCTTCGAGTCGCTGACTTTCGTGATTGACCAGCCCCGCCCAGCCTACTCCGACCGCGCGCACATCGCCTGAAGCGCGCATGCGACGGGTCACTTCCATCAGTTGATCGATGAAGACTCGCGGGTCGCTGACTTCGGCCACTACGCGCTGCTGTTGAAGGATGCGTCCGTCCTGGCGCACAAGCGCGCAGCGAATCGTCCGCCCCACATCGAGTCCCAGGAATAGTTTTTCTGAAGAAGGCATGTCAGTTGTCAGTTGTCAGTTGTCAGTTGCTCGCATTCAGTATAAGCAACGGACTACTGACTAAGCAGTCGCCTCATTCTGGCGCGATCCGCGATCTGTGATCCTGATGCGGTTGAGCGCCCAGCGCGCTTTTGCGCGCACTCCCTCGTCGTCGTCGCTCAATCGCCTGCGCAGCGCCTCGCGCGAAACCGTGTCGCAAATGTGGCCGAGCGCCTCGGCTGCCGCGAATCGCTTGTTGCCATTCGGGTCTTCGAGCATCTTTACGAGATGAGAGACGGCCCGTTGCTCTTTGAGTCGTCCGAGGGCGAGAGCCGCCTCGCAGGCCACGAAATTGTCTTCGCAATCCAGAAGCCCGATCAACACCTGAGAGATGCTGCGATCGCCCGTCAGCCCCAGGGCCTTAGCCGCATATCGCGCGGTCAGATAGTCCTCTTCATCGACCGAGTCGTTGAGCAACTGAATCACCGGGCCTACGCCGTCGGCTCCGAGCTTGACTATCGCCGTGACCGCTTCCGATTTCACTTTGAGGCTTGCGTCTCTCATCGCTTCGACCAGAGCCGAGAGAGCGCGCGGGTCGTGCGAGAATTCCAGCGTGCGAACAGCGTCGAGCCTCATCTCTTCATTTTCATCCTTCAACAGCAGCATCGGGTCGACGGCCACTTCCTCGCGCGAAAGCCCGGCGACTATCTCGCGCGATATATGATCCTGAATGTCGAGCGCGTCCTGAGCGGCAGCGTCTATCTTTTCGCTCCACAAAATCCCCCCGCCCCGCGCATCGACGAGTTGCGCCGTCACCCTGAGCCGTTCGCCCGATTTGAGGAAGTTGCCCATCAGAATCAAATCGACTCCGAGTTCGGAGCGGACGCGCCGAGGGGCGACATGCCGCGTGATCGGGACCGCG
>CAZPQE010000161.1:0-351 GCA_964588615.1 uncultured Clostridia bacterium | reverse complement strand
GGAGCGGACGCGCGTCGGATCGATTGACTGGTTCTGATATCTGGCTACTGAGCTTGATGGGGTGAGCGTGAGCGATTTTACATTGCCCAGTTCGGTGATTAAATGGTCGGCCATCGATAACCCGTAGAAATCCGCCTCCGCCTCTCCGCTCAGGTTGCGAAACGGGAGCACCGCCAGAGTTTTTTTCGATGACGATGTGGGGGTCGAATCCTGAGAACTCTCCGCGCGCCTATCCATCGACTGCGCGTGATAAGACCCCGCGCCCTCTTTGCGGGCGAAAAGTTTATTGAACAATCTCCCGATGGGGTTCCTGCTCCCGGACCTTCGGGGCGCGACATAAGGCACGGTGAT
>CAZPQE010000160.1:0-12482 GCA_964588615.1 uncultured Clostridia bacterium | reverse complement strand
AATGTGTCCCTAATATAAGACGAAAAGTGGTGTATTTGCAATGCAGATTTTTTGGGAATAGCGGGGTGGAGGGAAAAGTTTTTTCTGAGTCTGCCTGACTACGAGAGCGACCGACGCTATTAGGCTTGCCTCTCTATCGCAGTGTCAGGAGAGGTGAGCTAAAAAAGTTCGAAGAATGAATCCTGTCCCAGATGCTTCAGATACTCCCTGACGAGATTTCCTATAGTGTCAGCCTGGCTGATCTCAATCCAATCATCGACCGATCCCAGGAAACAGTATCGGCGAGTTATGAAAAGCCGCCTTTCCTTATCCTCCAGAACAAACTGAAGCATTGGCGAATAAGATGCAAAGCGGCTGAACATCTCTTTTGCTCTGGACTGGGAGAGAGCGCCAAAAATATCTGACCACCTGTCAACACCCTGGTCTGAAGTATACACAGTGATAATATGCTTCTTGATGTCGATTATGTAGCACTCCACATCGGAGAACTTTTTCATCCCCTCATCGACCAGGGCGGCTTCTTCATCAGTAATAAGCCGGGGCTGTTTCTTACGAAGGAAGACCTGGGAGTTGGGGTTTTCGTAGATTTCGAAGCCATCAGGTATGCTGTCAGCCTGATCTCCTTCGCGCTTCATTGAGAAGAAATATTTCTTCCTGCCAGTTTTGGTGCTGGCTTTATGCAGATAGAGAGATTGGCCTCTTCTGATGATGTATTGTACCAACATCACTTCTCTACTTTTCGTGTTTCGTCTAATGCAACAGACCGGCTCGCGCAGCCGCTCTAACCATCGATCCGCTTGCCGTCCCTAACGACTATTTCTATCCGTCGGCGCGGGACAAGGGCGTTTTTCGACTGCTCGTTGATGTTGAGGATTTGCTGGCCAAAATTGTCGCGGATGTAATGAAGGAAGTTTTCAAACTCGCGCTGCATCATATCCATCTTCTCTCTCAGGTTCAAAATGATTTCCACCCCGGCGAGGTTCACTCCCAGATCGCGCGTCAGGTTGAGAATGAGTTCCAGTCGCTGTATGTCTTCTTCCGTGTAGTAGCGCGTGCCTTTGGCCGAGCGCGTGGGCTTTATCAACCCTTCGCGCTCATACAATCTCAACGTCTGCGGATGGATGTCGTACTGCTCGGCCACCACACTGATGGTGTATTTCTTTGTCTTCCTGCTTCGCGCCATCACTTCTCCGATTCAGTCCGGTCGGCGTCGTCATCCTTGCCGCCCGTCTTCGTCATTCCCTGCTCTTCGTCTTTGAGATACTCGACAGCCGCCGTCTTGCCGCTCACGTTGCCGACGAATTTATCGAGTTCCATCATCCCGGCTCGCATCAGCGATTCCTTCGCATCGGCCACGTCGCGCTCATATTCTTCGACCGAGCGATTCCGCTTATACCGGTTTTCGCGGATGATCGACCAGAACAACAACCCGATCAACGCGAAGACGACGAGATATGTGATCGCATTTTTCATAGTCTGCTACTCAAGCCCCATCTCTTCTCTGGGGTTTTCTGCGTTGTGCCGGGCGAACCGCTGCAGAAGGTCTTTGGTCTCCTCGCTGATGACTCTGGGCAATGTGATTTTCACCTCGACGAACTGGTCTCCCCGCGCGCCGCCCGCGCGCAGGCTCGGAGCGCCCCGCTCTCTCAATCTGAACTTCTGCCCCGACTGGGTGCCGGGCGGAATTCTCAATCTCGCCTTGCCGTCTATGGTCGGAACCTCGATCCTGGCTCCCAGAGCCGCTTCCGGGACAGTTATCGGGATCGTGCAATAAATATTATCGCCCTGCCGCTTGAAATACGCATGGCTGCCGACGTTGGTTATGATGAACAGATCGCCCGGCGGCCCTCCGAAGATTCCAGCCTGCCCTTTGCCGCCCACCCGCACGCGCGAGCCGGTCTCGACCCCTGCGGGTATCTTCACCGAAATAGTCTCGCGCTTTGAAACGACGCTCCTGCCGCGACACTCATTGCACGGCTGTCCGACTTTGCCCGTCCCGGCGCACTGCTGACAGCGCGAGGCCAGACCCAGGCTGCGACGCTGCCCCGTCCCCTGACACGAAGGGCAATTGACTCTGCCCGCCAAAGACTCGCCGCTCCCCCCGCACAGGTTGCACGTTTCGCTGCGTTCGACTTCTATCCGGGCAGTCGCCCCGCGCATGGCGTCCTCGAAGGATACTGCCAGAGGCGTTTCGATATCGGCTCCGCGAGCAGCGCGCCGCTGCTCGGACGATTGAGGCCTTATGTTTGAAAATATCTCGGAGAAGATGTCGCGGAAATTCGACGCGCCGAAATTCGAGAAGTCGAAGCCCGCCCCCCCTGCTCCGCCCACAGGCATCTGGTCAGAGTAATATCCGTAACGGTCGTATACTTCCCGCTTATTGGGGTCCGACAAAATATCGAACGCTTCAGATATCTGCTTGAACTTCTCTTCGCTGTCGCGGTCGCCGGGATTGACATCGGGGTGGTATTTGCGCGCCAGACGCCGATAAGCCTTCTTGATTTCGTCTGCTTTCGCGCCGCGCGCGACCCCCAGCACTTTGTAGTAGTCAGGTCCCGGCATAGCTATCGGAGCAGGGAAGCGGGGGAGAGGGGAGAGGGGGAGAAGATTGGCGTTTGTGCAATGCGCCTCCCCTGCGCCTCTTCACCCTTTCACCCCAATGCCATTAAGTTAAGCTGTGTGTCAGTAGCCCGATGGTGAGGGAGGGCCAGTAGAATCAAGCCCTTGCTGACGCGCGGGCTACTGACACCTTTAAGCCGCCCCCTTAACTTAATGGCATTGCCCTTTCACCCCTGCTCCCCTGCTCCTTCTCACTTCTGCTCATAGTTTACTTCTTGTCATCGACATCGACGTACTCGGCATCGATTACGCCGTCATCGCCGCCCGTCGAGGCCGATGCGCCCGAAGCTCCGGCTCCCGTCTGCGAGCCGCCGCCCGGAGCCGCCTGCTGGTACATAACCTCGGCAATCTTGTGAGACGCTTTGACCAGATTCTCGTAAGCCGTGTTGATCTCCTGCGCAGACTGAGAATCGAGTTTGCCTTTGGCTTCCGCAAGCGCCGCTTCGATGTTGCTGACGGTAGAAGGATCGAGTTTGTCGCGATGATCCGAGAGCGTCTTTTCAGTCTGATAGACCAGGTTGTCGAGCTTGTTGTGGGCTTCCACGCGCTCGCGCGCCTGACGGTCTTCTTCGGCGTGAGACTCGGCCTCGCGCATCATGCGGTCTATCTCTTCTTTGGACAGACCTGACGAAGCGGTGATCGTTATCTTCTGCTCGCGTCCCGTTCCGAGGTCTTTGGCCGAGACGTTCACGATTCCGTTGGCATCGATATCGAAGGTGACTTCGACCTGAGGGACGCCGCGCGGCGCGGGCGGAATGCCTACGAGGTGGAACTTGCCCAGCGTGCGGTTCTGCGCCGACATGGGCCGCTCTCCCTGAAGCACATGGACTTCGACCGAGGTCTGATTGTCCGAAGCGGTCGAAAAGATTTCCGACTTGCGCGTCGGAATCGTGGTGTTGCGCTCGATCAAACGGGTGAATACGCCTCCAAGCGTTTCGATTCCCAGACTCAGCGGAGTCACGTCCAAAAGCAGAAGGTCTTTGACCTCGCCTCCCAGAACGCCCGCCTGAATCGCAGCCCCTACGGCAACAACCTCATCAGGGTTGACGCCCTTGTGAGGCTCGCGCCCGAAGAACTCCTTTACCATCTGCTGAACCTTCGGAATCCGAGTCGAGCCGCCTACGAGCACCACTTCATCTATCTGATTGGCCTTGACCGCAGCGTCTTCGAGCGCCTTGCGACAGGGTTCCATAGTCCGCTGGAGTATGTGATCTACAAGTTGCTCGAACCTGGCCCGCGTCAATTTCATCACCAGGTGCTTGGGGCCGGACTGATCGGCGGTGATGAACGGGAGATTGATCTCGGTCTCCATAGTCGATGAAAGCTCGATCTTGGCTTTCTCGGCGGCTTCCTTCAAACGCTGAAGAGCCATCTTGTCCTGAGAGAGATCGATGCCCTGATCTTTCTTGAATTCGCCGATGATCCAGTTGATGAGTTCCTGATCGATGTTGTCGCCGCCCAGATGCGTGTCGCCGTTGGTGCTTTTGACCTCGACGACTCCTTCGCCGACTTCGAGCACCGATATGTCGAAAGTGCCTCCGCCGAAATCGAATACGGCTATCGTCTGGTCTTTCTTTTTGTCCAGGCCGTAGGCCAGGGCCGCTGCGGTCGGCTCGTTGACGATTCGCATCACTTCGAGACCGGCGATGCGACCCGCGTCCTTGGTGGCCTGCCGCTGCGAGTCGTTGAAGTAAGCCGGGACGGTGATGACCGCTCTGGTCACCTTCTCTCCCAGATAATCCTCGGCGCTCTGCTTGAGTTTTTGGAGCAGCATCGCCGAAATCTCAGGCGGCGACCATTCCTTCCCGCCTCCCGTCACCCGGACATCGTTGTTGGCCATCCGAGTGACACGGTAGGGAACCATCGTCATCTCTTCAGTCACCTCGTCATAACGACGGCCCATGAACCGCTTGATCGAATAAATAGTGTTTTCGGGATTCGTCACCGCCTGCCGTTTGGCCACCTGACCAACGAGCCGGTTCCCGTCTTTGGCAAATCCCACAACCGAGGGCGTCGTCCTCCCCCCCTCCGCGTTGGTTATCACGGCAGGTTCTCCGCCTTCCATAACCGCTACAACCGAATTCGTCGTCCCTAAGTCTATTCCTATTATCTTGCTCATCGTTTATTGCCTCCAATTCAAAAACGTCGGCCTTATAGTAATATCTGAGTCTGTTACTGTCAAGTTTTTCTATAAAATTCCATATTAGATTTATGCGTCTGAAAGGTGTAATAGAAAAAGATTCAGCGTGGGCGGCGATGGGTTTTAAGGATTTTTGCGCCCTGGAGGAGGTATTCTCCGCCTGAAAGGACGACAGAGGCAGTGACCAGGACATACATCGCAGGGAGGAGGGAGGTGAGAAAATTAGCGGTATGAAAGACGAGGAACCAGAAGAGGAGTCCCATTTCAAGGAAAGTGTTTATTCTGCCCAGTGCGGTCGGCTTGAATTCCTTGAATCGGGTCAATTTATAAACGACGAGCGATCCTGTGACTATAAGCGCGTCGCGCCCGACCACCGCAATGGCCAGCCAGAGAGGTATAGAAGCGAAGTTATCTCGCGGCAGAGCCATGACGATGAATGATGCTGTTGTGAGAAGTTTGTCTGCTGCCGGGTCGAGCAATTGTCCGAGGCGGGATTGCTGCCCGAAGTTCTTGGCCAGATAGCCGTCGATGAAGTCAGTTATGCTGGCTATGAAAAAAATGGTCAGCGCCAGTCCGAATCTTCCTTCGTTGACGAGGTAGAGAAAAGGGATGATGAGAAGGATGCGGCACATCGTTATGACGTTAGCCGCAGTCCACACGCGCCAGGGTTGAGCTTCGCCTGGTGTCTCAGGATGTTGATCGCCCGACATCGCCGAGGATTATAAGAATCAATCAGCCAGGTCGCAATGCGCGATCATTCCGCCATCCGGCTTTCGATGAGATTTTTCAGCAGCAGGTCTTCGAATGCGGCGTCGGTCGTCGCCATCAGGTAGCCGATGCCGTTTGTCCGGCTGAACGATTCAAGCTCGGTCGTAAACCGCGCAAGAGTCGATTTGTAGGCTGCAAGCGCGCGGGCGTTGACCGTAATCTCGCGCTCCTGGCCTGTCTCGGAATCGATCAACAACAAATCGCCGCCAATCTCAGGCGTCACTTCTTCGACTGCCAGCGTCTGTATCAGATTCACATCGTACCCGCGCTGGGCGAGCAGTTTCATCTCTCTGCGGAAATCGCCTGCGTCGAGAAAATCCGAAATCACGAACACGATGCCTGAGCGCGGGTTCGCCTTCTGCCAGGCTCTCAGAGCCGATGACAGGTCGGTGCTGATCTTCTCTTCCTCTCGCTCTTCGGCTGCAACCAGATCGTTGAGAAACGAAATCACCGACAGCAGATGCCCTCGCCCGCGCATCGCTCGAAGCCGCTCTCTGATGGTCGAGTCGAAAGCGGCGACTCCCACGCGATCCAATCCCGCGACGGCAACGAAAGCGAGAGCGGCGGCAGCGCGCGCGGCGAATTCGAACTTGGTCAGCGGCTCTCCGAAATGCATCGAGCGGCTGCAATCGATCAGAATATCTACGCGCACTTCTTCTTCTTCGATGAACTGGCGGAGCATCAGTCGCTCAAGACGCGCGTAGATGTTCCAGTCGACGTGTCGAAAATCATCGCCCGCTTCGTATTTTCTGAAGTCCGCAAATTCCACTGAAGACCCGCGCCTCGTAGACCTTCTCTCGCCGCGAGTCGTTCCCGGAAAAGCGCGACGGGCCTGAATGCGAAGCCGTTCGAGCTTTTTCAAAAATGCCGGATCGAGAAGAGGTTTTCTGGCGGGTTCCATTGGCTCACTTCGACACGGCTGAGGCCGCTTCCTGCAATACGTCTTCGAGAAGCGAATCGACGCTCACTCCGTCAGCCTCGCCTTCGAAGTTCAGAATCACGCGATGCCTGAGCGAAGGCATCGCAACGGCAGTGATGTCTGCGGCGCTGACGTTGTAGCGGCCCGTAAGCAAAGCGCGCGCTTTGGCCGTCAGCATCATCGCCTGCGCGCCGCGCGGGCTTGCCCCGAAGCGAACATATTTTCTCACTCGTTCAGGCGCACTCTCCGAAGGATGAGTCCGCATTAACAGATCGACGGCCATCTCTTCCAGATGAGGCGCGACATAAACCTCGCGCACAAGCTTTTGCATCTCGATCAACTCCTGAGCCGAAATCACCGTCTTCGCTTCAGGAGCATCCTCGGCGGTCGTGCGGCGCAGCACCTCGATCAAATCCTCGCGCGCGGGAAAGTTGATGAGTATTTTGAAAATGAAACGGTCGAGTTGAGCTTCAGGCAGCGGATAGGTTCCCTCCATCTCAAGCGGGTTCTGAGTGGCAAGCGCGAAGAAGACGCCTTCGAGCCGATAAGTCTTCCCGCCTACCGTCACCTGATGCTCCTGCATGGCTTCGAGCAGAGCGGATTGAGTCTTGGGCGTGGCGCGGTTGATCTCATCGGCAAGCAATAAATTCGTAAAGACCGGCCCCTGTTGAAATCGAAACATTTTTTCGCCCGTCTCGCCTTCGACGATGATGTTCGTGCCTACGATATCGGCAGGCATCAGATCGGGCGTGAACTGCACGCGAGCGAACTTCAACCCCGTCGCTTCGCCCAGCGTGCGCACAAGCAGAGTTTTTCCAAGCCCTGGCACGCCTTCCAGAAGAACGTGGCCTCCGGCCATCAGAGCCAGCAGCGCGCCTTCGACCACTTCTTCCTGCCCGACGATCACGCGGGCGATTTCCTCGCGGAGCGCGGCAAATTTGCCCGCATAGTTTTCGGCTCGCTTTTTTATTTCTTCTGTCATTCTTTATTTGTCATTCGTTATAACGGCTATCAGATGCGTGAACAACCCCTCTCATTAACACCGCGATCAATCGCGGTGAGCGGGGCGGCTCAAAATCCATGGACTGTTTTAACAGTTTCCCCCGCCGCTCTCTGATTCGTCGGCTGGTCGTCAGGCGTGCAGATGTTGCCGACATCTGCGCGGGCAGAAAAACTGTTGAAACCGTTTTTGTTTCAAGGCACTCGCTTTTCCACCGCGATCAATCGCGGTGTTAATGAGAAGGTCTCGCTCACAGCGTTCGATCTGCTCATCCATGTGCATACCGCTGTGATCGAAAACAACTGACAACTGACCACCGACCACTGCTCATTCCTGCTTCCACGGCATTCGGAGCGCGACTATATCTTTCATCTGCGAGAGGTGATTTATGTCGTTGCCCCTGATCTGGCGCGCGACTAGTTGCTCGATGGTCATTGGCCCGTCGGTTTCGTGAACGCCTGCGCGAGAGAAAGCTTCGACCGGCGCTGCCTGGAGCGCGCTGATGGTCTCAAGGCGAAGTCGCTTGAACTCTTCGAGCGCGGCGCGAGCATCCTGATTGATATAATCGCGCTCCTCAGCAAGACGATCCTGATCGACGTTGGGCAGCGTGGGGTTCTCTTCTGAAAGTATGCGGAGGTAGCGGGCAAGGTAAGCCTCGCTTTCCATATCGCGCAGGTGGCACATGATCTCCTTGACCGACCACTTGTCGGGGCGCGGTCGCCAGCGCAGTGTGTCTTCATCCAATTCCGCGAGCAGATCATCCAACTCGTTGGGCAATGATTTAAGGTTCCACAGTATTCGATCTTTTTCTCTCTGATCCATTGTATGTTCCTCGGAAAAGGCGCAGAGGTCTGGCAGCCTGTTGATGCTTCGAATCTTCATGCTTTCAAGCCACCAACAGGCTGGCAACCTGTTGTGCCACGCTTTTCAGGGCTTCTTCTGAGCATCGGGGTTTATCACATCGAAGTAATTTCGAACCATCGAGCGCATCTGCGCGGGGACCTGGCTCCGCTCTACGGCGCGCTCGGCTTCTCTTCGATACTGAGGATAAGCCGAAGAGTAGGGCGCGCGCGCAGCCCCCGCGCCGGGCTTCGACTGCAAATAGAGATATTCGCCGCCCGGCTTTTTCTGCATCTGCCCGGCGAGCCGCGCTTCTTTTCCCTGCCCTTTTAACTGCTCGGCGCGCGGGCCGAGTTCGAGCGTCTGACTGCCCTTCCCCTTGTTAGAACTCCTGCCATCTCCTGTTGACTCCCGCCCGGCCTGCATCCCGCGCAACGGTTCATCGTCGTTTTGCGGCCTGTTCTGTTGAAACTTCTGCGCAAGTCCGGCGACCATCTCTCTCACCTTTCGGTTTTCTGCAAGCATTCGCGCCGCAGCTTCGAGTTCCTGCCTGAGCTTTTCATTCTTCATAATCTCGCGCGCCACCTGCTCAAGCTGTTTGGGATCGACCTTGCGGGCGAGTTGTTGGAGCGATTGTTGAAACTCTTTCGACTGCGCAATCGCGGCAAGGTCATCGGCGAGTTTTTCGGCGGCCTGCTGAAGCCTCTTTATATCTTCGGGAGTGAGTTCACCCGCGCGCATCTGCTCGGCCTTCTTCATCAGTTGATCGGAAAGCGCAGGCAGAGCTTTCGCTGCCTGCTCCGACGCAAACTTCGTCACCTCGCCCGTGAGCGGATTCGGCTTGCCATCCAGCCCGGACTCGCTCATCTGATCTTCCTGTTTTTCATTCGACGGCTTCTGATTCGACTGATTCTTTTTGCCTGTCGGCGTCTGAGATTCCGGCTGCTCGATTTGCTCGCTCTTGTCTGAAGACATCTCGTCAGGCGGCTGATTCGCTTTATCGACGGCGGGCTTTGAGTCGGCAGGCATCTGCTCGACTTCTGATTCAGCTACGGTTTCATTTTTTTTAATCAGGGTTTGAGAGTTATTCGAATTGCCGCTCTGCGGCTTGACCGTCGCCTTGTTTTCGGCGATGGATTTATCGTCGCTGCGGTTCTCGGCAGGTTTATTCGACTCAACGCCGTTGGTGTTTGACGACTCAACAGTTTCATCTTTTGGCTTTTTGGGTTTTTCAGAGAGCGCGCTTCTGAGTCGTCTTTCGGCGAGGTTGACTATTTCATCGGCGCGGGTGTCAGCCAGAAGGTCGCGGCGCTGGCGGATGCGGCCTTCAAGCTCGTTGATTTTTTTGAGGGCTTCGGCCCGCGTATCGCTGGAGCGGCGAAGCGCGCGGCCAAGCTCGGCCTGCTCTCTGGCGAGCCTCGCGGTTTCGCTTTCGGGCGGAAGTTGTTTTTCTATTTCGCCTGCGGCCTGTTCGAGTTCCTCGCCCGCGCTCTGAATGTCGGCTCGTTCTTCTGCGAGAGCTTCCGCGCCCGGAATCACTTTTTGCGGAACCATCACAGCGACAACCAGCGCGATCACTCCAATGAGAGCCAGCGCGTGCCATCGCTGAATGCGAAAAGGCGCGACTAGCGATTGATCGACTCCGGCCAGCCGACCGGCGGCGTCATCCAGAAGAGCCTGCTCCATCTCGCGCCGGGGCCCGCCGCCGGAGATGATAGCCGCAGCCGATGCTATCCGGTCTTCGAGACGGAGCGCGCGGTCTATTTTGAAAGCGGCCTCGCGCCTGCGAGTCAACGCCCATCGCGCTGCTGCCAGAATCGTTACGATTCCGAAAACGGCAAAAGTAATTTTCCAGACTGAAAGGTCGGCGGGGCGCAGTCGGATGTAAAGCGCGAGCGCGGCAGAAATGATGCCTCCGATGAGCAAAACGGCGGCAAGGTGATCGAAGGCCGAAAGCATAAGCTCGCGTCGAATCACTCTTCGCTCGAAATTTTTGATAGCGGTTGCCGAATCGATCATATCCAGTTCCTCACTCTCTCAAGCCTGCGCAGGCTCAGGAACAGACTCAACGCCGTCAGCAGCAGATAGAATATCACCTGAGTGATCCAGATAGGAACGCTTCCCATCCACACTCCGTTGGGGATGGAAAATCCGAACAGCGAATAGGTGATTGCGGCAAACGGATTGGTCCTCAGCAGCATGAAAACTATGTTCATGAAGGCCGGCGAAGGGCCTGATGAAAAATTGCTGGCAAGCGCGGTGAAGAACATCGCCAGCGCGGGCATCGCCGCCACCAGAAATATCACGGTGAACAGGCTCAGGAGTTGCGCGAACACGCCCCGGCGTATCAGGCATGACCACATGAAACTCATCGAGCAGTAAGTCACGCCCGCCACCAGCATCACCAGGTAAGAGACGGCTATATCGCCCAGCGCCACTCCGCCCAGCGACCAGGTAAGCGCGACCAGAGGAAGTGAGCCGAAGAGCGTCAGCAACAGGTAAGAAAGCGACGCGCCCACTTTTCCGATAACTATAGTCGAAGGCCGCCTGTTCACGCTCCGACGAAATCGCGCTTGCTGAAAACGTGGGAGCGATCAGACAGATCAAGCCCATCTGCACGAAGATCAGAACGGGGGTGAGTATTTCGCCAGCGCGGCTGATGACGCTCTGCGGCGCGTTGTTGCTCATCACCAGATAAACCATGCCCAGTATGAGGCTCAGTGTGAACACGTATCCCGTGAGCACCAGAAACGACCGCTTGCCGCGCATCCGCGTGCGCATCTCTTTTATGAGAATCGGATTCGATAAGTTCATAATCTGTCATTTGTCCCTCGCCCTTTGTCCTTTGTTCGACCGCTGAAGACTCAACGCGCCGCGAGCAGTCGAAACATAAGACAAAGGACAAATGACCTCTGACCAATCAAGCCACCACTCCTCTCGTCACGCGGAGGAAAATGTCTTCGAGGTCGGCTTCGCTGCGAGCGAACGACGACACGCGAATGCCTCCGCGAACGAGACATGCGAGAAGCTCGTCGATCTCTTCGGCGTCGCCCGTGTATTCGGCGCGAATATGGCGACCGTCGCAGGTGGCGCGGCTGATGTCAGCCCGCTCCGAGAGCGCGGCCAGCGCCCCGGATGGGTCGCCTTTGACGGTGATTTCTATCATCACGTGGCCCGCAAGCTGCGAGGTTATTTCATCGATTCGACCTGCGGCAAGCAGTCGCCCGGCTTCGATGATCCCGATCGAGGTGCAGAAATCCGCAAGCTCCGTCAGGATGTGCGAAGAAACGATGACCGTCTTTCCCATGTGGCAGAGCTCGCGTATGAGTTCGCGTATTTCGATGCGCGCGTGCGGGTCGAGTCCCGACGCCGGCTCGTCGAGAAGCAGCACTTCCGGGTCGTGAATGAGCGTCTTGGCCAGGCAGAGCCGCTGCTTCATTCCGCGCGACAGACTCATCACCGGCGAATCGCGCTTGACTCCGAGGTCTGTAAGTTCCAGCACATCCGAGATGGCCCGCTCGCGGCGCGACGGATCGACTTTGTAGAGCGCGGCGAAATAATCGAGGTATTCCCACACCATCAGGTCTTCGTAGACGCCGAAGCTGTCGGGCATATAGCCGATGATGCGGCGCACTTCGTGAGGCTGCGTAACGATGTCGTATCCGCCGATGCTTATCTTTCCCTCCGAGGGCAGCATCAATGTGGCCAGCATCTTGATGGTCGTCGTCTTGCCCGCGCCGTTGGGGCCGATGAATCCGAACACCTCGCCGCGAGCTATCTCGAAGCTGACCCCGTTGACCGCAGGAAAGGTTTTGTAATACCTGGTCACGTTTTCGAGCCGTATCATGCTCGTCGCTTGTCCGTTGTCGCTCATAGTCGCTTTCACAGATGAATCACGTAAAAAGATTTGCTTCGTCGCTTGAGGCTGCTCTGAAAATTCATCTCGACCGGATTGCCTTCGACAAATCCCACTATCAGGGGACGTTCGAGCAGCTTGAGAGCATCGGTCATCTGCCTGGTGTCGAAGAAGCCCTGGCGAAGAACCTGCTGCCCTCCTATTTCGCGGTCGAGAACGAAAGACAACTCGGTGAACACCCGTTCTTCGGCGCTGCCCTGCGCAAGCTGGCTCTTGAACCAGGTGGAGAAAGTCGAAGGCTGGGGCGGGTTGAGCGCGATGACTTTTTCCTCGTCCGCAG
>CAZPQE010000159.1:0-12483 GCA_964588615.1 uncultured Clostridia bacterium | reverse complement strand
TGCCATTGGTGCCGTCATTGAAGGTATGGCTGGCGGTGAACTGATGCCCCATTTCGTGAGCGACATAATCGACATCGAACGGGTCTCCGATCGGAGCGCCCGATCCGGTAACGCCTCTCGCTTTGTTTCCGGCGGTGCAAACGCTGCCGTTGACCACTCCACCGCTGTTGGTCCCGAAAACATGACCGATGTCATAATTGGCGCTGCCTATGACCGTATCGAGGTTCGTTTGATTTTCTCCCATCATCGTTCCGGCATTGCCGTTGGTGTAAGGATCGGTCGAGGAGTTGGTGTAGATGATCGCGGTCTCGTTTGCGATCATCACCATGCGAACGTCGACTTCCCGCTCGAAGATGCCGTTTACTCGATTCATCGAGGTGGTCATTGCCGCAAGCGCCAGCGGGACGGTTCCGCCATGAAATGCGGTGTATTCCCCCGTTGCAGCAAGCGCCAGGCGATATGTGCGCAGGGTCGAGGCGGCAGTGACCATCGGCATTATCGGCCCGCGCAAACTTTCAAGATCGCCTGTGTCTGTGACGTAGCATCTGAAAGGCTCTCCATCTCTCTGAAAATCGCGCTTGAAGTAGCTTATGTAGTTCGTCGTGTCGTTCTTCGCAAACGGATCGATGTAGAGGCTGCCCCTCGTCGACAACACCTGCGCATGAAAACCCGCAGGGGTGAGGTCGAAACGCAGCGTAGCCGTCGGGTCATCGATTCCCTGCCCGCTGTAGGTTTTTATTTCTGGGAACCTCGCGGCAAGTTCGAGATCCAGGATGGGAGACTCCTGAATCGAAAACCTCGCCATAGTTCCGTCCGGCATCGGCAATGACAGGATGATGGAAATGTTTCTTGACTCATCGGTGAACTCCATCGGCGCGGCTGCCAGCAGCCGCCTCAGCGCGTCTTTATTGAGCCGCATCAATCGATATGATTTTGGTTTGATCTGTCGTTCCTGTTCTCTGACCAGGAACTCTTCCGTATCTTCCCAAAGTTCATCGCCCGACCACCTCTCCTGAGCCGACTGCGCGCCGACATTTTGCATGTCTGCTCTCATCAGGAAGGAAGCCAGCAACAAGGATGCTGATAAAACATAGAGTGCGGATCGCCAGAGGCGAAAGGAATGGGGAGAATCATTCTCTTTCATAGGGTCATCTCCTTTTGTTCGAATGGGGAATGCTTCAGTTTGAGGCTGACGCATTCTTGTTTGAACTGGATATGCCAAAAAAGTTCGGGGATGGCTGAAAACTATTTCGGCTGAGAGGGGATGGATGTTTTCGGGCAGAACCTTGTATCGAAAAAACGGAGACTGGATAGCCGGATCAATCCAAATAAGAGCATAATCGAGTGCTGGCGACCTTCGGGCCGGATATTAGTCAGGGCCGGGGGTCGAAGTCAAGTTGATTACGCAATCACCGGCTGTTCACATCCGATGCCATTCTTCGAAGACGCCGCTTATCTCTTCGACCCGAATGCGAAAGACGATGACCGATGAGCCGCCATCGTGGGCCGGGACGGATTCGACCGGCGTGAGGTAAGGAAACCTTCGGAGCAGTTCATCGAGTATTCTCTTTCGCTCTTCGGTTTCCCATAGCTCTTCGTAATGGCCCGATGCGATGACGCTGCGCCAGTGATAAGCATCCCGAATATCATCGACCTGGAGACAGGCGCGGGGGCTTTCTCTCAGCGCGTACACCTTTTTGCCCGCGAGCGAATGCACATATATGCACCCGTCTTCGAAGATATAGCTCACGGGGACGACGTAGGGCCGGCCATCTGCCACACAGCCCAGCCGACCCACGCCGTGTTCTTCTAGCAGCGCGCGGGATTCTTCTTCGCTCATCGGTCTTATCATCTTAGGCCCCTTCTCTGCACTTCCGCGTGCGAACGATTTCAACTGAGCAGTGGGCGTTGGAGGCCACTGCCTGAGAAACCGAGCCGAGCCACAGCCGGGTAAATCCCCGGTAGCCGTGCGAGCCTACTACGATGAGATCGGCTTCCCATTTTTCGGCTTCGTCGAGTATCGCCTGTTTGGGATTCCCTCGAAGAATCGAGCCGATCACTTCGAGCGGGGTCGCGCGAAATCTGTCGAGAGCCTTATCGATGATCGAGCGCGCCTGCTCCTGAGCGGCGTCTTCGACGCGCTCGAAGTAATCGCCCGGCAGGGGTATCGGCTCGGTCATCGGGAGCAGGAGAGGTTCGACGACCGTCACGATTTTCAACTCGCTCCCTTCGGGCCAGGGGCGTTCGAGAGCCTGGGCCAGCGCCGCTTGGCTGCATTCTGATCCGTCTATGGCAAGCAGTATTTTCATGGCCGGTTCCTCCTTCGAAGAGTCTGGAGTCGAGAGTCTGGAGTCAGTCTTCCGAAAATCTACAACAGGCTGGCGGCCTGTTCCACATCAACGGCTCCTGATATCAATCCCCGTCGCTTTCCGACTGTTTAGAATTCGCGGGGCGGAGCGGGCGGGCTATCAGCACCGGGCAGTTTGATTGCCTCAGCACCCGGTCTACGTTCGAGCCAAACAGCGCCCGCATGCCGAATCCCGTTCCGCTGGCGCCCATCAGAATGAGGTCTGTCTCATTTTCCTCACAATAGGCCAGCACTTCACGATAAGGCAACCCTTCCCTGACCTCTTCGTTGATTCTGATCTGCTGTCGCAGAGCCGAAGGCACGGCGCTCTGTAGTTTCTGCGCGGCCCGATGAAATGCGTCTTCCGAGGCCAGCGGCAGCAGGGCCACTTCAGGCGCTTCGGGCTTGAGGCGCGGAGGCAGTACGTGCAGCAGGTGAAGTTCGGCCTGGTATTGATGCGCGAAAGAAAGTCCATAGGAGAGAGCGATCTCCGCATCGCTCGAAAAATCATAAGCGACCAGAAGATGATCGAGGTTGAGCCGTCCGGTCATCCGGCTCAACTGCTCCCGCTGTCCGGGGTGGGTTACGAGCACCGGGCAGGGAGCCGTGCGACAGATCGATTCGATGATCGATCCGAGCAGCGCCGCTCTGTGCCCGCGCCTCCGGGATCGCACCACGATGAGGTCGACTCTGCGCTTTGCCGCTTCGCGCGGTATGGAAACCGCAGGGTTTCCGGCCAGAATCAGGTTCTCGCATTCGACGTCCCCGACTCCGTTTGCCCCCATCAATCGATGGATCGCTTCTTCGACTTCTCTTCTGGCATGAGGCATTGGGCCCGCATATTCTTTCCTGGGGGTGATGGTCATCTCAGCCTGCGCGGGCTGATCGCAATATCCGATGAGCAATCGTCCGTCATAAGCGCGGGCCAGAGACGCAGCATAGCCAATCGCCTCGCCCGAATCCTGCGACAGATCGACGGGGCAGAATATCCTTTCAAATCTGATTCGTTCGCTGATGACCATAGTGAACTCTGGCGATCAATTTCTGACGCACTGGAACAGAGCAACACCCGTACCGCAATTAAACTCTTCGGGCTGTTGAAAGAAGAGGCAGGGTTGCGAAATATCCCCAGCGTCGAGCGAAGAATTACGCACAGGCGGGCATCAATCGGCGGGGTTGGTTTCCGGGGCAATCTCTTCGAGTTTCTTGAGGCGGTAGCGAAGCTGGTCGCGCGATATGCCCAGCAATTCGGCGGCGCGCGTCTGGTTCCCTCCGCTCAATCCCATAGCCTGCCGGACGAGCGACATCTCCACATCGTCGAGGATTATGCCGCCGGGCGGGAGATGGAAGATGTCTGGTGAACCAGATGCCTGCGCCCCGGCCTCAGAATCGTGCGCAGCGGATTCAACCACGTCCTGTCGGCTGGTCAGGTCGCGCGGGAGGCAGACGGGGGTGATCATATCGCCGTCTTCGAGTATCATCACCCGCTCGATGACGTTCCTCAACTCGCGCACATTGCCCGGCCAGCGATATTGCCGAAAGATGTCGGCCACCTCCGGCGTGAGGCCGCGAACGCGCTTGCGCAATCGCTCGTTGAAGTAGTGTATGTAATGCTCGGCCAGAGTTATCACGTCATCGCCCCTGTCGCGGAGCGGAGGGATATCGATCTGGATGACCGAGAGGCGGTAGTAAAGATCGAGGCGAAAGCGGCCCGATTCGCTCTCGATTTTGAGATCGCGATTCGACGCGGCGATGACGCGGACATCCAGAGGCAGGTCTTTGAGTCCGCCCACTCTGCGGAAGGCTCCTTCTTCAAGCACGCGCAGGAGCTTTGCCTGAAGGCTGAGTTCGAGTTCTCCAATCTCGTCGAGAAAGATAGTCCCGCCTTCGGCCTGTTCCAGCAGCCCTTCCTTGCGCGCTTTGGCGTCGGTAAAGGCTCCCTTCTCATAACCGAACAGTTCGCTTTCGACGAGGTTGGCCGGGATAGCGGCGCAGTTGATGGCGACAAACGGCCCTTCGGATCGGCGCGATGCGTAATGTATGGCTTTGACCACCAGGTCCTTGCCTGTGCCCGATTCGCCCTGAAGCAGCACGGAAGAGACTTCGCTTTCAGCCACCTTGCGACCGAGCGAAATCATTTCGCGCATGGCGGCAGACGCCCCCACTATCTGATCGAAGTTGAACTGACGCGCCCGCTCTCGGCGGAAGAAGCGCACTTCCCTGCGCAATGACTGGGCTTCGATGCCGTTGCGGATCGTCACCTGAAGTTCTTCGAGGTTGATCGGCTTTCCGATGAAGTCATAGGCTCCGCCTCTGAGCGCGGCTATCGTGTCTTCGACGATGACCTTCGAGGTCATCATGATGATTACGGCATCCGGGTGGCGGCGTTTAATCTCGCGCAACACGTCGAGGCCCGATCCGTCGGGCAGATTGATATCGAGAAGGATGGCTGAAGGTTTTTCAGCATCGTAAGCGGCCAGGGCGGAGGAGACCGATCCCACTTCGGTCGAAGAATACCCCCAGCCGCGCAACGCCTCGGCCAGCGTGAACCGGATCATCTGCTCGTCGTCCACGATTAGAACTTTTTCCTTTGCCATCCGCTCCTTCCATCGCTGCCATCAAAATTGGCTTTGAAAATCGCGGTGAATCTTAGCACCCGGCCATCCCGCCACACAAGAAAACGCATGGCTATGGGCGGTAAAATGCCCGCGCCTGATTTCAGACGAGGCGCGGGCTCGGAGTTTCGACTTGAAACCTGCTACCTGGCTTCTGCGATGCTGGTCACTTTCAGCACGTCGCCCTCGACAGTGCCTTCGACGTTGACCGAAATGCTCTTCTCCGATTTCGTCGAGGCCAGAATTTCGGCCACTTTCTTGTTGCCTTCCTCGTCGAACTTGAAGATTTTCCCTTCTCCGGTGACGAGAGCGAATCCGCTCTTGGAGCAATTGGGCATCAGGGCGCATTTGACGGTGTGGTTCTTGACCTTCTCAAGCCCGCCTTCGCCCTTTGCGCGACCTGAGCATGCGTTGTCGATGACCAAGCCCGTGAGCTTCACTTTTTCAGAAGCCACGACGACACCGGCAAGCAACAGAATCAGACTCAATGCAATTGATCTTCGCACTTTTGCTACCTCCTTGTTTTTTCCTGACGATAAGCTAACCTACCGTTTAATCAACCGGGTGGCCTTTGATTGAAGCACCGCTCTGACGGCGAGTCAACCCTACGGGAAGATTCCACGAAGCCGCGTAACATCGGCCACCCGCGAGACCGCCAGCGCATAAGCGCCCGTCCGCATATTGACATCGTACTTGCGGGCGCTTTGATGAACGTCGTGAAAAGCCTTCACCATTCGCTTTTCGAGATAGGTGTTCACCTGATCCGAGGCCCAGAAGAAGCCTGAGAGGTCCTGCACCCATTCGAAGTAGGAGACGGTCACTCCGCCGGCGTTTGCCAGTATGTCGGGGATGTCGAACACTCCGTTTTCGTGAAGCACACGGTCAGCGCCGGGCGTGACCGGCCCGTTGGCGGCTTCGGCGATAATGCGGGCTTTCACGTTGGCCGCGTTTTCAAGCGTGATTTCATTTTCCAGAGCGGCGGGGATGAGCACTTCGCATTCCAGGGCCAGCAGTTCCTCGCTCGATATCGGCTCGGCTTCGGAGAAACCGGCCACCGATCCGGCTTCGTTCTTGTGATGAAGCGCGTCGGAGGGGTCGAACCCTCCGGGGTTGAAGATTGCGCCGTGCGAATCGCTCACCGCGATGATCTTCGCTCCGTCCTGATGCAGGAGGCGGGCAGCGATAGAACCTGCGTTGCCGTAGCCCTGGACGGCGACCCGCGCGCCGTCGAGGTTGATGCCGAGGAGTTTGCAGGCTTCGCGGACGACGAACTGGCATCCGCGCGCCGTAGCTTCGTCGCGCCCCAGCGAACCGCCCAGCGAGACCGGCTTTCCAGTGACGATCGATATCTGCGAACTGCCCGAAAACATCGAGATGGTATCCATGATCCAGGCCATCGTCTGCTCGTTGGTGTAAACGTCGGGCGCGGGGATATCGATGTTGGCCCCGATGATCGGAAGAATTTCAGTGGCATAGCGACGGGTCAGCCGCTCCAACTCGGAGGTCGAAAGCGCGTGCGGATCGACTCTGATGCCTCCCTTGGCTCCGCCGTAGGGGATATCGACTGTGGCGCACTTCCAGGTCATCCACATTGCAAGCGCGCGCACCTCGTCGAGAGTGACCTGCGGATGGTAACGTATGCCGCCTTTGGCCGGGCCGCGCGCGACGTTGTGCTGCACGCGGTAGCCTTCGAAGACGCGGGTCTGGCCGTCATCCATCTTGACCGGGATCGATACGATCAACTGGCGCTTGGGACTGATGAGCACCGATTGCATGCTCGGATCGATCCCAATGAGGGAAGCAGCGGTGAGGAATTGTTGTTTGGCGATTTCAAACGGGTTTAGATTTTCCTGCGGAATTGCTCTGGACATAAATTCTCCTCTGTTGCGCCGGGAGCGCGGTTGGCAGGAAAAGAGGAGTTTGGCTTCAGCCCGAGACGCGCTCAAGCGCGAATCCCCGAATGTCGGCAAGCCGCACGCACAACCGGTCGAAGGCGGCAGTGGGCAGGTGGTTGGAGTAGTGTTCTACGCTTACTTCGTTGAGCTCTATGACCTCTGCTTCGACCGTTTGCCCCTTTTCCTGGTGATTGAGTCCCTGAAGAAAGGCAAGGCCCGTGCGACCGCGAACGACCCCGAACGATGTGTAGAGCACGAGGTGTCCGAACGCATTTGCGCCTTCGGCGCTCAGAGATGATCTGAGCATGGAAATGAGCGCGTCAGCCGTCGCACTGGTCATGTCTCGATTCATCTAAGAAGCCTCTTCCAGACAAGCTATCAGATATCAGAGGTCAGATGTCAGTCGACAGGCTCATCTGACTACTATCCTATTGCGTAATGGCTGCGGAGAAACTATACAGCAAATCCCGAATCGTCCAAACTCGGATGATAGTCGGCTCAGGGCCGGATGAAAGTGACCATCGCGCGCTCATCGGTCATCGGCTCATAGACCTCTACCCGAACCTGCACCAGCCTAGGAAACAGGGCGTTCATCTGAGACTTGCCCAGTTTGACGGTCATCCGTGTGAGAGTGCCGTCCTCAAGCTGATAGTCATTCGGGTATTTGATATTCGACAGCACGATGCCGTTGACTGAAATCACTGTCGAGTTTTTACGGAAGCCGAGGCCGTTGACTGTCAAAACTTTTTTGCCGGTCTCGATCTCGCCTATACCGAGAGCGGGAGCCGGAGGAGCGGTGTCGGTGACGGCGTTGAGCGCGTTTGCCCGCGCCGAGTTATCGACGATCGAGGCAAGCGAGGTTATCGGCACTGATCTGGAAACTATACGCTGTTTGATCTGAGCCGCCGTCAAACCCGGCTCGCGCGACCACAGCAGCACGGCTATGCCTGACACATGCGGGGTAGCCATCGAAGTCCCGTTCGACTGCCCGTAGCCTCCGCCCGGAACCGTGCTCAGGACGGCCACGCCCGGAGCGCCCAGGCTCACGCTCTCATGCCCGTAGTTGGAAAATGAAGCCAGGTTGTCGCTGCGGTCCAAGGCGGCGACCGATATTACAGAAGGGTTCTGACGGCTGAGGTCTGAAGGATAAAAGGGAGTCTCGTCGTTGTTGTCGCCCAGGCGGTCATCGCCTCCGTTGCCTGCCGCGCAGACGAACAGGAGGCCCGCGCTGGTCGCCGATTGAATAGCTTCGCGCAGAGATTCGGAATCCTCATCGCCTCCCCAGCTTGCGTTGATGACTCGGACATTTATTCCTTTGCGTCGCATATCGGTCGCGTATTTGATCGCCTTGATCGCGCCGCTGGTCTTGCCTTCCAATCCGCTTATGAACTTCAAGGCCATCAGCTTCACCCGCCAGGCCACGCCCGACACGCCCAGTCCGTTATTGCCTGACGCGCCGATTATCCCTGAGACGTGAGTGCCATGAAAATCAGTCCCCGGTCCGGGGTTGTTATTCTTATCGACGAAGTTCCATCCATTGATGTCATCGATGAATCCATTGTCGTCATCATCCACTCCGTTGCCCGCCGTCTCGCCGGGGTTCGTCCAGATGTTTGCCGCAAGGTCGGGATGCGTGAGATCGAGGCCAGTGTCGGTGACTGCGACGACGATATCGCTGCTGCCCTGAGTGATATCCCAGGTCTGGGTGGCTGCGATGTCTGCCCCCGCTTTGCCGAAATTGTCTCCGTTGTTGAACAGTCCCCATTGAAGATTGAAAAACGAATCATTCGGAGTGGCAGTGGTGTGAAGGAGATAATCAGGCTCGGCGTATTCGACCCTCGGGTTCGAGCGGGCCTCAATAAGGGCATCCTCGACCGACTGGCCCTGTTTGAGATGAACCAGAAACATTCGGTCTCCTCCGAGGGACTCGGCGCTCTCTCCGCGCGACGGCAACGCGAGGTCGGCAATCTGCGACTGATCGGTTTCGACCACTGAGTCGGGTTTCATCTTGACGATGATCTGGTCAGAAGCGTAGTTCGAATCGGAGGTTTGCGATTGCGCGCGGAAGCGCAGAGACAGTCCTGAGAATAACAGGATGGAAATTGTGAATACGATAGCATGCTTTTTCATAGACCATCCTTCGACAAATGCAGAGTGATATCGATCAAGACCGCGTTCTGAAGCGGCGGGGAGAGATATTACAAATAATGCGGCTGCCGACCGCTCACTTGTCAGGGGCAGCGGTCTGTTCCGTTTTCTGCGGCTGCTGGCTCCGACCGGGGATGAAATTGGCTATGTCGTTGAATATCACGAATCCCATCAGCAGAAGCAGCATCACGAATCCCACCTGCATCATCCGCTCTTTGATGCGCAGGGTGAGCGGCAATCCGAACAGTCCCAGAATCGATTCGAGGAAGAGCATGAAGATAAGCCCGCCGTCGAGGACAGGAATGGGAAGCAGGTTGAAGATTCCGAGGTTGAGCGACAGCAGCGCCGTTAAATGAAGCACCTGCATGGGGCCCTGCTTTGCCGCGTCGCCCGTGACTCTGAATATCCCCACCGGCCCCATCACCGCGCTGCGCACCGATCGCTTGCCGCTGAATATCTGCGAGATGGCCGTCCAGGTCAGGTCGAGGATTCGGACGTTGAGGTTGTAGGAATAAACCATGGCTTCGACCGGTCCCTTTCGCGCTACAGTCACATCGATTTCTTCTGGCGTGGGAGCGAAACCGAGCCGCCACTTTCCGTCTTCTCCCTGCTGCGCGGCGGCCTTGAGATCGGTGGTCTCTTCTCCGCGCTTGACCGTAAGCGTTACCTCCTGACCGTTGCTGGTATGGATGAATCGAATCAGGTCGAGCTGGCCATAGAACGCCTGATCGCTTGCCGTCAAAGGCTCGGGGCTGGCATCGAGGCGCAAGGCTCTGCCGTTGACAGCCAGAATCTGGTCTCCGTCCTTGAGGCCGGCCTTTTCGGCAGGCTGGCCCGGTATGATCGATCTGGCAATTACTCTGGTCTTCTGCCCGTAGAAAGGCTCCAGCCCTGCTTCTCCGACGCGGTCATATTTGGTTTGCCGCCCGCCGAGGTTGATCGTTACGTTTTTCATCTCGCCGGAGCGATTGACCGTGAGTTGAAGTTCCTGATCGGGGCTGATGCCGACGTACTGTTCGACGTCCTGCCAGGTGGGATTTTCGATCCCGCTGATCCTTGTGATGATGTCTCCGCGTTTGATCCCGGCTCTCTCGGCAGCAGAATCGAGTCCTACGGCGTTTACCACTGCGGGCTGATTGATGAAGGCCGCTTCCTCGAAATGAATCATCGAGGCGATGGCCGGGATGGCCAGGGCGGTGAGGATATTCATCACCGGGCCTGCGACCGCCACGCAGAATCGCTGCCATTTGGGCTTGGACATGAACTCATAAGGCGCTCCCGTGATCTGCTCGTCGAGGTTTTCGCCAGCCATCTTGACGTAGCCGCCGAGCGGGATGAGGCTGAGGCGATAGTCGGTGTCTCCTCGTTTGATTCCCCATAGCCTTTTGCCGAACCCCACGCTGAAGGTCTCGACCCGAATGCCGAACATCTTGGCCACGATGAAATGGCCGAACTCATGAATGACGACCATCGAACCGAGCACCAGCGCGAACACTGCGATCATCTGAATCAATTCCAGCAAGGTGAATACTCCTCGTTCAATAACAGACTTCGATACCGGTCTCCGGCGACCGAACGCAATAAGTTTAACTTAGCCCGCTATGGGTGTCTACACATGCGGAAATGAGCCGTCGACCATCGAGAGGGCGAAGGAGCGCGCCCATCGGTCGGCCTCAAGCACGGCTTCGATGCTCGAACAACTCTGCGAGCGATGGGATGCCATCGTCTCGGCGATCACTCGCGGGATATCCATAAAACTCATGCGGCGAGAGAGAAAGCTCTCGACTGCGACTTCATTTGCCGCGCTCATCGCGGCAGGCATCGTTCCGCCTTCGCGCATCGCAGCGTAGGCCAGGCCCAGGCAGGGAAACCGATTGAAGTCAGGTTCGAAGAATTCCAGCCGGGAGAGTTTATCCACTCCGAGCGCGGGCAGGTCGGTCGGCAGCCGGTCGGGAAAGGTCAGCGCGTACTGAATCATCAGCCTCATATCGGTCACGCCCAGTTGCGCGATGATCGAGCCATCGCACATCTCGACCATCGAATGAACTATCGATTGCGGATGAACGGCGACCGAGATTCGTTCGGGCGCGAACCCGAACAGCCATCCGGCTTCAATAACCTCAAGCCCTTTGTTCATCAGCGTGGCCGAATCGATGGTGATCTTCGATCCCATCTGCCAGGTCGGATGAGCCAGGGCTTCATCTACGGTCGCCGCTTGCATTCTTTCGAGCGGCCACTCGCGGAATGGCCCGCCCGATGCGGTCAGTATCAACCGCTTGACTTCATCCAATCGCTCGCCTCTGAGGCATTGATGGAGCGCGTTGTGCTCGCTGTCGACCGGAAGGAGTTCCGCGTTGGATTTACGCGCGGCGGCGGTCATCAACTCGCCGGCCATCACCAGCGTTTCCTTGTTGGCCAGACAGACCCTTCGACCAAGCAGCAATGCCTTATATGTCGGCACGAATCCGACCGCGCCTACGGTCGCCGAAACCACGATGTCGGTTCCGTCAAAACAGGCGACAGAGACGAGGCCCTCTTCCCCGAATGCTATCTCAGGAAATTCTGCAAGGCCGAGCGCGCGGAGCTTTTCACGCAGCGAAGCGATGTCGGATTGGCTGGCGACCGAAACCAGCCGAGGGCGAAACCTCTCTATCTGCCGCGCAAGCCCTCCGAGGTCGCGGCCTGCGGCAAGAGCGGCGACAGAGAAGCGGTCTTCGAGCGAAGCGATAACCGAAAGGGTGCTCTGGCCGATCGAACCCGTCGATCCGAGTATGCTGATGTTCTTCATAAACGGTTGCCGCATTCTATCACCAACCCGAACCCTTATCAAAGAAGCGCGCTTTCGACCATTGGCTCCTCCGCGCTATAATCCGCCTTTGCACGCTTGACCGTATTCTTCATCGTAGATGCGCATCCTGATAGTCAAACTCAGTTCGATCGGCGACGTGGTTCACGCGCTTCCGGCTGCGGCTCTCATCAGACGTACTCTGCCCAGCGCGGAAATCAACTGGGTTGTCGAGCGAAGGGCTGCCGCGATTCTGAAAGATTCTCCCGCCATCGACCGTTTGATCGAAATCGACAGCCGCCGCTGGCGAAAACGTCCGGCAAGCGGCGCGACTATCCGGGAGATCAGAGAAAAACTTCTTGGCCTGGGAAAAAAATCCCGGCCAATCGATATCGCCTTCGATTTTCAGGGCCTCATCAAATCAGGGATGGTCGCCAGAGTGTCAGGCGCAAAGTGCAGGATCGGATTCGAGACGCTTGATCTGCGCGAAAAGGCGAGCCGTATATTTTTGACCCAACAGGTCGATACTATCGACCGGGCGCACGTCATAGAAAAGAACCTCGCGCTGGTTTGCGCGGCCACGGGATGCGACCGCAACTCCTCTGTCTACGAATTCCCCATCGCGGTTTCGCCTGATGACTGTGCCTTTGCTGAAAAGATTGTCGCCAGGCTGGGCAGGTTTGCGATAATCAA
>CAZPQE010000158.1:0-12489 GCA_964588615.1 uncultured Clostridia bacterium | reverse complement strand
AGGCAAGATGCTTGGGACAGGGCTGGTGCGCAGCAACGCGCCGGGCTGGACTCAGACCGTAGCCTTCGGAGGCGAGGATTCGATAGTCGGGTACGCGAAACCGCCCCGCGCCTTCGGCATACCCGCGCTCGAAAACCTGCAATGGACGACCGTCGCCTCGATACCTTCTTCGGAAGCTCTCGACCCTATTGCCGCTTCAGTCCGCTATCAACTCGTGCTGGGCATAGTCGTGGCCTTGCTGGCCGTAGGCATAGCTCTGTTTCTGGCCAGCCGACTCACCGGACAGATTCGTCACATTCTCGATCTGTTCAGAGAAATCCGCGTCGGCAACTACAAGGCCCGCGCTCCGGTCACTACCGAAGACGAACTCGGACAGATGACCAACGATCTCAACTCGATGCTCGACGAAACGCTCGTGCTCATTCAGTCTAAGGGAGAGCGAGAGGCGCTTCAGCGTTCGATCATGAAACTGCTCGATGAAGTGTCGGGACTGGCCGAGGGAGACCTCACGGTCGAAGCCGAAGTCAGCCCTGATATCACCGGAGCTATGGCTGACGCCTTCAATTACATGACCGCAGAGTTGAGAGAAATTATCTCGAAGGTGCAAAACGTCACCCTTCAGGTCGACTCTTCGGCGTCTCAAACCCGCGAGAGCACCGAGATGATCGCCCGCGATTCGGAGGCTCAGGCCCGCCAGATTCTACAGGCCCGCGAGTCGATAGAAGAGATGACCGTCTCGATGCATAAGGTGTCGGAGACTGCCGACCTGTCGGCCAACGTCGCCCAGCGGTCGCTTGCCGCAGCGCGCCGGGGGACTGAAGCGGTGCATAACACGGTCGTCGGCATGAACAGCATCCGCGATCAGGTGCAGGAGACCGCAAAGCGCATCAAGCGCCTTGGCGAGCACTCGCAGGAGATCGGTGAAATGGTTCGACTCATCGGCGACATCGCTTACAGAACTTCGGTGCTCGCTCTCAACACTTCCATCCAGGCGGCGCGGGCTGGAGAAGCCGGTCGCGGGTTTGCGGTCGTCGCCGAGGAAGTCGAACGACTGGCCAAGCGCGCCACCGAATCGACGAAGCGAATATCGGAACTGGTCAAGACCATTCAGGCCGGAACATCGGAAGCCATAACGGCTATGGAAGAAAGCACCCGCGAGGTGGTCGAAGGATCGCGTCTGGCAAACCAGGCGGGCGAGGCGCTCTCGCAGATCGAAAACGTGTCGAGCCGCCTGGCCGAACTCATTCAATCGATCTCGATGTCGGCGGCCTCTCAGGCCAAGGGAACCGAGTCAGTGTCGAAGACCATGATGGAGATTTCTCAATTCACACAGCACACCGCCTTCTCCATCAAGGAATCAGCCACCTCGGTCAACAACCTGGCGGAGCTCGCCAACGAGCTTCGCGCTTCGGTCGCGTCATTCAAACTCTCCGGCAGCAGCGCCCAGAACTACACAGCCAATTAGCTGTCGGAGTAAGGAGGTTCAGTCGTGTTATCACACAAACCGTCATCTCAGCGTTTTGGCGTCAGCGCCAAACTGGTATTGCCCTTCATCGCCATCTTCATCCTGGTCATCGTGGCGGTGGAAATAGTCTCGATCTACAACCAGAACGCCGCACTCTCGGCTTCCGTCGACAAGAAAGCCGAGACGCTTGCCCGCAGCCTCTCTACGGGACTGAGCGATCCGTTTTCGGCCCGTCAGTACACCCGATTGCAGGAAGCGGTTGAAGCGGCCCAAAGGGCGGACGAGGATATTTCCTATCTGATAGTGGTCGGAAAAGACGGCCTGGCCGTAGCCAGCACCGACCCTGCCGTGAGGAACCAGACGCTCACCCGCAGCGACTTTGAGAAATTCGCTCTGGAAGTGGGCGACCTCACTCGCCGAGACACCTCGACAGAAGGGCTTTACGAATACATCGCGCCGATCAACCTGCGCGAAAACAGGCTCGGCGTGCTCCGCGTGGGAGTGTCGCCCAAGAGCGTCACCGCTGTTGCCGCAAACTCCGCGCTCATCATCGCGCTTGCCGGCCTTGCTGCGCTCATCCTCGGGGCGCTGATTTATCGCTTCGCGCTCACCCGCGGCGTGCTCCGTCAGGTCTATGAACTCAACCGCCTGGTGTCGAACCTCGACCAGGGCGAAACCGATCAGCGGGCGAGGGTGCTGACCTCAGACGAGCTCGGACGCTGCGCCGAGGCGTTCAACTCTCTGCTGGATCGCTCTCAGGTGCTCGCTCAGGCCGGAGCCGAGAACGAACGGCTGAAGAAATCGCTCGAAAGACTCCTCGACGACATCAATGCGACGGTCGAAGGCGATCTGACCAGAGAGGCCCAGGTTACAAACGATCTGACCGGCGCTGTGGCCGGAGGATTGAACAAGCTGGTGGCCGAGATGCGCCTTATGGTGGCTCAGGTTCAGGGAGTGGCCCTGGTCGTGAGCTCTGCGGCCAATGAGAGCAAATCCACCACTGAGTACCTGGCGCAGGGCAGTCACGAACAGGCCGTGCAGATCAGTTCCACCTCGTCGGCGCTCGAACAGATGTCGGCCTCCATGCAGCAGGTCAACGACACGGCTGTGCTTTCGACTACAGTGGCCGAGCAGTCGCTTTCGGACGCGCGCAAGGGCGCTGAACTGGTGCAGACGACTATGAAGGGCATGGCCAGGATTCAGGAACAGGTGCAGGAAACGGCCAAGCGAATCATGCAACTGGGCGAGCGGTCGCAGGAGATCAGTGAAATCGTTCAACTCATCGAAGAGATCGCCGACCGCACCTCCATTCTCGCGCTCAACGCCTCGATACAAACCGTGGGGGGAGGAGCCGAACAGGGATTTGCGGTCGTCGCCGAGGAAGTCGAACGACTCGCGGGCCGCGCTTCCGAAGCCACTCGAAGGATCGCCAACCTGGTCAACGCGATTCAGACCGGAACCAACGACGCGATGTCGGCTATGGAAAAGACCACCCGCGATGTCGTCGATGGAGCGCGGCTGGTGCATCAGGCCGGACAATCGCTCACAGAAATCGAGTCAGTATCTTCACGACTGGCCGAACTGGTCAATTCCATCACACAGGCTTCGCGCCAGCAGGCCAGAGGTTCGGAGAGTTTGTCGAAGTCGGTGTCTGAAATAGCGAGGATCACTCAGCAGACCGCATCCGGCGTCCGTCAGTCAGCCGATACGGTCAGGCATCTGACGACGCTTGCCGATCAGCTTCAGGCTTCGGTCTCTTCGTTCAGGCTGCCCAACGGCAATGGCGGCGCGCACATCAGCTTTTGAAACGGCGAGCCAAACGCGCTGACAGTTCAGCGCCCACGGGGATCAGGGAATGAGCAAACAGGTTGACAACGAACTGCTGAACGGCTTCTTCGCCGAAGCCAGGAGCTATTTGCCTGAGATCATGCAGGGGATAGTCGATTTTCGCAGCAACCCCGAACAGATCGACAGGCTGGAAAACTCGTATCGCTTCGCCCACACCATAAAGGGCGCATCATCGATGATAGGTCTTGCGACCTTGAGCCAGGTGGCCGGCGACCTCGAAGAGATTTTCGAGGAGATAGCCGCCGGGCGCATGGCGCTGACCGAATCGACGGCTGCCGCAATGGGCTACACCGTCGCGCTCATCGGGACATACCTCGACAGCGCGGCAGCAGGCAATCTCAGCGAACGCCCGTTCCTGGTCGAAGCGATGGAATCGCTCCGCCGCCTGCGCCAGGTGGCCGGATCGCAAAGCCAGGGTTTCTCTGATCCCGTAGAAGAAACCTTCGTCGAACCGGTCGACTCCAGCGAGACCCCGCCCGAAAATCCAATCTTCGAAAGCGAAGTCGAATATCCCGCCTTCGAAGAAGCAGCCGATGCGCCGGTCGAAGAATTTGCAATCCCGGACGCGGCTCAAGAACTGACGCAATCGGAAATGCCTGCGACAACCCTCGCAGCAGAAGAGAGCGCGGAAGCGGCGCGGGTCGAAGAGTCGCCTGTCTCTGAGAGCGAAGCCGCGCAGGAAACCCTTGCCGTGCTCGATGCGCCGAGCGAGCAAGTCAGCGACACCGGATTCGAGGCGCTGGTCGCGCCGACTATCGAAGCTCCGCCTCTGGAAGAAACCGAACCGGTGTCAGAAACCCGATTCGAAGAAACACGGTTGATTTCCGAAGCTCATTTCGAGGAAACGGAACCATTGCCGGAGACTCGCCTCGAAGCGACCGAACCGGCTTCGGAAGCTCATTCCGAGGAAACAGACTGCTTCTTTGAATTGGAACAGGTTCTTGAGACGCACTTCGAGGAAGCGGCTCCGGCAGACTCTCATCTCGACGAGCCGGTTCTCGAAGATTTTCATGCGTCGGCGCTCAACGACATGGAGATTCCGGCCTTCGAGGATATGAGCGAAGAGGCCGAGTACCCGCAGGAGATGACTCAGGAAGATGAGCCTGTCGGGGCAGAAGTCGTCGCCGAAGAGAGCGTCTCTGTCGAAGCGGTCGAAGTCGAGGCCGCAGTCGAGCCTGAAGATCACCACTCGCCCGACCCGATGGATGAAGCCGTCGCCGTCTCGCTGCCGATGACAGACGAGATGCCGCCGGAAAACCCCGTGTTTCAGGAGCCGTTCGAGGAGCCTGAATTCGAAGACGCCGCCGGCCTGGTTTCGGCTCTCGATACAACCGATCTGGTGATGCCTCAAGGCGTGATCGAAGAGGCAGCCGTAGAAGAAGATATGCAGACTGCCGAACCGGTTGTGATCGAGCAGGCTTCGACAGACGCGGTTGAAGAAACCGTGAGCCAGATGGTCGAGGCGGTCGAAGCCGATGCGATTGAGAAGGTCGAAGCAGTGGCCGTCGAGTCGAATGATGAGATCGCTCTTGAGACAATAGAAGCCCTGGCCGAGCAGGCAGCCGAAGCGTCGGTCGAAGTCCAACAACCTGCGGAAACGATTGTCGAAGAGATGATCCAAGTCCAACAACCTGTCGAAGGCGACCACCTCGCGGAAGCGCCCGCAGCCGACGAACCCGCGCAGATGGTCGAGCCGCAGGATGATGTGGAGATATACAGGCCGGAGGTCGCTTCGGAATTTCTGGAAGTCTTCATGCTCGAAGCCGAAGACCACCTGCGCACGCTGCATCAGGCGTTGCCGCTGCTGGCCGATCAGCCCAACAACAAGCCGCTCATTCAGGAGATTCGCCGCAGCGCCCACTCGCTCAAAGGCTCGGCTGGCATGGTCGGACTCAAGGAGATAACCCGACTCGCTCACCGAATGGAAGACCTCCTCGACCTGCTCTACGATGGCGACCTCGCGCTGACGACCGAGATGCTGCACCTGCTGTTTGCCTCGACCGACATGCTTGAAGACATGACATCGGGCAGGCTGCACGCCCGCGTGCTCGACGCGCTTTATGTTCATTACGCGCAACTGCTCGACACTCAGCCGTCGGAGAACGAAGCCAGGGAAGCGGTCGAGGAAGAAGTTTCGGAAGCGGAAGACGAGATGGCTGCCGAAGCGGAAGACGCCGAATCGGCGATGCCCGAAGCCGTCCCTGTCTCGGTGCTGCAAAAGCAGGGGCAGTTTATGAGAGTGCCGATAGGCAGGCTCGACGAGATTGTAAAACTGGTCACCGAGCTCATAATCGCCCGTTCTTCCTTCGAGCAGAAGCTTTCGGACTTCTCGCAGCAATTGCGCGAACTTCAGTCTTCGAGCAATCGCCTGCGGAGGGTTTCGTCGAAGATGGAAATTCAGTACGAAGCCAGCACGCTCGGTGGCGGACTCTCTTCGCTTGCGCCAATGGGGACGACGGGAACGACGGTCGCCGGAATGCCGTTTGCGCCGCTGATGAACGTCGACACGCACGGTTTCGACGACCTGGAATTCGACCGCTACACCGAATTTCACCTCGCCCTCAGAGAGTTGAGCGAGACGGCTTCCGACGTACAGACGCTCGACGCCGAGTTGACTGCGCTGAGGACGGACTTCGAAGCCTACCTGATTCGACAAAAGCACCTCTACAGCGAAATTCAGGACAAGCTGATGCGCATGCGAATGGTTCCGGTGGCCACCCTCTCGAACCGGCTCAATCGAACGGTGCGCACGGTGGCCACGCAGCGAGGCAAGCTGGTTCGACTGGTGATGGAAGGCGAGACGACGGAACTCGACAAGAAAGTGCTCGAAGATCTGGCCGATCCTCTGTTGCATATCCTGCGAAACGCCGTCGATCACGGAATCGAATCGAAAGACGCGCGACGGGCCAAAGGCAAGGACGAAACTGGCACTGTCAGGGTGCGCGCTTACTATGAAGGCACGCAGGTCATCATTCAGATCAGTGACGACGGAGCGGGACTCGACTCGGAGATGCTGCGCGCTACGGCCATTCAGCGCGGCTACCTCTCGTTTGCCGACGCCACCCGCATGTCGGATGAAGACCTGCGCTCGCTGATATTCCTTCCTGGGTTTACAACCGCGCAGGAACTCAGCGAAATATCGGGACGAGGAGTCGGACTCGACGTGGTGAAAGCCACAGTTCACAACCTCAAGGGAACTCTCGCGGTCGATTCCGTTCCTGACCAGGGAGTGACTTTCACCGTGCGGCTGCCGATGACCCTGGCGGTGATGCGCGGACTGCTGGCAAGAGCGGGCAACCAGACCTTCGCAATCCCGGTGAGCGGAGTCATTCAGGTGATTCGCATAGCGCCGGAAGACATAGAAATCAACGGGCGCGAGGAAGCGGTGCGAGTAGGCGAGAAAACCTATCCGCTAATGCACCTGGGCAAATTGTTGAACCTGGCTTACCCGATGGACGAGAGCCTGCGCAGAAGACCGGCGCTGGTGATGACAATCGATGGCCGTCAGGTCGCCATAGCCGTAGATGAGACTCTGGGCGCGCGCGAAATAGTGGTCAAGAACCTGGGCAATCATCTCCGCCATGTTCACGGCGTGACCGGGGCCACACTGCTCGGCGACGGCAGCGTGGTGCTGATTCTCAACGTGCTGGAGCTTGTGCGCACCGCCTCGCGCGTCAAATCCGACACCGGGCCGCTGCCGCCCATCAAGCTGCCAATGCCCGCGCGCAAGGCGTTCACCGCGATGGTCGTCGACGATTCTCCCTCGGTGCGACGGGTGGTAACGAGCCTGCTCAACAACGCCGGATGGAAGACCGTGCAGGCAAAAGACGGTCTCGACGCATTCGAGGTCCTTCCGACGCTTCCGACTCTTCCCGATGTCATACTGCTCGACATCGAGATGCCGCGCATGGACGGATACGAATTTCTCTCCACTCTGCGCAAGCATACATCCTATTCGCACGTGCCGGTGGCGATACTCACATCGCGCGCCGGGCAGAAGCACCGCCAGAAGGCATTCGAGCTCGGAGCCGACGAGTATGTGGTCAAGCCCTATCGGGATGAAGAACTGCTCAACACTCTCGCGCGACTGGCCAGAGAGCAGAAAGAAGTCTGAGGCTTGGGATCAATCGAATAAGTTTGAAAGAGGCGCAGGCTCGCGGGTCTGCGCCTTATTATTTTATCGATCCTCTCAGGTTGAATCCGATTCAATCGCCGCCATGTTTGCGACGCTCAAGACCGTGTGTTAGCATCCGAGTTCAGGTGAAATATGGTCGATGATTTCAGCCCAATTCAAAAGACCGTTCTTTCAAACGGCCTTACGATAATAACCGAGCAGATGAATCACGTCCGAAGCGCGACCGTAGGCATCTGGGTGCGCTCAGGCTCGCGTCACGAATCGGCCTCGCTCAACGGCATCTCGCACTTCATCGAGCATACTCTCTTCAAAGGCACGCGCAATCGCACCTCGCGCGAGATAGCCGTCGAGAGCGACGCCATAGGCGGCAACGTCGATGCCTTCACCGCCCGCGAAGTGGCGAGCTACTACGTCAAAGTTTTAGACAAACATCTGCCGCGCGCCTTCGATCTCATCTCGGACCTTGTCACCGCGCCGCTGTTTTCCGACGAAGAACTCGACCGCGAGCGAAACGTGGTGATGGAAGAAATCAAGATGGTCGAGGACACGCCCGACGATCTGGTTCACGAGGTTTTCGTGGCCAACTTCTGGCCCGATCATCCGCTGGGCCGCTCTATCCTGGGTACGATCGAAACGCTTGCCACCTTCGATCACGATCGGGTGATGGAGCATTTCACTGCCGTCTACACGCCACGCAATCTGGTGGTCGCGGGCGCGGGCAACATCGAGCACGCCCGGTTCGTCGATATGGTCGAAGGCTGCCTGGGCAGCCTCGAAGACCGACCGTCGGAGCGCGCAGTCTCGACTCCTCAGTCGGCGACCCGGCGCATCATCATCAACAAAGAACTCGAACAGGCTCACCTGATGATAGGCACGCGCTGCCCGTCGATGGTCTCCGAAGACCGATACGCGATCTATGTGCTCAACACCATACTTGGCGGCGGGATGAGTTCGCGCCTGTTCCAGACCATCCGCGAAGACCGGGGGCTTGCCTACTCCGTCTTTTCCGGCGTCAACTCCTACACCGACGCGGGCTATATGTCGATGTACGCCGCCACTTCGCCCGAACATCTTCTGGAAGTCATCCGTCTGGGCATAGAGCAGTTCAGCCGGGTCAAAAGCGAGATGGTGACGGAAGCCGAGCTTGAGCGGGCTAAGGATCAACTCAAGGTATCGATCATGCTCAGTCTGGAATCGACCTCGGCGCGAATGAGCAATCTGGCCCGTCAGGAGATATTCTTTCATCATCAGTTCACCCTCGACGAGATAATCGAGCGCATAGACAAAGTGTCGCAGGAAGATGTCCGAAGAGTTGCCGGAGAGATATTCAACGGCAGCGACCTTGCAGTCACGGCTCTCGGCCCGCTCGACTCAATCGATGTCGCGGAGATGCAACTCGCTTGTTGAATGTCCTTCGTCACTCGTCACTTGTCCTTTGCTCTGCAATTGCAGGCGCGCTGTGTTGTGCAAAGGACGAATGACGAAGGACGAATGGCAAAGGACAAATGAGACTGATCGTCTTAGGCAGCGGAAGTTCAGGCAACGCCGTTTACATCGAAGCGGGCGCAACGAGGGTGCTCGTCGATGCGGGGCTTTCGGCCAAAGAGACTGCGCGGCGATTGTCCCAGGTCGGAGTCGATGCCGCGCGGCTCGATGCGATAGTCGTCACACACGAGCACGCCGATCATGTCAAAGGCGTTCACGTTTTGTCGAAGACCGCCCGCGTGCCGGTGTTCATATCCGACGCCACACGCGCCGAGTGCCGATGGCCGCGAGGAGGCGAGGGTATTCGCTGGGGAGAAGCCATCACGTCGAGCGCGCCGTTTCAGATAGGCTCGATGGATTTCCAGCCGTTCACCATACCTCACGACGGGGTCGACACGTTCGCTTTCACCGTCCGGTCAGAGGGAGTGAAAGTCGGCATAGTCACTGACCTCGGATACATCACACAACTGGTAGCCGAGCGATTGCGCGGCTGCGACCTTGTGGTGGTGGAATCGAATCACGACCGCGATATGTTGAAAGTCGGCCCTTATCCCTGGCCGCTCAAGCAGCGCATTGCGTCCAACACCGGGCATCTGTCGAACGACGAAACCGCCCGATGGATAAAAGAAGATTTCGACGGGCAGGCTCGTTTCATCGTGCTTGCGCATCTGTCGCGCCAGTGCAATCATCCTGAGCTTGCGCGGCTCTCGGCATTGCAGGCTCTCTCCGCGCGCGGCTCTCTGTTTTTTCAGGACGCCGAGCGAAGAGTAACGGTAGCGCATCATGACCGCCCGACCCGGTGGTTTGATCTTTAGGTGACAGGGAACAGGGTACAGATGAGATTCCTTGCTCCCTGCTCCCTGTAACCTGTAACCTGTAACCTGTCATGATCGAACGATACACGCGGCCCGAAATGGGCGCGGTCTGGACTGAAGAAAACCGCTTTCAAAAATGGCTCGACGTTGAAATAGCCGTCTGCGAAGTCCACGCCGAGATGGGCACGATCCCCCGTGAAGCGGTCGAGACGATTCGCCGCAAAGCGAGCTTCTCTGTCGAGCGGATCAAGGAGATAGAGCGCGCGACCCGTCATGATGTCATAGCTTTCACCACCGCACTTGCCGAAAACATAGGCGCAGAATCGCGCTTCGTTCACTACGGACTGACTTCTTCCGATGTGGTAGACACGGCAAACGCGCTGCTGCTTGTTGACGCCGCCACGCTCATACTCGAAGACCTCGACCGATTGGGAATAGTTCTCCGCCGCCGCGCCTTCGAACACAAAGACACGGTTATGGCAGGCCGCACTCACGGAGTTCATGCGGAGCCTACCACCTTCGGACTCGCGCTCGCCCTCTACTACGCGGAAAACGAAAGAAACAAGGAGCGATTGCGAAGAGCGAGAGAAGCCGTCACCGTCGGAAAGATTTCGGGCGCGGTCGGCACATTCGCCCATCTCGACCCTGAAGTCGAAGAGCGCGTGTGCGAAAAACTCGCGCTCAGGCATGCGCCCATCTCAACTCAGGTCATTCAGCGAGACCGCTACGCGGAGTTTCTTTCGACTCTTGCCATCATCGCTTCTTCGATGGAGAAGATCGCGCTTGAGGTGCGTCATCTTCAACGGACGGAAGTGCGCGAAGCCCAGGAGCCTTTCTCCGCCGGGCAGAAGGGTTCGTCAGCGATGCCTCACAAGCGAAACCCTGTCACCGCAGAGCAGATATGCGGACTTGCCCGCGTGGTGAGAGCTAACGCTCAGGCCGGGTTTGAAAACATCGCCCTGTGGCACGAGCGTGACATTTCGCACTCTTCGGTCGAGCGCGTCATCCTGCCCGATTCCTGCATACTCGCGGACTATCTGATCGATAAGACCGAATGGCTCATCGATGGGCTTGTGGTCTATCCGTCGCGGATGCGCGCAAACCTCGACGCGCTGGGAGGCGTGACCGCAAGCGGCCAACTGCTGCTCAAGCTGACCGAAAGCGGTATGACGCGCGAGGAGGCTTACGCGGTGGTGCAGCCGATGGCTATGCGGGTGTGGGACGAGGGGGCTAACTTCCGCGAGATGGTTATGAGCGACGAGCGAGTGAAAGAAAGAATTTCGCGCGAAGAACTCGACGCGCTCTTCGACGTGAAGCGTCAGCTTCGCAACGTCGATAAAATTTTTGAAAGGGTATTCAAGGAGTAGTGGCCAGTAGTCGGTGGTCGGTGGCCGGTAGTCCTGTTGCCACTGACCACTGACCACTGACCACTGACCACTGACCATGAAAGCGAAAATCTACGTAACATTGAAACCGTCCGTTCTCGATCCGCAGGGGAAGGCGATTCATCATGCCGCCGAGGCCATCGGCTATCACGGAATAGCCGATGTTCGACAGGGAAAGTATTTCGAAATCACGCTCGACGAAAAACTCACGCGCGAGGAGGCCCGCGCAGAGACAGAGCGTATGGCCAAAGACGTGCTGGCAAATCCGGTGATAGAAGATTACCGCGTCGAACTGGATTCCGTCAGCGAGGCGTGAGATAATGCCGCTTACTCAATCCTCGCAGTCCCACATCAGGAAAGGATCGGACGGGCATGAAATTCGGAGTGGTTGTCTTTCCGGGGTCCAACTGCGACCACGACACCTATCACGTCATCAGCAAGGTCATAGGCCAGCCTGTAGATTTCATCTGGCACAGACAATCGACGGTCGGCGATTTTGACGCCATCATCCTGCCGGGCGGCTTCTCCTACGGCGATTATCTGCGAACCGGAGCCATAGCCCGCTTCTCTCCGGTGATGAGCGCGGTCAAGGAATTCGCCTCGCGCGGAGGTCTGACTTTAGGCATCTGCAACGGATTTCAAATCCTCTGCGAAGCCGGACTGCTTCCGGGCGCGCTGATGCGCAACCGCGATCTTCGCTTCATCTGCCGGCACATCAACATCCGCGTCGAATCGGTCGAGACTCCGTTCACGAGAGACTGTCGCCTGGGGCAGACGCTTTCGGTTCCGATAGCTCACGGCGACGGCAATTATTTCTGCGACCCGGCGACGCTTGGCGAGCTTCAGCGCGAAGACCGCATAATCTTTCGCTACTGCAACGAGCGCGGCGCGGTGACGGATGAAGCCAACCCCAATGGCTCGCTCGACAGCATAGCGGGCATCTGCAACCGCGAGCGAAACATTTTAGGTATGATGCCTCACCCTGAGCGCGCGAGCGAAGAGTTGCTGGGCAGCAGCGACGGAAGGATAATTTTCTGCTCGCTGGCCGACACGCTGGCAGAACTTGCCAAAGCTTCCTGAGCGCGGGAGGGGAAATATGCCGCATCTGAGGTTGGAACCCAAGTACATCACGGACTCGAAGGGGGTCAAAACGGCGGTCGTGCTTGATATGAAGCAGTATAAAAAGCTGCTCGATCTCCTGGAAGAAGTCGAAGACTTCGAATGCGTGAAGCTGGCGCAGGATGAGCCGACAGAGGATTATCGCCAATACCGAAAGCGAAGATTCAAGAGCCGAACTTAATAGACTCAGTAGATCCAAATTTCATAGCAACGGCACCGAAGGAGCCGTGATCTCGC
>CAZPQE010000157.1:1731-12507 GCA_964588615.1 uncultured Clostridia bacterium | reverse complement strand
GCCGATTTTTTCAGCACTCACTGGCGCGAGAAACTGGATTCTCTCGCCGGATCGATACTGGTGACAGGAAATCTTCCCTGGGTTACGAACTCGGCGCAGGGAGTCATCAACGGATCGAATCTGCCGGTGAAATCGAACTTCCTCCGTCGCAGCGGCTTCGATGCCATCAGCGGCAAATCGAACTTCGACATCTCGGAGTGGATGCTGCTGGAAATCCTGCGCTGGTTCGAGCGTCGCGCGGGCGATGTGGCTATGCTGGTCAAGACAGCAGTCGCCCGAAAAGTGTTGGCGCAGGCTTTCGACCAGCGCGCTGCCATAAGCGACGCTTTTTTGATCCGCGTCGATGCAAAGCGATATTTCCGCGCGTCAGTCGATGCCTGTTTGCTGGTCATGCAGTTTTCTCATAGCTCGGTAAACTCAAATTATGACTACACAGTTTTCGACAGCCTCGACGACGAGCGCGGCCATCGCGTCGGGCATCGCTCCGGCCTGACAGTGAGCGACCTCGATAAGTTCGAGGCCAATTCATTTCTGGTCGGGCAGAGTCCGAAACCATGGCGTTCGGGGATAAAACATGACGCGGCAGCCATTATGGAATTCACACTGACCGAGCGCGGTTTGGAAAATGGTTTGGGCGAAGCCGTGAAGATCGAACCCATTTATCTGTTTCCTCTTCTCAAAGGATCGGATGTCGGCAGCGGGAAGGACTGGCGCAACAAATACATACTCGTTACTCAGAACCGCGTCGGCGAGTCTACTGACAAGATTCGCGCGGTTGCGCCGCTGACGTGGGACTATCTGATGCGGCACGCGAACGCGATGGACTCGCGAGGCAGCGCGATCTACAGGAAGAATCCGCGATTTTCGATTTTCGGAGTCGGAGATTATGCATTCCGACTGTGGCGGATAGCGATTTGCGGTTTGTACAAAACTCTGCGCTTCCGTCTGGTCGGCCCTGTTGAAGGACGGCCTGTCATGTTCGATGACACGGTTTATTACCTGTCGTTCGACACTCAGGATGAGGCCCGTGAGGCGTTGGACAAATTGAATTCAAACCCGGCGTTGGAATTACTGTCATCTCTGATTTTCCGGGACGAGAAGAGGCCGATAAAGACCGGCATTTTGAATATGATCGATTGGACTCGCCTGGATTCATTGCGACCATACGCAACGAGCATACAAATCCACGGCGAAGCTGACATCGCGCTCTATCGGACACTCAAAGCCACGAGGAAATAACAGATGATGATCGAAGCCAGCGTCAAGAAATCTTATTACACCAGAGTCGCCATCATCGCTGTCTTTACATTTTTTCCCGCCCTCTTTCTGCTCATCAAGTTTCCCGGCTGGACAAAACTGTTCGGAGTGGTCTTCTCAACTCCGCCTTTCATCATGTTGTTGCTGCAAAGACGATGGGCAAAAATATTTGACGATGCGGGAGTGACGCGGCGCGACGGGCGACAGTTCCGATGGCATGATCTGAAAGACATAAAATATGTTCACGTTCGCAGAGCAGGGCAGGAATACCTCAATCACATCGAATTGGTTTTCGACGGCGGCAAGGCTATGGTCTTTCATCTCATGCTTGAAAACGCAGACGAAGTGATGAGTTTGATCGAAAGCCTTCAAGACAAACGAATCTGATCAGTCATCGCGCTGCGATTGAGCAACCGCGATTCACTGCTGCTATAATCGACCTCGTTTCTATCTTCATTCCACAGGGTGATCGTTATGAGCACGACGCTCGTTCCAACAGAAACTCAACCGCTGACACTCGACCTCAGTTCGATACTGAAAAAAATAAGCGACGAGGACTTCTTCGAATTCTGTCAGCTTAATCGCGACTGGCGCATCGAGCGCACAAGCGAGGGGGAGTTGATCATTATGCCGCCAACAGGAGGAGAGACAGGAGGTCGCAATTTCAACTTGTCGGTGGCCTTTGGCGTTTGGGCCAAAGCTGATGGGACAGGCAAAAGCTTCGATTCATCGACCGGATTCACCTTGCCCAATGGCTCAAAGCGATCGCCCGATCTCGGATGGGTCGAACTCTCTGGCTGGAATGCGCTCGCCCAGGAAGAGAGAAAACAATTCCCGCCGCTTTGTCCCGATTTCGTCGTCGAGCTAAGAAGTGAAACCGATTCGCTTTCCACCTTACAGTCGAAAATGGAAGAGCACATCGCAAACGGCGCACGACTGGGCTGGCTCATCGATCCGAAAGAAAAAAAGGTCTACGTCTATCGCCCTCAAACCGAAGTCGAATGCCTCACCAGTTCCGCCGAAGTTTCAGGCGAGCCGTTGCTTCGAGGCTTCACACTCGATATGCGCGAGATTTGGGAATGACTCTGATGACGAAATTTTTCCTCAAATACTCTTTCCACATCATCACCGCTGCGGCAGTCGTTATGCTCGTCGCCGTCCTTGTCCTCTACGGCCAGACCATAGATGCGGCTCAGGCCATGGCCCGGTTCACGGCCCGAATGTCTTTTGCCGTTTTCGCAATCGTCTTCTCCGCCTCTTCGCTCTATCGCTTCTTTCCCAGCGATCTGACCGCATCGCTGCTCAGGAGCCGCCGGAGACTGGGGATCACATTCGCCTTCGCGCACACGATTCATCTGGTTGCGCTCGCCCTATTCGTTTCAATGTCGGAGGCAAGGCCGCAGATCACGAGGGTCGCGGGTGGCGCGCTGGCTTATCTTCTGATATTCGCTATGGCCCTGACCTCCAGTGACGCGGCGGTAAAAAGAATGGGCGCGCGAAGCTGGAAGGCGCTGCACACTGGTGGAGTCTTTTACATCTGGCTCGCGTTTTTTCTCACCTACCTGCCTCGGCTTCAGGGCAAGCTGCCGCAGGCGGGCGAAACTCATGCGGAGTTCATAGTGATGATGTCGCTGGTAATCACCATCATGTTGTTGAGATTGTCATCCATGCTTGCGCCCCGAAAGAAGGCGGTCTGAGGTTTCAATCGCGTTTCTTCGACCTTCATCGATTGCTTCACACCGCATGAGAGCAGTTCATTTCGGCGCTCCTTTAGCGCCCGGAGACAGGAGATTGATTCGGCGGGAACCTTCCATCGTCGCTTCCATCTTCGAATATTCCCATCTGCCCGCGCTCTTTGTGGCCACGACGAAAATGGTCGCTGATCCATTTGGCCCGGATACAGGGAAGGCCAGGTCCGCCTTGCCCGATCCGTTGTTGACTTCTATGCTTCCGCTCATCCAGAAGCTTTCTTCGATAGGAGCGCCGATGGCGGCCTTGAGTTCCTCGTTCGCTTTGGCCCGCATCAGAGCTTCCTGGTATGGCTCGGATGATTTGATCGAGCCGAAGACGAAGATGAAGATAGCCATCACTCCGCCGCCACACAACAGAAGCGGAGTGATGCATCCGACGGGAACGGCCCATTTCCAGTTGCGGCTCCACCATCCCTTTTTGGGTTGTTGATACGTCGGTTGTTGATACATCGCTGCCCTCCAATCCGTTTGCCTGCCTATGCGCCGCAGCCGCAGGCAAGCGCCTCTTCGACTTTGTTTCGGCTCACGTCATAGACGGTCGTCCACGCGCCTTCGTAATATCCGCCGTGAACGATGATCTCCATTTTTCCATCGCCGTTGAGGTCCAACACCGCCGAGACCGAGCACCAGTTGGGAGCGTTGAACTCTTTGGCCTGCGGGTAGTATTCGCTATAGACGGTCACGGTTTCCACTTTGCCCGCGACCACGCGCCTGAGCAGCACGACCGAATAATCGCCCGCTCTGGCATCCGGCGTCACCTGGCCTTGCTTGAAAGTGGTCGCAACGAGGATGACTTCTTCAGTCCCGTCGCCTTCCAGATCGACTCGGATGACCTGTGTGAGAGCGCTCCTGGGATTGGCGATGCCTTTGCTCCTCAAAAACCCGGCGACTGCTTCACTGTAAACCGACTGCCCGCTGCTTTGAATCTTCACCGCGCGCGGCATCGGATCCCACTCTCCGCCGAATGCTATGGTCGCTGACTGAGGAGGCGCGGGCGTGAACTTCACCTCTCTGGTTTCCTGACAAGGCACGTCCGAATTATAAGGTTTGCTCCCCGCAGCTTCGCCCACCTGCCCCGCGAGCGAATAAAAGCGATACTTCTGCTGGCCGAGAGAATTCAGCGAAGCATCATCCGAGGCCACCCAGCGGCCATCGCGCGCAGCGCCGAGGAAGCATCCCGTTTCGAGAACCTTGAGGTCGACTGAGGGCGCGACCTTCGATTGCCTGCCGTGAATGGTGAATCCGCACATAAGCGCGGCTGCTGTTATGAGCGAAAAAATCTTCAACGCTCCATCTCCTTTTTCATTTGTAGTTCACGTAGACCATTCTGGTCTCGGTGTAGAAGTTCATCACCTCCGAGCCGACCTCGCGTCCGCCATAGCCTGATTCCTTTATGCCTCCGAAAGGCGCGTGCGAATAACCTCCGATTCCTGGACGGTTGACGTGAATGATTCCGGCCTCGGCGCGCTCGGCGAAGCGGAACACTTTTCCGACATCGCGGGTGAAAACAGTAGAGGTGAGTCCGTATCGGACAGAGTTCGCTATCTGGATGGCCTGTTCAAGATCGCGCACACGAATGACTGCCACGACAGGGCCGAATATCTCTTCCTGAGTTATCTCCATCCCAGGCTCGGCCTCGACTACGGTGGGAGCAAAGAAATGGCCGCGCGCGAGTTGGCCGTCTTCGAAACGCCCGCCTCCAGCACAAACCTTCGCGCCCTCACTGCGGCCTGCCTCGCACCAGCGGCTCACTCCGCTCATCGCGCGCAAATCCACCAGCGGCCCCATCTCGACTCCAGGCTCAGTGCCCGCTCCGACTTTCATCGCGCGGGCGCGCGCGACTAATCGAGAGAGGAACTCGTCATACACTTTTTCGACGACCAGCGCGCGCGAGGTCGCCGTGCATCGCTGGCCCGTCGACCCCAGTCCACCGGCGACGACTCCGCCCACGGCCAGATCGATGTCGGCGTCTTCGAGGACTATCTGAGGGTTCTTGCCTCCGAGCTCAAGCTGAAGTTTGAGCAAACGCCGCGAGGCTTCCTGGGCGATTATCTTTCCGATTTTCGTGGAGCCGGTAAAGGACACACCGCTCACCATTTCATTGGCTATCAACTCAGCGCCCGGCGCGCTGTCTCCGTGAACCAGATTGACCACGCCGCGAGGCAGGCCGACTTCTTCAAGCCCTCTGACGAGCGCAGCGGCTGTGAGCGGCGTAAGAGGCGAGGGCTTGAGCACCGCAGTGTTGCCTGCGACGAGCGCGGGCGCGAGTTTCCAGACAGGAATCGCAACGGGAAAATTCCATGGACTGATCAGGCCGACTACGCCGAGCGGCTGCGGACGCGAGTAACAGAACACGCCGTCTTCTTCGGAAGGGTAAACCCGCCCGTCGAGCCTGCGCCCAAGCCCTGCGGTGTATTCGAGTATATCGATAGAGCGGCGCACTTCGCCTTTCGACTCCACAAGAATCTTTCCTTCCTCGCGCGTGAGCAGATAAGCGATCTCGTCTTTATGCCGATCTATCCAGGCCAGCCATTCGAAGAGCAGTCGTCCGCGAGCGGGGGCAGGAGTGTTTTTCCAATTTTCAACCGCGCGCCAGGCAGCATCGATTGCGCGGGCGGCGTCTTCGTGACTGGAGTCGGGCGCGCGCGCGACCAGAACCGACTGGTCTGCCGGGTCGAATCGTTCGGTAAAGCGGCCCCATTCGGATTCCTCCCAGTGGCCATCGATGAAATTCAACACGGTCTGTCCGATCTCAGGAATGCCGTTCATAATAAATCTCCTGTAAGAAGTCTGGAGTCGAGAGTCTGGAGTCTGGAGTCGAAAAGCCCCGACTCGCAGGTTTCATCCTAAAGTCTCACGCATTATAAACCGCTGCGGCTCGCAGAGCGAAACCAATCTAAATTATTGACAAGGCAAAGCCCTCGTTATAGACTTGGCCCGTCGTCAAGGTTGTTTTGAAACGTCACCGATAAAGGCACACCAGGAGTGATCCTGGGTCGCAAAGCAAAGGTCTTTGAAAGTAAAAAGTAAAAAGTAAACGGGCATCCTGCTTTTGCCTTTTACCTTTTGCCTTTTGCCTTTCAAAGAATGACTGGCTGCCGAAGTGAGATTGAAGACGGTCCCCACCGGATTTTCAACTCCACTGCACGATTTAAGAATCGTCGCCCAAAACGAACTGCTGTGCCTTCAAGTGAACGGACAGCCCCGAAGCTCGGAGGAGCGATGAAGTCTTATGTCTTGTTTGCGGCCATCGCTTGTGTAGTTCTGTTTTCTGCGGATGCCCGCGCCCAGGAAGGAAGCCTAGAATCAGGCGAAGACGCGCGACGCACCCCTGTGATGGCCGTCGATGAGCACGCATTGCCTGTAATCAAACCCGCCGCTGTCGAAGCGAAGAAGCCGCAGGATTCAAACACCAAAAAGGGCGCAAAAGCGCCGGCGAAAGATGTCAAAACGGAGCCTGCCGGCCCTGTGGCTCCGCCGCCTATGGTGACCAACGACGCCCGGCAGACAGTCGTCTCTGAAGGGTTCGTCTCGACCGGCGACGCAAAGCTCGACGAGTTGATAAAACAATCGGCAGCGCGAAACGGCATCGATCCGAATCTCGTCGTCGCGGTGATGCGACAGGAATCAGGATTCAAACAGTATGCGCGATCTTACAAGGGCGCGACAGGGCTGATGCAGCTTATGCCCGCGACCGCGCGCCGCTTCGGAGTCAACAACATCTATGACCCGGCTGAGAACATCGAAGGCGGATCGAAATATCTTCGATTTCTTCTCGACAAATTCAACGGAGATGTGAAGCTCGCCCTTGCCGGGTACAACGCGGGCGAAGGCGCGGTGGTCAACTACGGCTACAACGTGCCGCCTTATCGAGAGACCCGCAATTACGTGAGCAGCATCTCAGCCCGCTACGGGCGAGACAAGCACGCGGCGGGAAATAAAAAGCAGGTTGCCGCCGCTCCCAAAGCCCCGGAAGCCATGACCTTTACCGGAGGCACGAGCAGTCGTCTGTCGAACAATTATTAGGTGACAGGGAGCAGGGGCGGGGAAGAACAGCGTCACAGACCAGAATTCCTGATCCCTGTCACCTGTCACCTGTTCCCTGTCCCCTTGACTTAACGAGTGTCGCGTTTATAATCCCGCTGATAACGACATGCCCCAATTGAGTCATATTAAACCGGTATGCGGAAGCAAAAACCCAAACGTCTGGTCGTGCGCGTCATCGTCCTTGCGATGGTTTTCTACCTGACTGCCCGTCCGACTCTCAATGCTGCCGACCCGGCAAGCATGGATCAAACGCCTCGCTCGCTCGCAGAAAAACTCTTTCAGCACGCAAACACTCTGTCGGGCGTCCTTCACAACAAGCCTTTCGAAGAGCGAAACCTCAGCGAGTATCGCCTGGCTATGGACTCGTTCAATCAGGTCGTCCGCCTCAATACCGACACGCATTATTCCGCCGAATCGCTCGCCCGCATAGCCGAACTCCAGCGCGAGATGGCTGACTCTTCAGGCGACAGCGCGCTTTATCAACAAGCAATCGAAACTTTTCGCCGCATCACCACAGAGCATCCCAACAGCGCATTTGTCGGCGACTCGCTCATACAGACAGCGCAGATTTACGAAGAGAATCTTCAGGACCTCGACGGCGCGGCGCGGGCATATCGAGAGATGATCGATCATTTCCCTTCTTCGGTGCTTGCGCGCGAAGCTCGCGCGGTGCTCGCCCGCTTCGAAGCCCAACTCCGAAACCGGCCTGTCGATGTCGTGGTTCCGCTCGAAAAAATGGCAAGCGAAGAAACGGCATTAGAAGGATTGCGCATCACCAACGCGCGCAACTTCAGCGGGCCTGATTATGCCCGCGTGGTGATCGATCTTTCGGGTGAAGCCTCATTTGCCGAGCGTCGAGCAGGCGACGGCAGATTGAGCATTCAAATAGCAGGCGCATCGGTTTCGCCTTCGCTCTACCATCGTCGCTTCATCGTGGGCCAGTCGACTCTTCTCAAACGAATCGTGATATCTGAGAGCGGCGCGGCTTCGACTATCGATATCGATGTAGGCTCGCTTGCCGAGTATTCAACTTTCAGCCTGACTGATCCCGCCAGAATCGTAATCGATCTTCATGGAGCCAACTCGATTGCCAGAGCGAAGAAGCGCGAAAGCGCGCTTGCCGCGCGCTCGGAAGCAACCGAGGCTCGCGAGTCGAAGCCTGCTTCTGCGGTCGCGCCCACAGCGAGAGTCGCGCGCTCTGCGAGCGGAAAGCCGATCTACGGGCTTCCTGAAATCAACGATCCGATACTTCTGATGGGGCCGGAAGACACTAAAAAATCTGAAGCCAGCAAGTCAGACAAAGCTCTGACCGAAAAGCTCGCTGAAGCGGTCGAGTCTAAATCCTCTGACTCGCCCATCCGTTGCATAGTCATCGATCCGGGTCACGGAGGACACGACACCGGCACGATAAGCTCTGCGGGCATGCGCGAAAAAGACCTGACGCTGGACGTGGCCCGAAGGCTCCGCGCATACATCAAGCGCAATTATCCCGACATCGAAGTCGTGATGACCAGAGAGTCGGATCGCTTTGTCGCGCTCGAAGAGCGAACCGCGATTGCCAACTCGCGCGCAGCCGATCTGTTCATCTCCGTTCACGCAAACGCCAGCGCGAAGCGCGCGGCAAGCGGAGTGGAAACTTTCTTCGTAAGCCCCGACCGCGCAGGCGAAGCCGCGCCTCCGGCCACCGCCGAAGCCAAACCTGCAAATCAGACTTCGACTGACAAGGCGCAGCCTATGTTTGCAAGCGTGACCGTGGGAAATCGCGTCGCCGCCTCGCGCGAGCTTGCGCGCTACATTCAATCGGGGCTGGTTCGCGGAATAGGGGCGCACTCTCCCAACGCGGCGGCCAATCGCGGAGTCAAGCACGCGCCTTTCGCGGTGCTGAGAGGGTCGGCGATGCCCAGCGTGCTTGCAGAAGTTTCATTCCTCTCGAACCCGCGCGATGAGGCGCTGCTTCAGACCTCGCAGTTCCGCGAGCGCATCGCCGCTTCTCTGTTTGCCGGACTCAACGCTTATCTGAAGAAGAATCGATCTTCCGAATCGCAGTCAAAGAAGTAACGCGGGGCTGCTTGCCTGTAGTCTGGCCCGTCATTACAATCTGCTGCTGAAAGGAAGAATCGTCAATGCGACGAAGGTCAGATTTAACCGAGCCCGATAACCGCGCCCTCCTGGATTTGCACAGGCAGTGCGTCGAACAGATGCTCGCCGACTCTGAACTGACCCAGGAAGAAAAGCAGGAGTTGCTGCGCCAGATCGATCTCAAGGATGAGGAGTGGGAGCCGGTCGAGCTTGCCGAAGGCGCAGAGCCTATCTCCGAAACTATTATCAAATTGCGGCAGGGAGATAGAAGTTGATCTGGTATTGCGACTCCAGCGCGCTTGTAAAACGATACGTCCGTGAAACAGGAAGCCGATGGGTTCGTGAGCAGTTGAGCAATCATCAATTGTTGACAAGCGCATTGGCCGTCGCGGAAATTCCGGCAGCGATGGCCAGGCGCAGGCGCGACGGTTCGCTTTCGAGTTTCGAGTTTCATCGCAGCCGCACACAGTTCACGCGCCATCTTCAGGCCAATCAGTACACACTTCTTCCAGCGCATCTGGATGTGATCGAGCAGGCAGCTTTGTTGACCTATCGCCTTCCTCTGGCCTGATACGACGCTGTTCATCTGGCGACGGCGCTCCATTATTTGCGATCAGGAGGCATTGATGCCGAGCAGTTCTGTTTCATTACCTCTGATGACCAGTTGCAGCGCGCCGCTCAAACGGAAGGCTTGATGACCGAAAACCCGAACGACCATGCGTGACATAATGGCGGATCACAACAGGCATTACCGCTATGCAAGCGCATCGCAGCTTATCTGTTTGCCGGACTCAATGCCTATCTGAAGAAGAATCGATCTTCCGAATCGCAGGCGAAGAAGTGATTGAAATCTCTCTTGCGACGAAGGGGCGATTTTCTCCACGACCGGTTTGCTGCGCATCTCGAAATCCCCATAAATTATTCCGAGGCTGATCGACAGAACGGAACATTCATCAGTTTTCCGCCCATAATGTTGAGCAAGCCCTCGCTGTTTATTCACTCATCGACTCCAATCAGGTCTTTCAATCTCTGACGTAAGATTGGCGCAGTGCCTGCACAGGCTTTTCATCCCTGCCCGGCAATCTCTACCTCTACCGAATGACGGAATGTGAATTTATGAAAACAAAAAAAAGAGAGTCTGTCGAACTTCAGATTCCAGCCTGGAAATATATGGATGAAAGATCAGCAGTACTTTTTGTTGTACCTGTGACCGGGTTCAGTTGCATCTCTGCCGCGCCGCGTTTGACGCGGTTTGGGTGGGGTGTGCGATAAACGAGGAAAACAAGAGGGCGGACTTCGCCGGGTTTGCTATAGCGCAAGCTCTGAGGGGCATCTGACGACCTCTCTCAAATGACGCGTACCATTCGGGCAGGCTTCTGTCTGAAAAGACGGGAGTGTCGGTGGCCATGACTTTGATTCAAGAAGCCCCCAAGCGGGCGCAAGAGGTGATTTATGAAAGGTGGGAAGAATCTGCTTACAATCAGGTCTCTGCTTGTGTTGTGCGTTTGCATTCCGTTAGTTTTGTTTTCATTCAATGATGCTAGGACATCGGCTTCTCCTAATCCAACTCCTGTGGCGGGAGGAAGACTCTACGCGAGCCTCGGCAACCGGCTCCTGCAGCGGCTCACCGTCGCCTTCGGCG
>CAZPQE010000157.1:0-1721 GCA_964588615.1 uncultured Clostridia bacterium | reverse complement strand
CATAGTCATAAACACAGAGTCGAACACAGTCGATAAAACGATTTTCATACCTGCCGGAGCAGACTATTCCGGGATAGGCCGAGGCACGTTGGGGCCGGACGGTGAAACAGTTTACTTTACAACCTACGGACAGACCGGTGTGGTTAAGTTTGATACTGTCACAGATACCTTCGGGCAGTTTTATCCTGTTTCCAGCGTGAACATAACTAGGGTAGGCGTGACCCCGGACGAGAGCAAAATGTACGTAGTTCAGCAGTACGACCCCGTTCTGATTGTGGATGCTTCGAGCGGAAACGTCCTTAACCAGATAAGCGTGCCTACACAGAACTTTGACGGCGATATGTCGCCTGATGGCGCGAAGTTTTATGTGCCGCACCGCGATACAAGCCACGTTTCGGTCATAAGCACTTCAACGGAAACTGTGTCAAATACCATTACGACCGCATTTGGCGCTCACGATATGGTCATCAGTTCCGATGGGGCTCGCGGATATGTGGTCAACGAGTGGACGAACACGTTTTCCTGCCTCAACCTGACCAGCGATACGCTCATAAGCACAATCGGCGTGCAGAGTCACCCAATAGAACTCACCATTTCATCGGATGACTCGAAAGTTTTTGTTGGGAACAGAGATTCGAGATCGGTATCAGTAATAGATGCGGGGTCGTGCATGGTGACGAGCACGATCACGAATGCGGCGCTGGGAAATAGGATACGGGTGCTGGCGCACTCCAGCAATGACCGTCTGTTCGTGGCCGGAACTCAGGAATCACCAGAAATCCCGCCGATAGCGGTCTACGACACCACCACAACACCGATAACTTTCATAGGCAGTATCGATCCTCCGGCTGAAATTCAGTCTTTCCTCTTCGTGCGTGAGCCGGATACTCAACCGCCTGTAATCGAGTGCTCCGCCAATATCACTGCCTCAAATGCAGCAGGCACGTGCGGAGCCATGATCCCCTACGATAGTCCCGAAGTCTCGGATAATTATCCCGGCGCGACAGCCAGTTGCGCGCCTCCGTCCGGCACGGTGTTCCCGGTTGGAATGACTACCGTGACATGCACCGCGACTGACGGGTCAGGCAACTCAAGCGTCTGCTCTTTCACAGTGACTATCAATGACACCGAATCACCGAAGATTACCTGCGCCGGAGATATCGTCGCTACAACCGATGCGGGACAGTGTTCGACAACAGCGAGCTATTCAGTCACTACAACCGATAATTGCTCAGGAGCGACAATCACTTGCACACCTCCGTCCGGCTCGACTTTTCCAAAAGGGATTTCGACGGTCTCCTGCATTGCCACGGATACAGCAGGTAACAAGGCCGATTGCAGTTTCTCCGTTACAGTCAATGATGCAGAGGCCCCTGTCATCACCGATGCGACGGTCGACAAACAAGAGATATGGCCACCGAATCATAAAATGGTCACTATCGCAGTGAACTACGACGTATCGGATAATTGTGATCCCGCGCCGTCAGTCGTTTCCCTGTTGAGCGTGACCAGCAATGAGCCGGTCGACGGGACTGGCGATGGAGATACGTCTCCTGATTGGGAAATTGTGGACTCGCATCATGTGCGGCTGCGCGCCGAACGCTCCGGGGGCGGAAGCGGGAGAATTTATACAATCACGATCACCTGTACCGACAGCAGCGGCAACGCTTCAACGCAGAGCTTGACGGTGCTAGTGCCTCACAATCGCTCGTGAATCGAGA
>CAZPQE010000156.1:10093-12526 GCA_964588615.1 uncultured Clostridia bacterium | reverse complement strand
TGGCATTGCCCTGAAAGGATGAAAAACGGTTCGTAGTACCGGCCTTTAGCCGGAAGCTTACGCTACTGCAACATTCTGCCTGAAGGCGGGACTACAAACTTTTTATGAGGAGCCTTTGGGCCGAATGCCTGTCACAAAGCGACTGACAACTCCAGTCGGTCTTCCTCGACTTCGCTGACATCGACCTGAGTTTCAGCCGTCTGCAACCTGTCGAGGCAGGATTGAAAATGATTGACCAGGAACCTGACTCGCGGCTCGGCTATGATCGAGCCATGCGTGCCGGGCACTTCATAAATCTCGATTCCGCCTTTGCCAAGCGCCTGCCATCCGAGGGTCGGATCGGGGTAAATGCCTGACGGTTGTTTTGTGGCTCTGAAGAGAGTCAATCTTCCGCAGTAGGGTTGGGGAACATAAGACTTCTGAGCCTGAGCTATCGCGTCCTGCGTTATGCGCAAAGCGCGAGGCAGCGGGCGTCCGACCGCTCTGTAATACAACCGCGAAACCTGTTCCCTTTTTCTTTTGATCGCCCGGCGAATCGCGCGTTTGGCCTTGTCAGCTTTTTCGAGGATATAAGGCATTCTCTCTCCGGGTTCAAGCAGGGTTATGCTTCCGAGGTGATGTTCGATTCTCTGCGCTAATCTGCTGACGCTGTACTTGACTCTCGACATCCCGGGCATCAGACGCGGATATCCGGGCGCGTAGGTGTCAAACAGAGCCACCAGAGCCACTTTCTGACCCTGGGCGGTCAACTGGCGGCCCATCTCGAAAGCCACGAGCCCGCCGAAGGAAGACCCGCCGAGATAGTAAGGTCCTTCTGGCTGAAGTCGGCGTATTTCTTCGATGTAGTGCTCGGCCATATCCTCTATGCGCGTATGGCGAGGCTGCCTGCCATCAAGGCCGCGAGGCTGCAAAGCGTAGAAGGGCTGATCCTCTCCCAGCCTTCTGGCCAGGTCGCGATAGAAGAGGACGTTGCCTCCTCCGGCGTGTATACAAAACAGGGGAGGCTTCGATCCGTTCGGGTTTATAGACACCAGTGAAGACCATTCGTCCTCATCTTCGTCGTGCAACAGTTCGGCAAGCTGCTCGATAGTCGGAGCGTCGAACAGTACGCTCAACGGAAGAGGCTTCCCGGTGATGTCTTCGATCTGAGAGAACATACTCACCGCCATCAATGAATGCCCTCCCAGTTCAAAGAAGTTGTCCTTCACGCTGATGGGGCGAAGGTCGAGAAGTTCTTCCCAAATCCCTGCAAGCCGCCGCTCCCATTCAGTTCGCGGAGCCACAAACTCCTCTTTGTGCAAAATCGTCATCGGGTCGGGCGCAGGCAGCGCGCGACGGTCAACCTTCCCGCTGTGGGTCAGCGGAAAGGCGTCCATCATCACAAACTCTGTCGGAACCATGTAAGACGGCAACTTCTCCTGCAGGCATCTTCTCAACTCCTCCGCGCTCACGCCCGCAGCAACGACATATCCCACCAGTCTCTTGTCGCCTCCATCTTCTCGCGCCACGACTACCGATTCTCTCACTCCCGCCTGTTCGTTTATCGCAGCCTCTATCTCGCCCAACTCTATTCTCATGCCTCTTATCTTCACCTGATAGTCGGCGCGCCCGATGTATTCGATGTTCCCATCTTCCAGATACCTGGCCAGGTCTCCTGTCTTGTATAATCTTCCGCTCCACTCCTGGCTGAACGGATTTCGGACGAACTTCTCTCCGGTCAACTCTTCACGATTCAGGTATCCGCGCGCCAGTCCCGCTCCTCCTATGTGCAACTCGCCTGCTACTCCCACCGGCACGGGGTTCATATTCTGATCGAGAATGTATATCTCGGTGTTCGCTATTGGCCGGCCTATCGGCACGCTACGCCTGCCGTCCCCTCTCCGGCACGCCCAGTAAGTCACATCGACCGCCGCTTCCGTAGGGCCGTAAAGATTGTGCAACTCCGCTCCGAGTTTCTCGTAGAACCGCTCCTGCAAGTCCGCGCTCAACGCCTCCCCGCTGCAAATCACCCGCTTCAGGCTCCCGCACCGCCGCAGTTCTCTGCTTTCCAGAAACATCTGCAGCATCGAGGGCACGAAGTGCATCGTCGTTATCTTTTCTTCCTCTATCGTCCTCACCAGGTAGGAGACATCCCGATGCCCTCCCGGCTCGGCCACCACAAGCCGCGCTCCGGTCATCAGCGGCCAGAAGAACTCCCACACCGACACGTCGAAACTGTAAGGGGTCTTCTGCATCACCGCATCCGATGCCCCAAGCTGATACTCATCCTGCATCCACAGCAGCCGGTTGCATATACCCAGATGGGTGTTCATAGCGCCCTTGGGCCTGCCCGTAGAGCCGGAGGTGTATATCACATACGCCAGGTCCTCTCCCTTCACATCGCTGACCGGGTTCGCCTCCGATTCCACCGCTATCTTCGGCCAATCCCGATCA
>CAZPQE010000156.1:0-10083 GCA_964588615.1 uncultured Clostridia bacterium | reverse complement strand
CCGATCAAGGCAGATCACCTGGGCGTTGGTCTTACTGATTCGTTCAGCCAGCCCCTGGCTGGTCAGCATAACCGGCGACTGAATCTCCTCGATCATGAAGGCGAGTCGCTGATCGGGGTACTCGGGGTCGAGCGGCAGATACGCTCCGCCCGCTTTCAATATCCCAAGCAGCCCCACCACCATCTCCACCGACCGCTCCATACATACGCCCACCAGCACATCTCTTCCTACTCCCTGCTTCCTCAAATGGTGCGCCAACTGGTTCGCCCTCTGATTGAGTTCCCAATATGAAACGCGCTCCCCTCTGAAGCTGACCGCTATCGCATCAGGCGTCCGCTCGACCTGTTCTTCTATAAACTGGTGAAGGCTCACCTGGGTCGGATACTCTCGCCTTGTCTCATTCCACTCCCTCAATATTTGATGGCTCTCCTTCTCGGTGAGCAACGGCAGTTGCGATATCTTCTGCCAGGGGTTGAGCACGGCGCTTTGGAGCAACTTCTCGAAGTGGCCGAGCAATCTCCTGATCGTAGTCGAGTCAAACAGATCGGTGGAATACTCACAGGCCACTCTGGTTCCTTCTTCCCTATCCACAAGAAAGAAAGTGAGATCGAGTGCGGCCCCCTGCCTGTCGATTCGGAACGGAGTGAAGTTGAGACCAGGCAGACTGACAGGCTGAATGAAAGCCTTCTGGCAGATGAAGAGCGTCTGGAAAAACGGATTACGGTTCAGGTCTCTCTCCGGCTGCATCTCTTCTACGAGCTTCTCGAAGGGCGCGTCCTGATGCGTGTATGCCTGAAGCGAGACTTCGCGAACTTCCGACATCAACTCCCGGAAACTCATTGCCCCGGAGAACCGCGTCCGAAAAACCAGCGTATTGACGAAGAATCCTATCAGGCTCTCGATCTCAGGCAATGTGCGGTTTGCTACGGGAGAGCCGACTGCGATGTCTGTCTGACCGGTGTAGCGATAGAGAAGCGCCTTGTATGCAGCCAGCAGTGTCATAAACACTGTGGTTCCTTCACGGCGGCTCAGTTCCTTTATGGCCAGCATCAGGTTTCGGGGAAGCAGCAGGGATTCGATTGCCCCTTTCAGCGAAGGGCTGGCCGGGCGGGGCCGGTCTGTCGGAAGGTCGAGCGATGCGCTTGCTCCCTCAAGCTGCTTCTTCCAGTAATCGAGTTGCGATTTGAAATGATCTCCCGACAGATACTCTCTCTGCCACTGAGCATAATCGGCATACTGCAGGCTCAGTTCATCCAGAGGGGAACTGTCTCCTGCGGCAAAACATTCATAGAGCGCGCCCATCTCGCGCAATATGATTTCGAACGACCATCCGTCGGCGATGATGTGGTGCATGTTGAGCAGGAGAATATGCTCTTTCGGGCTGATCCGGCAGAGAACGCCTCTGAATAAAGGCCCTGTTCGCAGATCGAACGGGCGTCGCACTTCTTCGCGGATCAGTTGTTGACTGCGTTCCTCTCTCCAGGCTTCGGGCACATCGCTCAGATCGATCTGCTGAAGTTTGAAGTCGACTTCGGCAGAGATGACCTGAGATGGTTGCCCTTCTATGAACTCGAATGTCGTCCTCAGCGACTCGTGTCGTCGCACGATCTCCTGCAACGATTTTTCCAGTGTGGTTGCGTCGAGGTTTCCATCCGCCCGCAGAGCTATGGGAAGATTGTAAGCCGAGGTTCCGGGATGCAGTTGATCCAGAAACCACAGTCTCTGCTGACCGGAAGAGGTCGGAAGCACATAGACCTCTCTCTCAGCAGGAAAGTTTTCTTCTGAAGCAGGTGACAATGAATATGCCTGGGCCATGATTATGAATCCTGTTTCCTTCAGTCTCCGATCTCTAAGCTGAAGAACTCTTGCGTCGAACGGCTTCTCTGGCCATCGGCCTGATAGCCGGGAGCGCCTTTTGAGCAAACATAGACTCTTCCTCCAATGCCTGAGCCAGCCCGGCTATCGTGCGATGCTGGAATACCTGACGGGGAGACATCTTTATACCCTGCTGGTCTGCTCTCGTCACTACCTGGAATATGAGCAATGAATCTCCACCCAACTCGAAGATGTCGTCGTTGATGCCCACTCTGTCCAGTCGCAGGACTTTCGACCATATTTCACTCAACGCCGCCTCCTGCTTACTGGTGGGAGGATCGTACACCCTGTCCTGCGTGAAGGTGGAAGCATCAGGCGCGGGAAGAGCCTTGCGGTCGACCTTGCCGTTTGGCGTCAGAGGCAGGCTGTCCATAATCACGAAAGCCGCAGGAACCATGTAGTCCGGCAGCTTTTCTGCGAGGTATTTTCTCAACTCGGGAGCGAGGCTTTGAGTCGAGAGCTTGTTTGCCGGATTGTTGCCGTACTCATCGAGCCGCCTGACGGAAACAGCGTGGCGAGTCGGAATGAATCTCGCTTTGCTCTCCGACCCCTTCTTTCTGAAGATGGCGTCGAAGTGTCCCGATGCTCCGTTGCCTGCCCATCTGATCTCGACCGTGTAGTCGAGCCTCCCGCACATCTCCCATACTTCTTCGGGATGTATGCCTTTGTCGATTGATTCGAGCGCGTCTTTCAAATCGCTCACTGTTTTCAGTCCGCTTCCATACTTGATGAGTTGCAGAGCATGGATGTCTGTTCTTATGCGCGAATTCGGAATATCGGCTACGCACCAGATATCGGGCGACTCCGCTTCGAGACGGGCGCGCAACTGACCGATGTCGAGAGCGGCTTTATCCCAGTAAGTCCAGTTCGGAGCCTCCGCAGGCTTGGCCTTCGCCCCCACTCGCAGGATCGCGTCATAGTGATATTTGGTCGGCTCGTTGTCTATGCGACCGCGACGAAGTTGTATGCTTACCTGTCCGAGTTCGGGCAGGCGCGATTCCAGAGACGCGAAGAAGTCAGGATCGATGGTCAGTTCGCTTTCAAGCCCCATGCGCTTGCTGATTCTCTGCCTTAGCTCTTCGATTGAAAGCGACGGGTCGCTGCGCCGAAGCATCGAGTCTGTGTGATAGGCTTCGAGCAACGCGTGGTTCTGCACATCGCCGACGAAGACTATGCCTCCCGGTCTCACCATTTTCACCGCGCCCTCGACCACCCTCATCATGTATTCCATGTTCGGGAAGTACTGCGCGACTGAGTTTATAATCACCAGATCGAAAGACTGCTCTTCGAATCCGTCGAACTGATCCGCCTTTCTGGTGTGAAGCTCGACCTGCGGCAGACTCTTCGCCCCCTCCGAGATGCGCTTGCGCAGATGCTCTATGGCCACCTCGGAATAATCCTCGCCCACATACTTCGAGCAGTGGGGAGCCACCTTGAGCAACAGCAGCCCGGTTCCGCAGCCTATTTCCAGAACGCTGTCGGGCCGCAGAGACATGATGCGCTCGACTGTGTGATCGACCCATTCGCGCATCTCCTCTTCCGGCGCGACCACGCCCTCAGTCCATTGAATGATGTTCAACGTCAGGTCTTTGTCCGCATCAGACTCGCTGCTCTGATCGGCGATGGCTGAACTGTAGAGCGTGTCCCATTGTTTCTCCCAGTAAGAGTTTTCATCGCCAAGCTCTTCGTTGCGGCTCTCCTGGCCCGTATCAGCGACGACGTAAGCCACAAGCCGCTTGTTGCCCGGCGTGTCTTCGCGGGCGACCACCACGCTGTTTTGAACCGACGAGTGCTGATCGAGCGCAGTCTCTATCTCGCCCAACTCGATGCGATAGCCGCGAACCTTGACCTGATGATCTATGCGACCGAGGAACTCTATGCTTCCGTCGGCGAGTCGTCGAACGAGGTCTCCGGTTTTGTAGAGTCGCCCGCTGTCAGAGAACGGATCAGCGATGAATTTCTCCGCCGTGAGATCCGTCCTGTCGAAATATCCCCGCGCAAGCCCTGCTCCGCCGATGTGCAACTCGCCCGGCACGCCGGCGGGCGCAATTTGAAGGTTGGAATCGAGCACATAGAACTGAGTGTTTGCGATGGGGCGGCCCAGAAAGACCGGCCCTTCTTTCGATTCGATCTTTTCGGTCGATGACCAGATGGTCGTCTCCGTCGGGCCGTACATATTCCACAGCCGCCCGCAATCGAGGAGTTGATCGGCCAGATCGCGCGGCAGAGCTTCGCCTCCGCACAGTATTTTGAAAGTGGGGCTTCCCTGCCATCCGGCTTCGAGCAGCAATCGCCACGTCGCTGGAGTGGCCTGCATCACCGTCGCCTCCTCCGTTGCAAGCAGCCTCATAAGCTGATTGCCATCAGACGCAACCTCGCGGCTTGCAACAACGACCTTCGCTCCTGCGATCAATGGCAGGAACAATTCAAGCCCGGCGATGTCGAATGACAGAGTAGTCACTGCGACCAGAACGTCTGAGGCCGCGAGTCCCGGCTCCTGCTGCATCGAGCAGAGCAGATTGACCAGCGCGCGATGCTCTATCTGCACTCCCTTGGGCCTGCCCGTCGAGCCTGATGTATAAATCACATAAGCGAGGCTTTCGGTCGTCGTTTGAATCGCAGGTTTTTCCTGACTGTTGTGCGCTATCTTGTCCCATTCGATGTCGAGGCAGACGACCTGTCGAACCTGATCGCGCAGATCGAGCGCCAGGTGAGCCTGACTCAAAACTATCTGCACGCCCGAATCCTCAAGTATCGCCGCAACGCGCTCTCTCGGATACGCAGGATCGATAGGAACATAAGCTGCCCCGGCTTTGAGTATGCCGAGGAGTCCGACCATCATATCGAGCGAACGCTCCACCGAGATTCCCACCAGCGTCTCTGACGCGACTCCGAGTTTTGCGAGGTGATGAGCCACTTTGTTGGCCCTCGCGTCCAGTTCCCCGTAGGTCAACTGCTCGCCTTCGCAGACGACGGCGACAGCATCGGGAGTCCTGGCCGCCTGCTCTTCGAACAATTCATGCGCGCAGCGGCGAGGATACTCTCTCGCAGTGTCGTTAAGCTCGATCAACTGCCGGCGGCTTTCGTCTTCATCGAGCAGCGGCAGGCGGGAAACCTTCTGTGTGGCATCGGCTACAGCGCCTTCGAGCAGCGCGCGGTAATGACCGAGCCAGCGTCTTATGGTCGCCGCGTCGAACAAATCGGTGTTGTACTCGCAATCGATGACCACGCCGCTGTCGGTCTCAAGCATGTTGAAGTAAATATCGAATGTCGCATAAGCCTTCCGATTGGCGCTTATCTCCACTTCAAGCCCGCCGAAATCAAGTCCCTTGAAGCCCGACCTATCGATGTTGAACATCGCCGAAAGCAGCGGCGAGCGCGACGGGTCTCGCGGCAGCGCGAGTCGTTGAACCAGAAGCCCGTAGGTGTAGTGCTGATGCTCGTAGGCGTCGAGCGCCGCGCGCTTGACTCGTTTGATGTAGTCGGCGAACGGCTCATCGCCTCGAACTTCGCTTCGCACCGGAAGCAGGTTGGCGCAGTGGCCGACGAGACGGTCTTCTCCGATCACGGACTGGCCCGCAGCCGGGACTGCGACAACTATGTCCGACTGACCAGACAGACGATGGAGCAGCGCGTTGAATCCGGCCAGCAGAGTGGCAAAGAGCGTGGCTCCGTTCTTTGCGCCCAGCCGCTTGATCTCTTTGTGAAGCGATTCGTCGAGTATGAAACTCTCGACCCCGCCGTTGAAAGTCTTGTTGGCCGGGCGCGGGCGGTCGGAGGGAAGATCGAGACCTGAGGGCGGAGTGGCGAATTGTTCGAGCCAGTAACGCTCGGCTTCTTTTCCTTCCGCTCCGAACATCTTTTCGGCATCCCAGCGCGCATACTCGCTGAAGAGTCCCGCTTCAGGCAACGGGCAATCGACGCCGCGCGTTTGAGCCGAGTAGAGTTCGCTGAGTTCCTGCAACAGGACGGCGAACGACCATCCGTCGCAGACGATGTGATGGGCAACCAGCACGAGCAGGTGATGGTCTTCTTCGAGTTTGACCAGAGTTGCGCGGGCAAGCGGCCCGTCTGAAAGATCGAAAGGCGCGCGAGATTCGTCTGCGAGTATAGCCTGAAGCTCCGCGTCTCGTTCTTCTTTCGTGAGAGACGAAAGATCGATTGCCCCTGTTTCCAGAGTTCCTGTCGGAGCTATCTCCTGATACTCGCCCGATGCGTGGAAAGTCGCGCGCAGAGCTTCGTGTCGCGCGGCCAGAGCGTCGAGCGATTTTTTGAGAGAGTCAACATCCAGCGCGCCGCGCAGGTGAGCTATGACCGAATCGTTGTAGGCAAGCGAGGCGTCATCACCCAACTGAGATGCGTACCAGATTTCCTTCTGCGCTTCGGTCAGTGGAACTCGCTTGATCTCAGACGAGTGGGCAGCTTCGCCCACGGCAATGGCCAGAGGCTCAGGGAAGAACCCGCCCTTCTGCATCTCGACGACGCTCTCCTCGAAAGCGCGGGCGACATATTCGAGGTCTTCGTCCGTGTGAGCGGTGGTCAAAAAGCACGGGAATCCTTCGAGTATATGCACGCCCTTCTCGCGCAGCAGAAAATAGAAGAGGCTGGCGAATCGCTCTTCTACGGGGAAGTGCATATAAAAGATCGAAGCGAAATTTTCCAGCTTCGTCGCGATGTAGTTGCTCTCGAAGCAGTGGTTTATTCTTTTCACCAGTCGCGCGGTTTTTTCGGCTAGTTGCTGTTGAAGAGCCGGGCCGTTTTCCTTGAGGTGATCGAGCGAAGCCAGAGCGGCGGCAAGCGCAAGAGGATGGCGCACGAATGTTCCGGCAAAGAAAGTCACGCCGACTTCAGGAACCGACTTGTCGCCGAAGTTCCACATCCCGCCGTCGAGCGCGTCCATGAAGCGAGCCTTGCCCGACAGCACGCCTATCGGCATTCCGCCGCCGATGACTTTGCCGTAGGTGACAAGATCGGCTCGAATGTCGAAGAGCGCCTGCACGCCTCCCGGATGAGAGCGAAACCCCGTGACCACTTCGTCGAATATGAGCGCGGTTCCGGCTCGTTCGGTTATCTCTCGAATCTCTTTTAGAAACTCTTTCGGTTGCAGATCAGGATGGCGGCTCTGCACAGGTTCGACCAGCACAGCGGCAAGTTCATGAGCATGCTCTCTGATGATTTCGAGCGATTCCGCCGTGCCGTAATCCAGAACGAGTATGTTATCGACGCTCTCCTGCGGTATGCCCGGAGCTATGGGAGCGGTGCGCAGCGTGCCGTCGAAGTTGTTGGCGCGGACGAGCACTTCATCGAAAGAGCCGTGATAGGAGCCTGCAAACAGCGCCACGCGACTTCGGCCCGTGACCGTGCGCGCAAGCCTAAGCGCGCCCATCACAGCCTCCGAGCCTGTGTTGCAGAAAGTCGCTCTCTCGTTTCCGGTAAGCTCGCATATCAGGCTTGCGACTTTGCCCGCAAGATCGCTCATCGGCCCGATCTCGTACCCGCGTCTGAGTTGCTGCTCGACAGCTTCGGTGACGAAACCCGGAGCGTGGCCGAAGAGGTTCACGCCGAATCCCATCAGCATATCGATGTACTGGTTTCCGTCGGCGTCCCACATTTTAGAGCCGAGCGATTTCTCGATGATGATCGGATAGATCGCTTCTTTCCACTGAAGCCGAAAGCCTGAGACCACTCTCGGATCGGCCAGATGCGCGCGATATTTCTGAGTAAGTTCTTTCGAATTGCGAGTGCGCGCCGCGTAGCGAGAAAGAAGGTCGTCGAGGGCGGCCTGTTGTCGAGGAGTGAGCGTGCCGCCGTGTCCTTTTTCAACTGGTTTGTAGGGGCAAAACGGTTTGTCTTTCGTCTCCGCGTCGGGTTTTGGGTGCGCCGCTCGCTGGGGCGCTTTTATCACAGCTTTGACCGGGGCAGCCGCAGAGCGGGGCGGCGCGACGGCAGGTTGTGGAGAGAGATCTGCAACCGTCGCGCCGCCTCGAAGCGTCGAAAGCTGCTGATTGATGAGATCGGTCATGGCCTGAAGCTGCTGCTGCATTATTCTCTCTAATGCGCTCGTCGGCATGGCGCCTTCTCCAGTCGCCGCCCGCGACTGTTCGGGAGGGGGAGCGAAGCCGGGGGGCGACATTTCCTGGGTTGCAACTGTTGCGACAGGTTCGGAGTCGGCTGGAAGATTCTCATCGATGAAGAGGGCGAGAGCTTCGAGCGAGGAATACTCGTCGAGCAACTGGCGAAAAGCTATCTTCACCCCGAACCTGTTTTGAATCGAAAGGCTGGCCTGAGTCAGGAACAGCGAGTCGAATCCGAGTTCGAGAAAACTGGCTGACTCGTCGAGGTCAGCCATCTCGATTCCCGAAAGATCATGAAACAACTGCTTGAGGGCGAACAATAAATTCTGCTGTCGGTCTGGTCGTGCATTCGCTTGTGCTGGCGCTGTCATGATGCTTTGTTTTATTGCCTCCTGCTGAACCTCCTCTGTATGAATTTCCGGCGAAGAAATCTGAGTGAGAGGTTGCGCGGCGCGCGTTGATTCCCGCTCAGGCTCGACCCAGTATCTCTTTCGGTCGAACTGATACGAGGGCAGGCTCAGTCTGAGCCGCCGCTCGTGTTTGTAATATGTTTTCCAGTCTATTTCGGCTCCGTTCATCCACATCTGGCCGAGCGCGTTGAGCGCGGCCTCCTGGTCTGCTTCCGTCGCGCAGACATCGCTCAGAGAAGAAACGACCGTCTGCTTCGACTGCTTGCACATCTGTTTCACAAGCGAGGTCAACACCTGGCCCGGCCCCACTTCGAGGAACAGACTGTTTGCGTCTTTTCGCAACTCCTCTATGCCGGGAGCGAACTGAACCGTCTCGCGGAAATGCCTCGCCCAGTATTCGGGGTCTTTGACTTCCGATTCGCTGATCCATCCCCCGGTCAGTGTCGAGATGTAAGGAATGGAAGGCGAGTTGAAAGTGATTTGCTTCACTTCATCTATGAACCGGGGCAGAATGGGATCGATCATCGCCGAGTGAAAAGCGTGCGAGGTCTGAAGCAGTCGCGCCGCGACTCCGCCACTGGTCATCTGAGATCGAAGCTCTTCTATGTCGTCTTTCGGCCCTGAAAGCACGCTCAGTGTGGGAGAGTTGATGGCCGCAAGCGACACTCCGTTACTGACGAATGGCTCGACTTCCTTTTGCGACAATCTGACCGCAAGCATCGATCCGGCGGGCAACTGCTGGGTGAGACGGCCTCGCGCGGCAAGCAGATGGAGAGCGTTTTCGAGCGAAAGCGCGCCCGCAAGACAGGCGGCGACGTACTCGCCAACACTGTGGCCTATCATCGCCTGCGGACGGACTCCCCACTCCATCCACATTCGGGCCAGCGCGTACTCGATGACGAAAATCGCAGGCTGAGTTATCGCCGTCTGATTGAGCTTTGCGCGAACCTCTTCAACTCCGTCTTCGGCAGGATAGAGCAGGTCTCGAATATCGACTCCGAGATGGGGGCTGAGTATCTCGGCGCAAAGATCGATCTGATTGCGAAAGTCAGGCTCGGATTCGTAAAGGCCGCGTCCCATGTTGACCTGTTGAGAACCCTGTCCGGGAAACATGAAGACGAGGCGCGGCGATTTCTGTATGGAAGTCTTCACGCGCTTCGCGTCACGCGACTCCAAAGCAGCGAGCGCGTCTTCTCTGCTGTTGCAAAACAGCATGCGGCGGTGAGCGAACGCGCGGCGTCCGACTTTCAGCGTGTAGGCGAGGTCGGCAAAATTGACATCCTCTCGCCTGAGAAACTCAGTCAGGTTTGCGGTCGCTGCTTCGAGCGCAGATTCGCTCTTTGCCGAAAGCAGAAGCAACTGTCGCGGTCTCGACGCGCTCGATTCGGCTTCAGGAGCCTCTTCCAGAACGACGTGCGCATTCGTCCCTCCCACTCCGAAAGAGCTTACGCCTGCCCGTCGCGGCGCAGAACCTTTTTTCCACCCGGTCAGTTTCGTCACCACATGGAACGGGCTGTTTTCGAGATCGGTCTCAGGGTTGGGCTTCTCGAAATTTATCGTCGGCGGAATCAACTCGCGTTTGAGCGCAAGCGCGGTCTTGATGAGTCCGGTCACGCCGCTCGCTATTTCGAGGTGTCCGACGTTGTTCTTCACCGATCCGATTCCGCAGAAATTTTTCCTGTCTGTGCCTGCGCAGAAAGCCTTTGTGAGTGCGGCTACTTCGA
>CAZPQE010000155.1:0-12615 GCA_964588615.1 uncultured Clostridia bacterium | reverse complement strand
TCATCCTTTCAGGGTGTCAACAGGCTGGCCGACGGTTGTACATCTTCGGCTCCTCTGAAACCAGATGTCAGATGTCAGATGTTAGTCGATAGGCACTGCGCATCTGACTTTTTCTTTTTCATCGTCTCAGGACGTCGCAACTGACGACCAGAATGACTCCTTGATCTCTTTGCCATCGCCCAGGCCTGTCTCAGCGCAGGCAAAAGGAAAGGAGAACATAGCGGCCCCCGGAGCGCATTGTCAAGAAAAGCGAATCGGTGGTTAGTCGTCGGTGGTCAGTGGTCAGTGGTCAGAAGAAGAATGCGGAGTGCAGAGTGCGGAATAAATAGAAAATCCGGCTCAAATCTATTCCGCATTCTACGTTCCGCATTCTGCATTTTCCCTGCTCCCCTCGATTCATTATTCTCGCTTGCCAACGGGCGATGTGATAGATTTGAGAAGTCTGGAACATTCCAGTCGAGTCGGGTGTCTAAGATTAGCGACAAGTGAGGTGAAGGGTCATCGCCCCGTTCCACCTGGAGCTATTACGGCGCTCGGCTTTCTCGTTGGGGCGAGCGATGACCCCCCGGCAAATCCTTTTCTAAGGAGCGTCGCCCATGTCAGCCGTCGATATGGCCGCACTGGAGCAAGCCACTTTCGATCACGCAGAGGTGGAAACCTGCGAGATCGAGCAAGGCCGCGAGGCAGGCTTGATCGCCAGATTGCGCGCCCGCGACATGGAAGCATTCGAGGAACTGGTCGCCAGCTTCGAGCGCCCGGTCTACTCTCTGTGTTATCGATTGCTGGGCGACGCCGAAGACGCGCGCGATGCCGCACAGGAAACTTTTTTGAAAATCTATCGGGGGATCAACGGCTTCAGGGGCGAGTCAGGTCTCAAGACCTGGATTTATCGCATAGCCATCAATCAGGCCATGAACCAGCAGCGATGGTGGCGACGACGGCACAAAGACGAAACCCTGTCGCTCGACCTCAGCCGGAATGAATCGGATACGACGCTCGCCAGCAACCTTCCCAGCCAGGGAGCTTCGCCTGAGCAAACCGCCATAGCCAGCGAGCGCGAGCGGCGCATCATGCTGGCCTTGGGCGAGATCAGGAACGAATATCGAATCGCGCTCATTTTGCGCGAGATCGAAGAACTTGCTTACGAGGAGATAGCTGAAACCCTCAGCATCTCCATAGGGACAGTCAAGTCCCGCATAGCCCGAGGGCGCGAGGAACTCCGCCGCCGGGTCAAGGATTTGATTTAGTGTGGTCTTATGAACTGCAAGAAGTACACTACGAACGCCTCTGCTTATCTGGACCGACTGCTTTCCGACGGCGAAGCTGCCGACTACCACGCGCACATCTTCCACTGCGCCGGTTGTCGAGACCATCTGGCTGAAACCGAAATCGCTTCGATGATGCTCCGCCGGGCGGGGCGCGCGGAAGTTCCGCGAGAGCTTCACAGCTATATCCTGACGGCAGTCGAGCGGCGCGCGATGCGACAGATGAGCTTTCGCCAGCGAATGGTCGAATGGATGCTCCAGTTCAACCCCAAGCCGCTTTCCTACGCGACCGGCGTGATAGTCTCCGTTCTGCTTTTCGCCTTCATGCTTTCAGGTTTCAGGCCGATTCCGGTCAACAGAGGTTCGCTGGGCGAGGTCACGGTCTTCCCGCCTCTCTATGGCTCGGATGCTGAATATCACAACTACAACGAGACTGCTGCCGACAGGGACTCGGTAGACAACCAGCACTTTTATGAGTTGCCTCGTGTGCGCAACAACAGTTCGATGGTCAGCCTCAGCAGCCTGGCTTATGAGAAATCAGGCGACGAAGGCGTGTCGGCTCTGATCGAAGTCGGCCCTGACGGGCGGGCGAAAATACTCGACTGGCTTCAGGAGCCTGAAGACGCCCGCGTGGTCGAGCAGTTGTGGTGGACCTTTACGGAGCGATCATTCCAGCCTGCGCTCGTCGAGGGCAAGCCCGTCAAGACGCGCATAGTCTTCGTGGCCGAAAAGATCGATGTGAGCGGCTGACTCTGAGCAGGGGTGCGGAGGAGCAGGGGAGCAGGGGAGCCTGACGTAAGTGTAATACATCGCTCCTTCGTTTCTTCACCTCTTCATCCCAGTACATCATCACCTTTTCTCCCCTGCACACCTGCTCCTGTTCACCTCATCACTCCTTGACCTTGAGCACGGCGAGGAAGGCTTCCTGCGGAATCTCGACTTTGCCCACCCGTTTCATTCGTTTCTTTCCTTCTTTCTGCTTCTCAAGCAGCTTTCGCTTTCGAGTGATATCACCGCCATAGCATTTGGCCAGAACGTTTTTGCCCAGCGATTTGACCGTCTCGCGGGCGATGATTTTATTTCCGATGGCCGCCTGAATAGGAACCTCGAATAACTGACGCGGGATAAGCTGGCGCATCTTCTCCACCAGCGCCCGCCCTCGCGCGTAGGCGCTCTCGGTGTGGATTATCAGCGAGAGCGCGTCGACAGGCTCACCGGCAACCAGCATGTCGAGCTTGACCAGCTTGCCAGCGCGATAGCCCGTCAGTTCATAGTCGAACGAAGCGTAGCCGCGAGAGAGCGATTTCAGCCGGTCATAGAAATCGAGCATTATTTCGGCAAGCGGCAATTCGTAGGTGAGCAGCACGCGCTTGGGCGTCATGTATTCGAAGCCCTGTTGAACGCCGCGCTTTTCTTCCAGCAGAGCGAACAGCGGCCCGACGTATTCGTCGTTGGTCATTATCATCGCCCTTATGATCGGCTCTTCGATCATCTCTATGCGACCGGGGTCGGGCAGCTTCGACGGGCTGTCTATCTCCAGCACGTCGCCCGCCGTAGTCGTCACCCGGTAGCGCACGTTGGGCGCGGTGGTGATGAGTTCGAGATCGAATTCGCGCTCCAGTCTTTCCTGCACTATTTCCATGTGCAGAAGGCCGAGGAACCCGCAGCGGAACCCGAATCCGAGCGCGGCTGAGGATTCAGGCTCGTAGAAAAAAGATGAATCGTTGAGTCGGAGTTTATCCAGAGCGTCGCGCAGTTCTTCGTAGCGGTTCGATTCGATAGGATAGAGTCCGGCAAAGACCATCGGTTTGATGCGCTTGAATCCGGGGAATGGAGTCTCGGTTTGCCGCGCGGCTTCAGTCACCGTGTCGCCGATTTCAACGTCGGCTACGGTCTTGATCGAAGCGGTGAAAAACCCCACTTCGCCGACTCCGAGTTCATCTATCTCGCGCGGCTTTGGCGTGAGCGCCCCGAGAGCATCGACGAGGTATTCTTTTTCTGCGTCCATCAGTCGAACCCGCATGCCTGGTCTGATCGAGCCGTCGATGACGCGAATGAGCACGACCACGCCGCGATAGCTGTCAAACCACGAATCGAATATCAGAGCCTTGAGCGGCGCTTGAGGGTCGCCCGCCGGAGGCGGAACTTCGCGCACGATGGCTTCGAGCACTTCATCGACTCCCAGCCCCATCTTGGCCGAGATCATCAGTGCGTTATGGGTTTCCAGCCCGATGGAGTGCTCGATTTCTTCCATCACCCGGTCGGGCTCGGCTCCCGGCAGATCGATTTTGTTTATGACCGGAATCAGGTGCAGGTTGTGATCCAGAGCCAGGTAAGTGTTTGCCAGCGTCTGCGCCTCGACTCCCTGCGAAGCATCGACGACCAGAAGCGCCCCCTCGCAGGCCGACAGCGAGCGCGATACTTCATAAGAGAAATCGACGTGGCCGGGCGTATCGATGAGGTTGAGGAGGTAATCGCGCCCGTCGCGCGCGCGGTAGTTGAGGCGGACGGCATGGGCCTTGATGGTGATGCCGCGCTCGCGTTCGAGGTCCATGGCGTCGAGCACCTGCTCACTCATTTCGCGTTCGGAGAGCGCGCCTGTTTTTTCGAGCAGTCGGTCTGCAAGCGTGCTCTTGCCGTGATCGATGTGCGCGATTATCGAGAAGTTTCTTATTTGCAAGCGGTCTGTCATTATCGCTGTGTCTTCAACTTTCCGGCTTTCGATGAACTACCTAGTTTACACGAACCGCGCGCCGCAGACCATTGAGTGAAAACATCAGCGTTCTAATTTCCTCCCGCGCTCGCTATACTACTCGACTCTATTTCAACCGCAGGGGAGAACTCTCTGATCGCCGAGGAGATTACAACCGAGCAGCCAACGGGAGAATTTCACCACGTAGCCCGACAGGGGTCTATACGTTTTTTCGGCATGGCGGTAGACAAACTGCTCGGATACGTGTTCGCCCTCTTCGTCACCAAAACCTACGGCCCGGCGGATTTCGGATTGTATCTGTTCGGCGTCAGTCTGATCGAAATACTGCTCCTCACGTCCAAACTCGGCGTCGACCGCTCCGCCATCCGAGCCATCGCAAGCCTCGCGGCCAGAGGAAAGAGGGTCGAAATCAAAAGCGTAGCCCGCGCCGCGCTCATCATCATCATGCCGATGGGTCTCATCGCCGCCGCCGCGCTCCTTCTCTTCAACGCGCGCCTGGCCGCCGCGCTCGACCGACCCCGCCTCGCCGCTTTCCTCAGCCTTGCCGCTCTGGCCGTGCCTGCTTCATTGTTTGCAGATATCTTTTTGTGGACGACCGAAGGGCTGGGGCTTCAACGCTACTTCGTCATCGTCCGCACGATGATCGAGCCTGCCGTCAAAGTTTCGCTTGCCGCGCTGCTCTTCTTCGTTTTTGGATCGAGCGCGCGATGGCTCGCAGTAGCCTATATCGCTTCGATCTTCACGAGCGCGATTCTGTCTTTCGCAGTTTACCAGCGAGTGGTCGCTCGAAAAGCGACCGGCCCGAGCTCCGAGCGTTTGGCGGGTGAGCTCCTGCGCGAGGGTCTTCCCGTCTGCGGCCAGATGGTCGTGAGCCGACTGCTGGCGCAGGCCGACATATTTCTGATATTCACCTTCGTGTCTGCGTCAGCGACCGCGCACTACACGGTGGCGATGCGGACGGCGATGCTCACGGCCATGCTCCCGTTTGCGATGGAGGCCGCTTTCCGGCCCGCCGCCGCTGCGATTCTCGCCAAAGGCGACGCGCTCCGCCCTCTCTATCGCTCGGTGTCGCGCTCGGTGCTGATGCTCTGTCTTCCGGCTTCCATCGCGCTGATACTGTTTCCCGAACGAGTGATGGCAGTCGTCGGCAGCCAGTTCATCGAAGCCGCGCCGGTCGCAAGGCTCATCGCTCTGGGGACTCTGGTCTATTTCATACTCGGCCCTTCAGGTCAGACATTGACTATGGCCGCCCGCCCGCGCGTGCCTTTCATAAACGGTTTGATCGCAGGTGCCGCAGGGCTCGCGCTCAACATCATTCTGATTCCGCGAGTGGGACTCATCGGCGCAGGCATCGCGCTGTGCAGTTCGTGGGCGGTGTCGAACGTGATGAACGCTCTGGCGATGAAGAGAATACTCGGAGTCTCAGGCGTCGGGCCGCGTCACGCGCCGCTGTTGCTTGCAGCGATAGCGGCGGCGGTAGTCGCGCTCATCGCCGACAGCATCGCGCCCGCTGACAAGTACATCGCGCTTGCCGTCATCGGCGCGGCGATGGTTGCGACCTACGCCGCGACACTGCTGCTGATGGGAATTGCGGAGGAAGACAAACAGTTCCTGCGAAGCGTGCTTCTGATCAGGTCGAAGTAGTCTCAGTCTACTCGTCGCTTCGCGCGTTCGAAGCGCGGCGGCGGTCGAGCGCGGCCTTGATGATCTGAAGTCGCTCATCGAAGGCATTGCGGGTTCGGAGGCCGTTGTTTGCATCGTGCAATCGCCTGCGGGCTATCACATCGGGCAATGTTGTCATTCGCAGCCTGCGCTCCTGCGCGCGCATGTACCACTCCTGCCACTCTCCGACCTGCCTGCCGGTTTCAAACAAGCCCACTCGCAGAAAAGCCTCGCGCCGGATGAGCATCGCGGTCGGAGAGAAACCCGGCACGGGATCATCCGGGCACCATGTCTTTTTCTTCCATCCTTCGTCAAGTTCAGGGCTGTGAAACTGCTTCACGTATCCGAACACCGCATCGAGATCAGGATCGGATTCCATAGCCGCCATCTGAATCTTCAGCTTGTCCTCAAGCCACACATCATCGGCGTCGAGGAAAGCGAACCAGTCGTCCTGCGCCATTTCTATGCCGCGATTGCGCGCTGCGCCAGTGCCGCTGTGTGTTTGAAAAGAGTAACGCACATCGGATTGGAATCGCTCGACCACTTCGCGGGTGCGATCAGTCGAGCCGTCATCGATGACTATTATTTCGATGGGGCGATAGCTCTGAGCCAACACGCTTCGCAGGGCTTCTTCGATATATCGCTCGCAGTTGTAGACGGGGATGATTATGCTCACCATCATTGGCTTTTCACCTTGCGCTTTCTATCGATGGAGGCTTTGAGCAGACGCATCATATCCGCTCGGTTGCCTTCGACATCGCGGATCATATTCGTGTCGTGCATTCGCCTCATCAGCAGGGTCTCAGGAATTATGAACATCGAAACGCCCGCTTCACTGGCTCTGAAAAACCAGTCGGTGTCGTTGCCGTGTTTGAACGACTGATCGAACGCGCCTATTTGATCGATCACGCTTCGGCGGGTCACAAGCGAGCTCGGAATATAGGCTGTCGTATCGGTCGTCCAGTAATCTTCCCTGTGGCCGGGCGGAACGGTCGCGCCCGGCTCGAAAAAGATTCGCTGTCGGACGACGGTGAATCCGACCTCCGGGTGAGCGATGAGGTAGCCGACCTGAGCGGTCAGCTTGCCGGGCATCCACACATCATCGGCGTCGAGAAAGGCGATCATCTCTCCGCGAGCGGCTGCGATGCCGGTGTTTTTGGCTGCGGCGTGGCCCTGATTCTTTTGATGAATGTACCGCACGGCTTCGAACGAGCGGGCTATTTCGGCAGTGCGATCCTGTGAGCCGTCATCGACGAGTATGATTTCGAGCGGGCGATAATCCTGATCAAGGATGCTCTGAATAGCCTCGGCGACGAATCGCTCGCCGTTGTAGACAGGGATGATGACGCTGACTAAAGGTAAGGTCATAATTCAAAATCCGCGTTGAGCAAAAACTCACCTCACGTTTTTACCAGATGCCTTCGCTCTTTTCTACTCACAGAGCGGCGTGTGTTTTTTACGCGCAAGCCGGGTCTGTGCGCGCTGACGCTCTTCGAACTTCAGACTGAGCCTGTCAGTAAACCTCTCAATGTTTCGCGGGCGGAGGCGAATGAAAAATGGCGCGACACGATTTCAAGCCCATTGCGTGAAAGCTGCGCCCACTGCACTTCATCTTCGTAGAGACTCGCTATCGCCCGGCTGAACTCTGCGGGCGAGTCGGCTACGAGCGCATCGCGGCCATCGGTCAGATGCATGCCCTCAGCCGCTATCGAAGTCATAACCACCGGAAGGCCATAGCTCATACTCATCAGCGCCTTGCCCTTGACTCCCGCGCCGAATCGAAGCGGGGCGACCGACAGCCTGCAAGCGTCGAAGTAAGGCGCGATGTCGGCCACATGTCCTGTGACGATTACATCATCCGCGCTCAAGTCCGTGATCTCTGCGGGCGGATGGCCGCCGATGATATGAATCTTCAAACCGGCGATTTCCGCTTTCACAAGCGGAAAGATTTCACTGACGAACCAGGTCACGGCATCGATGTTGGGCAGGTGTTGAAACGCTCCGACAAACATCAGGTCGCGCCGCTCGGCAAAAGGCATTCTGCACCCGAACACTTCGTGGATGTTCGAGAGGACGCACACGCGCGCCTGGGGGCATTCTCGTTCGAGCGTTTCTTTTTCCAGATCACTGACCACCAGCGTGTAATCCGCGCGCCTCGCGATGGCCACTTCATTGGCCTTGCAGACGAGCGCCCGTCTAAGACGATGATGGCTCCTGGTCAATCTGGCATGTCGAAACTCGCGAAGGAAGTGAAGATCGACGGTGTCGAATATTTTGATCGCCTGGGGCGCATGTTTGATGACGCTTTGGATGTGACGCGCAGCCGTGTACACTCCTCCGCTCAACAGCACCGCGTCATACTCTTTGCCCTTACTGAGAAGATGATCTTCGACCGCGCGGATTTCTTCTCCCTCAACCACTTCTATCCCCGATAGCCGCAGACTGGAAATATCTCGCCCGGCTCGTTCATCAAGCGGCGGCCAGGCTGAAGGGCAGCTTGCGGCAAAAGTCACCTTGCAGGAAAGACTCTGCAAAACGTCGAGCAGACGGCGCATGCGCAGAGAACCCGAATCGTAGTCGGGCGTGGGCGGGCGCGAGTCTATGATCAGAACTCTTTTGTGAATCTCATCCTGCAAGTTTCAAATCTCCCTGAGCAGGCTGGAAATCAATTCGGGCGCTCGCGCGGCGTCCGTTCCGAGGTCGAGGCGATAGCAGGGTACGCGCTTTGCAAATCGCGCGAGCAGATCGAAAGCCTCCGCGCCCGCTCCCGGCAACTGAAATATGGTGCTTGGAGCAAGAGCGGTGAGTCCCGCGATAGCAGACGCTCTGGTCAATTTCGTCTCCGATTCGGGCGTGATGCGCGGGATCAGTAGAGCTTTTACCACAAAACCCGACACGACTCTTTCCGGGTAGCGGTCGCGCACGAACAGGACGGCTTTTTCATCGCCCGTCCTTTGAGGGTTGCTGACGAATGGGGCGAAATCGGGAAACCGAAAGAGAGCGGCGTCATCGAGCTTGGCCGAGTTGTAGAGGCTGTAGATGAAAGGTGAAGGGTCGGCGCGAAGCAGAACGTAATCGTCTCCGGCATAGAGCAGTCCCACTTCGACGCAAAGCAGAGTCGTAGTCGATTTGCCCATCCCGCCTTTTCCGGCAAGCAGAACTCCTCCTTCCGAAGTTCCAACCGCGCCGGCGTGAACTATCTGAAGCGCGCGGCGAGCAGTCCACCAGTGAAGGATCGCGCGCAGCGGAGAGCCGCGCTCGTAGTATGCGATTTGATTTGCGTCGGCGATCCAGAAGACGGCTTCGCGCGCCTCGGCGTCGAGCATGCTGAGTGTGGCGGCTCCGAGTTGAAAGGCGGTGTTGAAGCGAGGGGTGTTGTAGCCTCTGATCTCGGAGCGCGAGATGTAGTCTTCGAGCTTCCAGGGAGGCGCAGGCACAGGCTCTCCGGTCGATGCGCTGTCCCAGATATAAACCGTCAGCGAAGGTTCTGCGGGTTCTGAGGCGAGGTGCTCAAAAGAATGGGTGAGTTGCGCGAGCATCGCTTCTCCGGCAAAGCGCAGTCGAAAGCAGAGACCGCCTATTTGGTAGAAGCGGTCAATGAAGCCTCCTTTCGAACGGGCAGCGGCAAGAGAAGCGAGGCGGACGGCGCGGAAGTAGTCTTCGACCTCAGTCGGCGCGCGTGAATCTGTAATGCTCATTCTACAGATCAGACCATCGGCTCAGGCTTGCTCACCGGCCAGCCTGCTTCGTCGACTTCGTGTATGGGGTCGAGCAGAAGGAGGTCCTGCATGTCGGTGTATTTTTGCAGCGAGGGAGCCTCGAACTTCTGCTTCTGCGGCGCGGGATCGACGGCGCGGGGCGCGTTACTTTCGACAGCCGCTTCATCGATGCGGATGAGGTTTTCTGCGCTCAGGTCATCGATCAGTTTTGCAACCGAGTCGAGCATTTCTTCCCGGCTCGCTTCGTAGCGGAAGCTGATCCCTTCGATTATGGTTTCGAGCGAGGCGCTCTGTTGGATGAGGCTCCAGACCAGCGCGCCCACTTTGTCCAGGCTGTAATAGGTTCCGGTGTCGAGGTTGATCATTATGACCTCGCCATCGATCAACTGGTTTGCGACCTTTGGAGCATTGACGCTCAGACGGGCATTGCTATTCATAGTTCGTTTCGTGTGTAAACGAGTTGGGCCACTCTCCCCTGAGTTCAGGAGGTGATCTTATCGCATGGAGGTTGCAGGTGGCAATGTTGAAGCGGCAGCTAAGGAAACGTCTTTTGCTGAGACCAGCCGAGGCGCGCGAGCAGCCTTCGGGCGTTGCGCTGCGCGCCTCTTATCGACATGTAAAGCGGAACCTGATAGAGCCGCTCAAGCCCCCAGTTGTATTGCAGGTAGCGTGGAAACTCGATGAGGCGACGAATGAAACCCTCTCTCGATCTCCGGTGCATGAACCAGAATATGGCAAGCGAACTCAGTCCGCGCATCCTGCGCATCTTCACACGGTATTCGATCCTTTCGCCCATAGTCGCGCGAACAGAGTTCATCTCTCTCAAAACCGCTTCAGGCACGCGCGCCTGCAAACTCTCTCTGAGCCAGAAGAGCATCCGTCCGACAGGCAGCGCGAGACGGCGGCGGTCAGCCTGATCCAGCAGCCGGTTCCAGTCCACCTCCGCGCCCGCAGAACGGATGATGGTCAATGCGTCTGCGGCCCATCGAAACGGCGGATTGGGATTCCACATCGAGCCATGCACGCACACGTGTAGAAGCTGATCGGCGGGGCAGAGCGCGAGCGTCTGGATTTCGCCTGCGCCAACAGGTATGGCCGCTTCCCAGAAATCGTCATCGTCGCCTTCGCGGCAGCATTCCCACATCAGATGCCAGTGCAGATCGATTGAACGGCCCGCGCTGTTGGTGAAATCTGTCGAATGACGCGCTCCGATCAGTCGCCTCGGCTCAGGGCAGGTCGATTTACATCCCTGCTCGGCCAGCGCTTTCATGGCGAGTTCGGCTTTATCGGCGCGAACCAGCACATCGAGGTCCGACATCGGGCGCGCGCCCCAGTCCTTGTAATAAAGCGAGACCATCGAAAATCCCTTGAGCGCGATGGTCTCTATGCCCTGTTCGCGGAATCGGTCGAGAAGTATTGCGGCAGTGCGCAGTAGCATTTGATTCTTCGACCAGGTGTGGCGATAAACCGATTTGAGGCGGGCGATCAAAGGATCGCGGACTGAGTGTTTGATGAGGTTGGTGTAGAGCAGAGGGAGAAGCCGGTAAGAGCCGCCGTCGAGGTTTTCGATATCGACGCTCGACTTCCATTTCCCCCATGCCTCAAGGGCCGCGTCTTCGGAGAGCAGAGCGGCCCGCAACAGATTTTCCTGCTGGGGGGTGGGCCGCCAGCAGGCGTATTCTTCGACAAGGGTCATAGGTGAACGGTTTCGCGCAAAGAGTCCGGGGGATTATCCTGCCTGATCGCGGGCCATCAGAGCCGCGCCTATCATCCCGGCTGCCGGGCCGAGTTCGGCTATCGCTATTTCGCAACTGCCGAAGGAAGGCGGGAAAGCGCGGCGTCGGGTTTCTTTTATCGTCGGCTTGAGTATCAGATCGCCCGCTTCCATCACCCCGCCTCCGAGGACGACCATTTCGATGTTGAGCAGATTGATCACCGCAGCTATCGCTATGCCGAGGAACATCCCCGTGCGCTCCATCATCAGTTGAGCCATCTCATCGCCGTCGCGCGCCGCGTGAGCGATGTCTTCGGCGGTGAACTCGCGGTCGCGGGGCATCTGAAGGCGGGAGAGCGAAGAGGTGCGGTCGCGGTACAACCGCTCGCGGGTGCGGCGAACTATGTTGGGGCCTGAAACTATCGTTTCCAGGCAGCCGATGTTGCCGCAGGCGCATTCGATCCCTTCGGGGTCTATCGTCATGTGGCCGAACTCGCCGGCAAACCCCGACGCCCCGCGATAAACCTGGCCGTTGATGATGAGTGCCGCGCCGATGCCCGCTCCCAGTGATACGAAAAACACGTCTCTGCGGCCCCGCGCCGCGCCTGTCTGAAGCTCGGCGTAAGCGGCAGTGTTGGCGTTGTTGTCGATCAAAACCGAAAGCCCGGTCTGGCGGGATATCTCTCCCACTACATCTATATCGGAGAAAGCCGGGAGATTGGGCATGACCTCTATGCGATTGGTTTTTCGGTTGACCAGTCCGGGTATGCCCAGTCCCGCCGCGCACACACGATTTCCCTTCGAGGCGGCGATGAGCGATTGCACGGTTTCGATTATCTGAGCCAGCAACTGCTCCGAGCTTTGCTGCTGAGTTTGAGACCGCACTTCGTCGACTATATCGCCTGCGGCGCTGACCAGCGCGCCCTTGAGCGACGAACTGCTCAGGTCTATGCCTATGAAAAGCTGGTCGTTGTTTCGGCTGGTCGTCATAATCTGGCCTCGATGGCGATCTCCCCTTCCGGCGGGCGTCATGAAAAATCGATTCAGAGCCGGTTGCTTGAGCATATCAAAGCCAGGAAAAGCATGTCAATTTTGGCTCCGGTGCGATAGAATCGCTCCTCCCTTAGAGACGCTGGTCCGAGGACGCGAGACCGCGAGGTGATCGCTTCTCATTTCTCGCGGTCACGGCCCCGCGTTCCGGGCGTTCGTTCTCTTATGGAAGAACTTCTTCGAACCTACGGCGTGTGGGCCATCTTCTTCGGCACTATGCTCGAAGGCGACCTCACCTTGCTGTTTGCCGGAGTCCTGGCTCGCGCAGGCATCTTCACGCTCGAAGAAGCCCTCATCTGGGGGACTGCCGGAGGATTCGTCGGCGATTCCCTCAGCTACCTACTCGGAGCGCGATTTCGCGGGCGGGCCGAAAAACTCAAGATATTCCTGCGCGCCCGCCCCCGTATCGAAAAACTTATGGACAAGTTCGGGGTGCTTTCGGTCTTCATAGTCAAATACGTCTGGGGGCTTCGCACCGCAAGCGCCATCTTC
>CAZPQE010000154.1:0-12656 GCA_964588615.1 uncultured Clostridia bacterium | reverse complement strand
TGATATTGGCCGAATCGGTTTTGAGCGCGGATTCGAGCGCGGGGATGGCTTCTTTGTACAACTCCGCCTTGTAACAGGCCAATCCGAGATTGTAGTTAGCGCCCGCAAGAGACGAATCCCATTCGACGGCGGAGCGAAAATGCTCGACCGCCGCGCGGAAGTTTTCGCGCTCCGCATACAACAGTCCCGTCTGATTGTGAATACGGGCGACGACTCCGCTGTACATAATTTCAGACTCTTTCGTCCTGGCATCCGCGCTGCCCGCAGATGAAATCTTCTCCTCTTCCGCCGCCCGCAGATGCGCGCCCTTGTACTCTTCGGTGTTCAAATAGGCGACGATCTTTTCGCGGTCCGTAGCCAGAGCTTTGGCCTTGAGGTCTCTTGCGATTTCAAGCTCTTTTTCTCCCTCTTCCATCCGCCCCACTCTGACCAGAGATTGCCCGAGCAGGAAACGGGCTTCGGCTGCCTGCGGGCTGTCGGCGCTGGGATCGAGCGACAGGAATTTTTTCAGATACTCTACCGACTTTTCATATCGGCCAACTCCGTGATAAGCGTTTCCCAGAAAAAGGCACACGCCGGGGTTCTGCGGCCTGAGCAGGGCCGCTTTTTCCAGCAATCGGACTCCCTCTTCATATTGCCGTTCGACGACTGAGATCAGTCCGAGATTGTAAATGGCGAGGAACTCCTGGGGGTTGATCGCAAGCTCGGCGCGAAGTTCGGCTGCCGCCTCCTTGATGCGGAGCGTGCCGTCTTTGAGCAGATAGGTCAGCCCCAGGTTGTAGTGAGCGCGGGGATGCCGCGAATCGAGCGCGATGGCTTTTCTGAATTCTTCCATCGCTTCATCCAGATAGCCGGTCTCTCGATAAGCGCGACCCAGGAGATTATGAACTCCGGGCTTGTCGCCGAGCCTTGCGAGCATGCGGCGAAAAATCTGCTGCGCCGAAACAGGTTGCTTGCGCTTGAGGTGAGCCAGAGCCAGCGTGTAAGAGACATCGAAATCCGAAGGCGCAAACTTCAGCGCCGCGTCGAGCTCGACGACCGACTCATCGAACCGGCCCAGCATGAAATAAACCTTGCCCAGCAGATGATGCGCCGCCGCGCTCCTGGAATTGGCTGCCAGAGCCTTTTTCAACGGCTCGACGGCTTTCTCGTATTGATTAACATAAAAATATGCCGTCGCCTGATCGATGAGAAGGGATTCCGAGCCTGCGCCGAAGGAGGCGGATGATTCAACCGCTCGCACGGCCTTTTGATATTTGCCTTCCGCCAGCAATGCTCTTGCCAGATTGCGATAGCTCAGGCCAAGGGCCTTTTTGTACTCGGATTCGGCTTCATCCAGCCGGCCCGCGTTCTGGAAGTCCTGCGCCGCCTTGTAGTGGCGCTGGATGGAATCACCGGGCGATTGAAAAGCCGCCGTCAGAAACAGGAGAGGAATCAGAGCGAGGTGAGAATACATTTTTAAACTCCGTTATCTTGACATCCTGCTCGACAGTTTTTCGGCGCTTCTTTTTATGTTGCCGCTCAGTTCGATGATGTTCAACAAATCGCCTCCGGCTTTGGTTGACTGCTCGACATCGACCGTGCCGGGATTCCTGAGAACGGGATTATCGATAAAGTCAGCAATGCGGTTGCAGAGTAGTATGAGCGCACCTTTCATCTGATCCTGATCGTAGGAGACCTGATTCTTCCGGGCCTTGTCATCCCCGGTCGGCGGCATCAGAAATATCCTGAGCCTGGCGGCGCGCTCGTTTATCTCCTCAGTCTCATCGGCGATGAGTTTATAGTCGAGTGGATTGTCAGCCAGAAGATTGCGCACCATTTCATTGCGAACTATCTGGATTCTTTTGAAATCTTCTTTCACCTGTTTGATGGCCGCCTCGATGCGTTTTTCATCTCTCTTTTCCAGAGCGACCACCATCTCGGCGCTGCGGAGCGTTTTCTCGCGCAACTCTCTCTCCCGGTCAGGCTCTCGCGGACTCCTTTTGCCGGGCGGCGGCGGGCCTGACGGCGGGCCGCCCGCCGGGCCTTGAGGATCGGCGGCTGCCACAAAGACGGTCGCAGCGAGACAACAAACTGCCTGCGCGATGAAATGAGAACGCCGATTTTTCATAGCCTCCTCCCTTCACTTCGCCGTCCGGCCTTCGACCACTTTGATATAAACATTCAGCGGCGGATTGGCAATCTTATCGATTGCGCCGCTCGGCCAGCGAATCTCAAGATTATCGATCCGCGATGCCGCGCCGATGCCAAGTATTTCGCGCGGGTCGTGCGAAGCGAGATAGCTGCCTCCGCCGGTTTTCAATCGACTGCGGCGGACTCCTGCGGCCTGCCAGGTGATCATCGCGCCGACGGCTGATGGGTTGCTCTTTGTGGCGATGAGTTGCAATCCGAGCCAGTTGTTTCGATTGCCGCCGGTGTTGCGAAGCAGCGCGGGCGGCTCGTCGTTATTGGAGGTGAGAACGTCGAGATCGCCATCGTTGTCGAAATCGCCTGTGGCCATTCCTCTTCCTGAAAAAGACCGGGTGAAGACCGCGCCTGCCTTCGCGCTCACGTTTTTGAAAGCGCGCCCAGTGTTCTCGAACATCAGCATCGGCTCTTTGTGCTTGACCTTGGGAACTCGCAACTCGATCATATCATCCGGGTGGCCGTTGACCAGCAGCAGGTCTGCATCGCCATCATTATCGTAGTCGAAAAATTTCAGCCCCCAGCCGCTCAACAACTGCACGGCGGGAGCTATCTCTCCCGGCTCGTCAGTGAAGGTCAAATCTTTCTGGTTGTGATAGAGGCTGAAGAATTCCTGATCGATGTTGGCGACGAAGAGGTCCTGCCATCCGTCGCCGTCATAATCCACCGCATCGACTCCCATCCCTGAGCGCGGCTTTCCCGCCTCGCTGTAGGCGACGCCCGCCGCAAGGCCCTCTTCCTCGAATTTTCCGCCGCCCTTGTTGACGAATAAAAAATTGGGCATTGTGTCGTTGGCTACGAACAGATCGATCAGGCCGTCGTTGTTTATGTCGGTCGCAACCGCGCCGAATGATTTGCCGGGATAGCCGGCTATGCCCGACTCTTTGCTCACGTCCGTAAACGAGCCGTTGCTGTTGTTGCGAAACAGGCGGCTCGGCATCGGCTTGAAGAAACGCGGGACGCAGTAATATCGCCGGTTCATGTTTTCGTCCGTGCAGTAGATGTTCTGCGACTTGTCGTAATAAACGAAGCTGGAGACGAACAAATCCAGCCGCCCGTCATTGTCATAGTCGAACCAGGCGGCGCACGTCGACCACCCCTGGGCGGCGACGCCTGCTTTTTCGGTCATGTCAGCAAAAGTTCCGTTGCCGTTGTTATGGTAAAGGATGTTACGGCCATAGTTGGTGACGTAGATGTCCTGCCATCCGTCGCCGTCGTAATCAGCCGCCGCCGCCCCCATCCCGAATCGTCCGCCTCCGACTCCGGCTTTGTCCGTGACATCGGTGAATGTTCCGTCGCGGTTGTTTCGATAGAGCGCGTTTTTTAGCGGCGTGGTCGGCGTGTAGAAATCGCAGGCCCCGCTGTTGACCAGATAGATATCCATCCACCCGTCGTTGTCGTAATCCAGAAAAGCGCATCCTGCGCCCACTGTCTCAGGCAGGTGACGATCCGGGGAATGAGCGTTATTGTGAACCCAGTGAATGCCGCTCACTTTTGGCGGCACTTCTTCGAAGGTGACAGACGTGTTCTGAGCCACTGAGTCGAAAGGCAGGGCAAGCAGGAAAAGCAATGAGAAAATGGCAAACCTGTCTTTCACCTCAACCGCCTGTCGTATGCAAATCGCAGCGCGCCTCTAGCGCGGCTTTCGCGCCTGTGGCGCAGGAACGTCCTGTTCTTCGCCCTTGCCTTCGCCCTTGAGCTTTTCGACTATGCTCATTTCTTCCTGCGCCCGCTGCGGGTCTTTGATCCGCGCAAAGAGCAGAGCCAGATTATAATGCGCTTTGGTATCCGAAGGATTCAACTTCACTCCCGTTTCGAGTTCCTGCCGGGCGCGCGGATAATCTTTCATCTTGAGACAGGTCACACCCAAAGCCACATGCGCGTGGGCAAACGTGGGAGATAATTCGATGGCTTTTTCGAAGAGCGCAATGGCTCGCTCATCCTCGTTCTGCTCCTGCGCGATCAGCCCCAGGTAATAAAAAGTTTCTGGAATGCTGTTGTCCGCCTCGACGCTTTTTTCCAGACAAAAGCGGGCCTCCGCGATTTGTTTCTGCTTGAGCAGCGTATAGCCGAGATACATCTGTGCCTGCGGGCTGTCGGGCTGAAGTTGGAGAGCGCGGCGAAAAACTTTTTCAGCTTCGAGCAGGTCAGGTTTTTTGAGCCAGGTCGCGCCCAGAGCCACCAGGTAAGCCGGTTGGTCGGGACGCAGACGGATCGCCTGCTCGAAAGCCGACCGGGCTTCTTCATAGATGCCCGACCTGAGCGCGATCAGACCGCAGCGATAAAGCAGATCGGGCGAGGTGGCGACCGCCGCTCTTGCGCGAGCCAGATAAAGCGATGCGGTTTTATTATCGCTCCTGGACGTGGAAACCTGAGCCAGCCCGATGAGCGCGTCTGCGCCGCTGCCCGCATCAGAGAGCGCGAGGAGATAATTTTCTTCCGCTTTTTCCAGCGAGCCTTTCTTTTGGTATGCGTCGCCTAGCAGGATGAACAGCGCGGGCGAAGGCCGCGCTTTCTCGATCAGAGCTATGCACTCATCGATATGATTTTGCGAGAGCAGGAGTCGCGCAAGCTTGTGCGCGGCGTCCCGGTTGTCGGGCTCGATGCGGAGGACTTCCTTCAATTCCACAATGGCGCGCTCCTCCAGCCCCCGGAGCAGATAAAGATAGGCGAGGTTCAGGCGCGCTCCGACCATTTTGTTGTTTCCGCGCGCGGCGCGCTTGAAGAGCGATTCGGCCTCGTCGAGTTTTCCCTGTTTGGCGCGAATCGCGCCGAGCAGGTTGAGCGCGTCGGGTTGATTGGGCGAGGCTCGCAGAATGTAATTCAACTGACGCTCCGCTTCAGCGATTCGATCATCATTGATGAGCGCAGCCGCGCGCTCAAGACGCTGGGGGAGATTGTTGCTCTGCGCCTGAGAAATCGTCAAAGAGATGAACAAGAGCAGCGTGACTCGACAGCAAAGCCTCAGCGCGCTCAGATGTGAGGCGGCAGAGCGAAGGGCAGGCAGTTTCAGCGGACCGACGAGCATAGTATCACCTGCGGAGCGGCGACTATCGGCTGACATCTGATATCTCGTTCCGAGGAGTCGCCAGATTATCTCTCATTGCGGAGAGTTTTGAAAATCTTTCGCAAAAACTTGAGACGGAGGACCTGTGCAAACGGCCCTCCGTCTTGAGTACTGAGTCAGGTTGAACCAGGATCAGAAGCTGAACTTCAGACCGAGCTGGATTTCGCGCGGCCCGCGATTTCCGGTAAGGCGACCGAAGTTGCCGTTGAGCGATCTGCCGAAGTTCGGACTGGTGCTGTTGTTCTCGAAAGACAGACCAGCATCGATGCCGGTGAAATTGACGTGGTTGAAAACATTGAACATCTCGGCGCGGAACTGAATGCCGTAACGCTCTTTGAGTTTCCAGTTCTTGGCTATCGAGAAATCGATGTTTTCGCTGCCTGGCGCGCGGATGGCTCCGCGTCCGAGGTTGCCGAATCTCCCGACCCCCGGCAACCTGAAGGCCGCCGGGTTGAGATACAGCGTCTTGTCGCCCGAATTCCTGATGTAGATCGGCACTCCCTGAATCAGGTTGGGGCGGAAGCCTCCCGGAGCGCCCTGAGCCAGACCGGCGGTGTTGGCCCCGGAATTTATTTCAACCGGCGTCCCATCCAGGAAAGAGGCTATCGCATTGAGTTGCCAGTCTCCCAGAACGTGACTTGCCACCGATCCCCACTTCGAGAAGGAAGGCAGGGCATAGACCACGTTGAAAACGAACATGTGCCGACGGTCGAGGTCTGCGTTCCCGCGATCGAGAGCGTAGTTGAACGGGTCGGTCGTCGAACTGGTGAACGAAGTCAGCGCGACATCGGTAATGGCATGGCCCCAGGAGTAAGAAGCCTGGAATGCCAGCCGGTTGGAGAATCGGCGATTGGCCCATACCTGAAGCCCGTGATAGGAGGAATTGCCCGTCGATTCGGCCATCGTGATGTTGCCTATTCCGGGCAGTCGGCGATTGGCGTTGACAAGAGCCGTCGTGTCCTGATTGTTCCTGATGGCTCGCGCGATCGCCAGTCGCGCGCTCGGAACCACATCGTTATAGTTTACCCCGCGCCGCCAGATGTGCAGGCCGTGATTTCCTATGTAAGAGGCTTCGACCACCGTGTCCTTGAAAATCTCACGGGAGACGGTCAGATTCCACTGATAGCTTTCGGGCGGGCGAAAGTCTATGCTGACGGCGTTGAAGTTCCCGGTGGCCGACACGCCAGCCACGTTGTTCTTCAAGCCGGAATTGATGCTGTCGAGGCTGCGGAACGTAGGATCATCGCCCAGATTGGCTGTGCTTCCTCCCCAGTTGGAACTCACGGTCTGAGTCCAGGGAGGATTGTTCGACAATCTAAGTATGTCCTCGATGACGTTCGTGCGGCCCATATAACGACCAAAACCCAGACGAACCGCTGTCTTGCCGTCGCCGAAAACGTCCCAAGCTATGCCCAGTCGCGGCTGGAATCCCGCGTTGTATGGCTCGACGAAAGAGCGCGGCAGCCCGCCCTCGCCCGCCTGAACCAGCGCGGTCTGGAAATTCCGGCCATCATAGAGTTCCGGGACGAAGTTGGTGATGCGATCATTCTTCGAATAAGGCGGAGAATATCTCGACCACCGCAGCCCCAGGGTGAAGGTGAGACCGGGGCGGAACTTCCAGGTGTCATTTCCATAGACCTCGAAGTCACGCCAGCGCCCCAGCGCGATCTCCGAATGATCCAACTCCGAATAACAACCCAGCGGCAGGTCTCTGTAGAGCATGTCGGAGATGAGGTTGCCCGTCCGGGTGTTGGTGTTGCAAATCCCGTAGAGGCCGTTGGCTCCGTTATTCTGCTCATCCTTGATGTTGTGGCTGAAGAGTCCGCCGACCTTGAGGTCGTGTGTGCCGAAGACTTTCGAGAAGTCATCCTTCCAGATGTAGAGGTCTTCGTAATTGGTCCACGGAGCCTGATGCCATAGAGCAGGATAGCCGTCTCCTCCCCAGAAGGTGGGCAATCCGACGCCTTCCGGTCGCGGGAAGACGGTCGGGAACTTGGAAGCGATTTCATCATTGAGCGCCTGCGTGGCCGCATTGGTGGTGATGATGATGTCGTTTCCGGCCCGCGAGAACTGGAACTCATTGACCGAGGTCGAAGACAACGTGTTGGTCAGCTTGACGGCGAAGCTGTAGCTGGGCTGCTCCCAGTCCGAACTCAGAGTCGGGAACGGGCTGTCGCCCCAGAAATTGCCTGACGCCGCTTCGTGAAGCCAGGTCTCATTTATCCATCGGACCATCAGGTTCATCTTGCTGGTCACGCTCACGTCGCCGCGAATGCTGTCCTGACGGGTGTTGATAGGCTGCAGCGGCGCGGCTATCCAGTTATTGCCCGGCGCGCTGGTGTTGGGATCAGGAAAGACCTTGAGTATGGCAAGGCCAGCCGGGCTGAGTCTGTTTTGCGGAATCCGGTTGCCGGGAAATGGCTGACCGGTGAACGGGTCGTGAGGTCGGGTCGAGGTCAGCGCGCCGCTGAAGTCTCCAACCTTTTCGGCTGCTGTGGGGACTCTGGCTCCGAGCGTTATGCCGCGTCGCTCTCGTCGCCACTCTTCGCTGTAGAAGAAGAAGGCTCTGTTCTTTATGATCGGGCCGTTGAAGTTGCCGCCGAAGTTGTTGTAGCGCAGCCCGGCTTTAGGCTGACCGGCCTGATTGAGAAAGAAATTAGTGGCGTTGAGCGAGTCATTGCGCAGGAACTCGAAGGCCGTGCCGTGAAACTCGTTGCTGCCGCCTTTGGTCACCAGGTTGATGACCGCTCCCTGCGCCTGACCGAACTCCGCGCTGAAGCTGTTGCGCTCGACTCGGAATTCCTGAATGGAATCTATCGAGGGAAAGACCAGCAGCGTGGCATTCGATCCCACGTCCATGTTGTTGACGCCATCGATTGTCCACAGATTGGCATTCGACTGATTGCCGTTGACCGACATATCGACGTTGCCGTTGAGTCCCGTGCCGCGCGAGGCGAAAGAGCCTGCCGGAGAGACTCCCGGAACCATCAATGCCAGCGCCGAGTAATTGCGACCGTTGAGCGGCAGTTCCGTGACCTGCTTCTCACCAATGAGACTGCTCACGTCTCCGCTGCGAGTTTCGACCGTGACGTCTCCGCTGGCCACATTGACCGTCTCGCTCACCGCCCCGACTTCGAGCGTGAGGTTGACCTGCAGGTTCTCATTGACGTGAAGTTCCAGATTGCTGGCCACCGTTCTCTTGAACCCCTGCGGAGCCGTGCTCACGGTGTATACGCCTACCGGCAGGCCGAGAGCCGAATAGACTCCATCGTCATTGGTCTTGACCGTCCGCGACACTCCCGTCTTTTCGTCCAGAATGACTACTTCGGCCTTGGGAACGATGGCGCCGTTCGGGTCTCGAACCGTGCCGCTTATACTTCCTACAGTGCTGACCTGAGCATGGATGCCGGTGACAAGCCCCATGCTCAGAAGAAACAGCAATGCGGGAAAACTGAGCAGCCTCCTTTTCATTAACATCGTAGGTACCTCCATTTTGTTGTTGTGCGGAACCTGCGCCGATGAGTCGGCTCGGATTCCTGGTGGACTTCTTCGCTTCTGAGGTCAGAACACTGCGATCGCCCTGCGGCGTTCACCGCGCTCTGTGTGCAGCTTTCATCTTTCAGTCGTCGGATTAGCCAGGTTCGATTGTTTTTCTGACGCAAGCGATTTGACTCGCTTCTTCCACTCCGCAGGCGTGTTCGCCTGCAAGGCGGGCAACTCCGCCGCCGCGATGATCAGTTCCCTCATCGCCCGGATAATGGCCAGTTCCAGCGCGGCTTTGGGTTTTGCCGCCTCATCGAGCCGCGCAAGTCGTGACTGACGCCATTCGTCTGTCGGAGCGACGCCTGCTGACAGATAAGCGAGAGCTTCGATTCCCGCCGCGCCTGTCTCCGACAAATCTTTCGCCAGCGGCTCGGCCTGCCGGCGCAGCAGCGGAGAACGCTCCATCAGCAGGTCGATATCGGGGCGGATATCGCGCCACCTGGTCAGAGCGCGTTTTATGCTCTCCCGATTCATTTCGAATCGAGGCGCGTCGGCCAGCAGTTTGTCTACCATTGCCGCGAACCGCCGCGCCTGATCGCTTTCGGGTCGCGCCGCATCGACGAGAGCGGTCAGCGGACTGAGCATTGAGGTCGGATGCATCTTTCCGCGATTGTATTTCTTGACCGGCTCGATGACTGAAACCAGCGTCTCAAGCGCCGCGGTGTCTGTGGAACGGGCCAGACGTCGCAGCATCGGGCCGAGGTTTTTTTCATGGGTCAGACCGAGTTCTTCGAGTTGCGCGCTGATGACTTCGAGCCGTCGGTACATGTCCTGGGTGTCGTTGACGCTGCGAGGCGACCACAGCCTTTCGGCTATGGCTGCCGTCCTCGGCCAGATGCGCGAGTCGATGGTTTCGGGGCTTACATACTCGCTCCACATCGTCGCTTCACCGCCGAGTATGTTTTTGATCTGCTCCTGGCTCAACCCACTGTCATCTGCCACCGGGTCTGCCGCATAGTGATCCGAGGCCGGATAAATGAGGTCGATGTAATATCCGGCAGAGAGTATACCCTTGTAGCCTTTCCTTGCGGCCTCGGCCAGAGAAGCCGGGCCGCGCCACGAATGCACGACCACATCAGCGGGGAGGTCGGGGTGCAATATCTCGTCCCACCCGATCATTTTCTTTCCATGCTTTTTCAGTATTTGAAAGATTCGCTGATTGAAATATGCCTGAAGCGCGTGGTTGTCTTTTATCCCCTTCTCTTTCTTGAATGCCTGTATCTGAGGGTTGCTATCCCACTGTTTGCCTTCGTTCTCATCTCCTCCGATGTGCATATAGGCATCGGGAAAGAGGGCGGCCATCTCGCCGATGAAGGCGTCGAGGAAGCGGTAGACTTCCTCGCGGGTGGGGTCGAGGGCAGGCTCCATGATTCCGGGCCGTCGTTCTATCTGATATGGGCCGGGCGCGCTTCCGAGTTCCGGGTGGCCGACGAGCCAGCTTGTCGCATGTCCCGGCATATCGAATTCAGGGACTACCCTGATGCCGCGCTGACGGGCGTAGGCCACTATCTCGCGGGCCTGCTCCTGGGTGTAGAAGAGGCCGTCTGATCCGAGGGTGTGAAGTCTGGGAAACCTTCGGCTCTCGATGCGAAAGCCCTGGTCTTCGGTCAGATGCCAGTGAAGGACGTTCATCTTGACGGCGGCCATCGCGTCGAGGTTGCGCTTGATGACTTCGACGGGCTGATAGTGGCGGGCGACATCGAGCATCAATCCGCGCCAGCCGAATCTGGGACGGTCCTCGATGGAGACAGCAGGGATGAAATATCCGTCGCGGTCTCCGTCGAGGAGTTGAAGAAATGTTTCCAGGCCGCGAATGACGCCGACAGTCGTCTGGGCGCGAAGCGCGGCCTGTTGGGGAGAGACCTCAAGCGAGTAAGACTCGTCCTCTTCCAGGGAAGGCACATCCTTAGCCGGATTCCGGCATTCAACCATCAGAGAGGCCGAGCGGGCATCTGGGGCGGGCGCGCGCTGAAAATCGAGACCGGTGCGGCCTTCGAGTCTGCGCAGGGCGCGATCAACGGCGGCTGTCAACCGGTCGTCGGTGTGGCCGACAAGGGCAAATTTGAACGAAGCGTTCACCGTCAGGCGTCCGGCCAGAAAGCGAACCGATGCCGGAGCAGGCATCAGGTTGTGCGCCGACAGGGGCGTCTGCCGGGACAGACCCTTTGTCGCGCAGGAGAGAATCAAGATCAATAGGATGAGTTTCCTGTTTTTCATAATCGTATCGAAGCGAATATCTTCACCGCAGAGGGAAGAGATTCACACAATGAGAATGGAAGGCACAGTTTCTTGTGTGGCCTTTGTCGTCTCTTCGCCTCTGCGGTGAATGCCAGCCCTTGTTCATCGTTATCAACCCGATGCGCCGACTCGATTCGGCCCTGACTTCAGTTGTGGCAACTGTTCGCTAAAGGTAGAATCTCCCTTGAACAAGCTTTACACTCCTGCCCGTTTTTTTGTGGTATCGATAGTCAGCGAGAAACTTTGATATCACTGGCAGGGTAAGCCTGGTCGGAGGCGGGGTCAATAGGTTTACTGTAAGCTAACAGGTTAACTTAACATCTTAACAATCCTGTGATTGCAATCTCTTATCGGGGGAAGCGGGCATAAAGTATGGCAACGGGCGCTGCACAGACAACAGGGGCCATCGCGCCGGAAGAAGTGCGCGAGGCGTTGAACCGCATCCTCAGCAGCAGGCACTTCGTCAACGCCCACAAGAAAAAAAAGTTCTTGAGCCTGATATGCGATTTCTACCTTGAGGGCCGGGCGCAGGAGTTGAACGAGCACCTTCTGGGCTTCGATGTCTTCGGTCGGGACAGCAGTTTCAATCCTTCATCCGATCCGATAGTTCGCGTCGTCGCCCACGATATACGCAAGAAGCTCGAAGCCTATTACAAAAACGAAGGCGCAAATGACGCCATCCGCCTTGAGATACCTGCCGGGAGTTACCAGCCGGTGTTTACGCGCGCGGCTTCCTTCGCCGCGCTGGTTTCTGAGGCCGAGATTTCCGTCCCGCCGAAATCCGAGAGTGATCCGCGTCACTGGTCGCGCGCAGGCATCGCGCTGGGCGTTGCGACCCCTGCGCTTTTGCTCGTGGCCATGGCCCTGATCTTTTACGCCTACCAGCTCAGGCAAAAAGTCGCCGAGACTGAAGCCCTGAAAGACCCGACTTCACATGGCGCGATGTGGATGCCCTTTCTCAGCGACGCCAATCCGCCCCTGGTGATATTGAGCAACCCGCCGACGCTTCGCTTCGCCACCCCCAGCGACCCTGAATCGACAACCAGAGATTCCATAGTTCTTCCGCCCGGAAGCGAAAAACCCTTCAAGGACAAATTCGTCATCAACCCCGAAGTCTCGATGAAGGAATCGGGCGGGCCTGCGGGCGACAACTTCGAGCAGGCAAACGGCAAGTCGAAGATAGAACGAACCCGCAATCCGCGCCTGATTATCAGCACGGATGTCTACACCGGATTGGGCGAAGCCATAGGGCTTCACTATCTGACGGATTTTTTCCGACGAGCCGGGCGCGACATACTTCTCAAGCAGAGCCGCACGTTGAGCGCGGAGGATTTGAAAAAGCACAACATCATTCTGCTCGGCGGCGTGTGGGTCAACGAATGGTCGAGCAGGCTCGTCAGGAGCGAAGATTTCGTCTTCACCTCCAGAGCCACGATCGAGAACCGAAACCCTCAGCCGGGCGAAGAGCGCGAATACATACCCGAATTCGACCGCAGGAGCGGAAGCATCCTGTTCGATTACGCTCTCATAACCGTCAAGCCCAACATATCGGATTCCAACCAGGTGATGACGCTTGCCGGGGCTTACAGTCAGGGCACGGAAGCGGCAGTTGAGTTCGTCACCA
>CAZPQE010000153.1:0-12664 GCA_964588615.1 uncultured Clostridia bacterium | reverse complement strand
AGCCTATGCTCAAGGAATCGCCCTGATACTCTACGGCAAGAGTCTCTCTTGCCTCTCCGAAATCCGCGCTCTGTGAGGTAACATTCACCTTTCCACTCGACAGGTCGAACTTTATTCCATGGCTCCTTTCATCGGCCATCAGTGCCACTCTTCTTATCGCTTGAGTTATCCTTTCCCTATTGAGAGGTATCGCCTTGTCATTGTTCTTAGGCAATACAAGGTCATAGTTTGGGAACTGGCCTGAAAGCATACGGGAGGTCAACTGCCTCTGACTCATTCTGAAAAACAAATGGTTTTCATCCCGGCTGAACTCTACTGCCTCATCCGTCCCGGCAGTCAGCTTCATCAATTCTGTCAATGCCTTTTTGGGGATGTTGACCTCCAGAATTTCCGTGCCCGAACTCCCTTCCATCCTTGCCTCGGCCAGTGAAAGCCTGTGGCCGTCTGTGGCCACCATCTGAACCACCTGCCCGGAGAGTTTGAATAGCGACCCATTGAGCGCGTAGCGGGATTCTTCCTGCGTTATGGCATAGATTGTTCTTGCTATCAGGTCGTGTAATATGGCTGAAGGGAGCAATACACCAGGCTCATTTGAAACAGGTGGCGAAGGAAAATGCTCTCTTGATTGGCCGACCACCCTGAATTCGGACGATCCACAGATAATCCTCACCCAATCATTTTCCTCCCTTGTGAAAAGTATCTCCGCATCAGGGAGGTTTCGGATGATATCGAATAGTTTCCTGGCCTGAAGAATTACCGATCCCGGCTGCGACACATCTGCCTCACACTGAGTTTGAAACGATATATCCAGGTCGGTCGCCACCAGCGTAAGCGAAGTCGGGCCCTTCACATCAATGAGGACATTGGACAGAATCGGTATGGTGTTTTTCTTTTCCACTACTCCCTGAATCAGGTTCAGTTCCTTGAGTAACTGGGCTTTGTTCAACGTAAATTTCATGGGCTTGCCTCTCTTTATGTTTTAGTCGGGGTTTTACTATTTCTTCTTAATAATACCCTTCTAATTATATCTAGTAGTAGTAGTAGTGCCTGTGGAAAAGTGGAACCGCATTGCTAAATTATTGATAACAAAGGTAAAAACAGAAAAATCGCCTGTTGAAAAACCTGTGCAAAATCTGTGGAAAAATGGGCCTCCTTGTGGGCCCTTTTCCTATCTCTGAGAGTTTTCAACAGGTTCCACAGAGGCTCCACAAGGGGGGTCTGTGGAAAAAGCATATAAGCTATTTAATATCAGCGATTAGACTGTTAATAAGTCTGTGGAAAACACTGTCCTTCTCATAAAGCTGCGAGATTTTGTTGATGCTGTGTAATACGGTCGTATGGTGCTTGCCTCCGAATTCCCTTCCGATTTCTGGCAGGCTGGCCTTCGTCAGGGTCTTGCTCAGATACATCGCAACCTGGCGGGGAACAGCTACACTCCTCGAATTATTCTTCGATTTCAAGTCCGATACCTTTAGGCTATAGTGATCGGCAACCGCTCTTTGAATCAGTTCTATCGATATCCCGTCTGTCTCCTCCTCGATTATGTTCTTCAACACCTCCTGACTCAGTTCTATGCTGATTGGCGCTCCCTTCAAAGACGCATAAGCGACCAGCCTTACAAGAGACCCTTCCAATTCTCTTATATTCGACTTTATTTTGCTCGCAATGAACAGAGCCACATTATCCTGAAGGTCTATTTTTTCTATCTCAGCTTTCCTTTTCAATATGGCGACTTTCGTCTCCAGATCAGGAGGTTGTATGTCGGCTATCAGGCCCCATTCGAATCTTGAGTGCAGCCTTTCCTCAAGGGTCGGAATTTCTCTCGGGGGGCAATCACTCGTTATCACTATCTGTTTCTGCGCATCATAGAGCGCATTGAAGGTGTGAAAGAACTCCTCCTGCGTTCTTTCTTTTCCAGCGAGAAACTGTATATCGTCCATCAGCAATACATCTATATTTCGGTATTTTTCTCTGAATGTAATAGTCTTATCGTATCGAATTGCGTTTATGAGTTCATTCATGAATTTTTCAGAAGAAATATAAGTCAGTCGCAGGCTTCTGTTCCTTGATTTGATCGAGTGACCTATTGCATGCATTAGATGGGTTTTTCCAAGACCCACTCCTCCATATATATATAAAGGGTTATAAGTCTTCGAGGGCATGTCGACAACAGCCAATGCAGCTGCATGAGCAAATTGATTGCTTGATCCTACAACAAAAGTTTCGAATGTATACTTTGGGTTGAGCGATAATTCAGCCGTCTCAAGTTCAACCATTCTTGGGGCTGACGTATTGTCTTTTTCAGGATTTGAAAATGGGATTGGTTTCTGGGCTCTTGGCCAAATCTCTGCCGAGGGCCCTTTCTTTTGTGCTTCTGACGACCGGGTCTCCTCAATTTGGAATGCTACTATGTACCCATCAAGGTCAAGCTCCTGAAGGGATTCTTCCAGGACATCAAAGTAATTGCTGGTTATCCAATCCCGAAAAACCTCATCGGGAACCTTCAGATATACTGTCGAATCGTCCCTTGTCGCTTGCGATATCGGTTTGAACCAGGTGTTAAAACTTTGATGGTTTACGCGCTTTGAGACAGCAAGCAATAAAGATGAAAGCAAATCGGGTTGCATTTTCCGGCTTCTCGGCTCGCCACTTAAACCAGTTTTTTACTACGATTCATCGCGTGATATTCTCACCCGGAACCCTATTATCTTCCCGCTCTGCCAGACTCAATATCTTTTCCCTTCCTCATTCTCGAACCTGACCCTTCAAAGAATACTTCCTCTCTCCAACTCACTTAACCTACCTATAGGTCAGTCCATCTTACAGCCCATTTGAGCCGGGCAGATAGATTTCGTCATTAAAGTGGACGGTAGCTTATCATAGAAACCAACCGATTTCAACGCCGATTACAGCCTTCCGATGCCTCAACCCATCTCGTTTCCATGTCGTTGAAAAAAGAAGACTTGTACCTTTTCTCCTTTGCTGGTTTTTTCCCTTTTCCACTGACTGGGCAGGAGTTGGTTTCACGTGAAACCGGAGCGATTTACTCCGGTCGTATCGAAAGAGAAAGGCGCTTTCAACTGAAAGTCGGGATGAGAAATGCCGAAGATACAGGCTCCCGCATATATGAAGGGAAGAAAAGACGAAGTGATTCAAGCAACGCAGACATATCTTCAGATGTTTTCACCGTATGATCTCATTCCTGATGTAATCCCGGACGGGCGCCATCTACTAATAGAAAAGATCACTGACTGCTCGAAATCCTTTTTTCGCTACTTGAACCGTAAAGTGGGAAAATCATTTCACTGGATCGACCGCCTTGATTGGACGGATGAGAAGATTGGGTAAGAGTTGGAGACAGGAATGTCTCTCTGTGAGGGATGTTTTATTCGGGAATGGCCGCGTGTAATTTCGAGTTGGAAAAGGCGGAAAACGGATCGGTCGAAATCGCGTATTTCGGCCTCATTGAAGAATTCCTCTGCAGTGAGGCAATCCTGGGCGGAAGGAGCCGCTCGCGTCTGGGTTCATACCTGTACCCTTGACAATCCATCTGCTTTGCCCAATTACATCAAATGTGGATTCACGCCCACAAAAAGGAGCTATACCACGATATCGACGGATGAGCGATTAAAGGTAGAATCGACAAACCCTTGCGATGGCCTGAATTATACTGCGTGCGGCCACGAACTGAGCTTTAGAAATCGAGACAATAGTCGAGCAAGATGTTCCGCTTGCCGCGCCTCAGCCGTCAAATGATGTTTGAGACGAGGGCTTAGTACCGAGCGCCGTAAATCCTTTGAGGGTTGTAACGTCGTTTAACGTCGAGCCAACCACGGCAATGTCAGAGTTTACAACATTTCGATCCGGTTCTCCTGATCCCTCAACGTATTTGCGGTGGCCTGTACTTAGAGTACCGACTGAATTCGGAATGAGTGAAAATTCACTCATTCCGAATTCAGTCGGTACTCTCAACGCCGAGTGCAACAGGCTGGACTTTGAACCTAAGCGCAATCTATGCCCGTGCGCAGTATAAATTCCTGTTTAGCCTGTGACTTGAACCGCAGAAGCCTTTTCACTATACTCCGATCTGATGTTCATCGGAGGGGTATCCTAATGGTAAGGAAGCGGTCTTGAAAACCGCCGGGCGAAAGCCCTTGCAGGTTCGAGTCCTGTCCCCTCCGTTTATTTTCACTCTGATGGTCTGACAGAATTATCGCCGTTTCAATCGCGACAAGGTAGGGAAGTTTCCCCCTCAATTTCGCCTTTTCTCTGACAGACGGTGTGAAGAACTCACCAGGTATTTGCAGTATGAGTAGTAAATATCACTACGAATGATTGGAGGGCGAAGCGGATGGAAATCACTGGCAAAAACAACTGTACAGTAGGGTCTGATTGTGCTGGTGTAACTCAGAGGCAGGTTGGCCCACCTTTATAAATCACATGTTGTGAATCCCAGGATCGGGTAGATTGCCTTTTTCAAATCACACCCAGCCGCTTGCCTACCTTGCTGAAGGCGTCGAGAGATCGCTCGATATCCTGGTGTGTATGTGCGGCTGAAATCTGCGCCCTGAGACGCGCTTCGCCCCTGGGAACGACTGGATACCACAGCCCTTTTATGCAGACGCCTTCGCCCAGAAGCTCGCGGCTCATATCCTGAGCGAGCGCAGCTTCGCCGAGCATAATCGGCACGATCGCGTGATTGCCCTCGATTATCCTGAATCCGAGGCGGACTATCTCGCGGCGAAAATGTGCCGTGTTTTCATGCAGCCGACCGACTATCGATGGATCGCTTTCGATCAGATTCAAAGCCTCGATCGAGCCTGCCACTACCGAAGGAGGCATCGTATTTGAAAAGGTGTATGGCCGCGATTTCTGTCGCAGGAATTCTATAATCGAGGCACGGCCGGCGATGAATCCGCCCGACGCCCCGCCCAGCGCCTTGCCGAATGTTCCTGTAATGATATCGATCTGCCCATGCACTTCGGTCTCTTCCGGAGTGCCTCGACCACTCTTCCCCATCACGCCCGTCGCGTGCGATTCATCGACGAACAGAAGCGCGCCGTGCTCTCGCGCGAGCCGCACGAGCTCGGGTAGAGGAGCCAGGTGGCCTTCCATCGAGAAAACGCCATCGGTTGCGACAACCTTGATCCGGTAATTTTTATCTCGATCCTCTTCAAGCATCTCGGCCAGTTGCTTCACGTCGCGATTGCGGTAGAGCCGCGAAACGGTCTGTTTTGCTGTAGCCCGGCAAAGTCGCACCCCATCGATTATGCTGGCGTGATTAAGCTGGTCGCTGTAGATCGCGTCCTGATAGTCGGCTTGCCCGAAATCGTTGGCCAACAGCGCGGAGAAAAAAGCCTCGTTGGCCGCGAAACACGATGAGTGCAAAATCGCGGCCTCGCATCCGACAAACTGCGCTATGCGACGCTCAAGCTCGAAATGAATCGGCTCGGTCCCGCAGATGAATCTGACCGAGGCCATTCCGTATCCCCATTCATCGAGACCTTGATGGGCCGCCGCCTTGACTCGCGGATGATTCGACAAACCGAGATAGTTGTTCGACGCAAGCATCACCGCGCTGCGCCCGTCTACTGTGACCGTGCCGCCCTGCTCACTTTCGAGCGGCACTTCGTATTTGAATGTCTTGGCTTCCTTCAGCTTCGCAATCTCGAAATCGAGAGTGTTGTAAAGCTCACTGATATCCATAGAACTCTCCTTTATGACGATCAGGGTGTGAGCAGAAGTTTGACGGCCTTGTGCGAGCGTACAAGCTCGAACCCTCGCTCAAACTTCGACAGCGGGACTTTCTCTTCAGAAATAATCTTTTCGAGTCTGGCCTTGAGTCCTGACTTTTCCGAAGCCAGCAAGTCGAGCATCGCAAACCAGGTCTCGAACATCCGCCGCCCGAAGATGCCTTTGATGGTCACGCCTTTCCACACCGCATATTTTCCGAAATCGAAGGAATGAAGCGGGCGGGCCGGGATTCCCAGCAGAAGAATCTGTCCACCGTTTTTCACAAGCGCCCCTGCGTCATTGTAAGCCGATTCAGCGCCGCTCATCTCAAGTATCACGTCTATCCCGCCGCCGTGCTCGTCACGCGCGCGCGCAAATAGTTCCTGTTTTTGTCCGACCGCGACATCCTGATTAGTATCGAAGCAGAAATCGGCTCCAAGCTCGCGGGCTATCTCGAATCTGTCAGCCAGCAGCGCTCCGTCGAACCCTCCGCCGGAACTTGAAAAGTCGGTAATGTAAATTCTGGAAGCGCCCAGCGTGCGAGCGACCGCCGTAGCCATAAGCCCCTGAGCCCCGCTCCCGAGGACGGCCACCGTCTTGCCCGCGACATCGCCTTCCATCACCGTATGCACGGCGTTTCCGAGCGCGTCGAGAAAGGCTCCGAACCTGGGGGGGATCATACTGCGCCCGCCGAACTGCTCAAGGTTGATGACGTTCCCTCCAGGCACGACGACGTAATCGGCGAAAGCGCCGTCCGTATGCACTCCCTTGACGCGGATGTTTTTGCAGATGTGCTGCTGGCCGTTGCGGCATTGCTGGCAATGCCCGCAGCTTATGTGCATCTCGCTGGTCACGTAGTCGCCAACGCCGACAAGTCCTGGGTCTACGTCTTCTCCCACTTCAACCACCTCGCCGCAGAATTCATGGCCGACTATGATTGGCTGGTAGAGTTCGACTTCTCCTCCGTTGTAGATCAGCATTTCGTCGCGCATTCCGGGCCGGGAGGTGATCTGATAGATGCTCTGATCGGTTCCGCAGATCGAGGCAGCCTCCATGCGAATCTTCACATCCTGATGGCCAACGGCAGGCTCAGGCTCATTATCTAAGAAGAGCAACCCGTCCTCGACGAGGCTTGTTTTCTTGAGCGATTGCATCATTCCTCCTGCAGATGGGGATTCCTCCATCTGTTATTTCACTAGCGGCATCCATCTCGGAACAGTCCGGCAGTATTCTTCGAAAGACTCGCCAAACGTCTTCCGCAAAGTTGGTTCCTCATAATAAACGACGCGAAGATGAAAAGCTATCAACACCAGCAGCGAGTAAAACAAAAGATTGATCGACTCGAACAACACGGCTTCGCCTGCAAGAGCCGACCAGACGCCTATGTACATCGGATTCCTCGTAAACCTGTAGAGTCCTCTGATGACAAGCTCGCGGGGCGGATCGATGGGGGCGGGTGTGCCCTTGCCATAGCGAGCGAAATCCCACGCGCACCAGAAGTAAATGGCCGCGCCCGCAGCTATCGGAACGATGCCGATGAATCTGCTCGCGCCCAGTGACATCGGGAAAAATTCCCCGATGCGCAGAACGAGATACGGCCCCCCGATCGTCACCACTCCAAGCACGATCAGGGCAGTGAAGATCAAAGTCTTGATGACGGTCATTGACAAAGGATTATAGCCACAGTCGAGGGTGCGAGAAACTCGAAACTTTTTGCATTGCAGCCGCTCTGCTTCACGTCATAAGGAATGGGGCGACTTGCTCGAAGTTGCCATTGAAGGTCTATCGTTCGAGATCGAAAGGCCGCGCCGGAGACGCCCGGAGCCTTCGACCTCTTTTCCAAACCCTGATGAAAGGAGACCCCCCATGATAATTTCAGTTATCAACCACACCAGCGGCAATCTGACCGATGAGGAGGTGCAGGTTGCCATAAGAGCGATCAATCGTCAGATCACTGAGGATTTCGAGCCTTACTGGTCGCTGGGCGCTCAACTGCGACTGGAAGGCAAGATCGGAAAACCCAACACAAACACCCTGGCCGATATGCGAGGCGATGCGGTTCTCTACCTCTGGGATCAGGTCGATGTCAACAACGCGCTCGGCTATCACGACGCCAACTATCGAGGGATTCCCTATGGCTTCGTGTTCACAGAGCTTTCGGAAAAGCTGGGCGAATCGTGGACGGTGACACTCTCTCACGAGGCGCTCGAACTGATCGCAGACCCTGAAGTGAATCTGCTGGTTCAGGGACCTCACCCGGCCAACAAGGGCGCTTACGTTTTTCACTGGTACGAGATGTGCGACGCCGTGCAGTCAGAAACCTACGAAATCGATAGCGTGGAGGTGTCGAATTTCGTGCTGCCGCTCTACTTCACGGGCAGCGAGGAGAGCGGAGGAAGAAATGATTACCTCGGCAGGTTTCACAACGGGAAGACGCTGAAATCCTTCGGGGTCAACCCCGGCGGCTACGTGGGATTCTTCAATCCCGCTTCCAACGAGCACGAAACCTTTTCGCGCAAAGATGACGATGTGGCCGAAAACCGACAGGCCATCAAAGGCACGGCGGCTCTGGCGCGACGGTCGATTCGCTATCAGCGGTTCGCAAAGAAGAGAACCAGAACCGGACGACCATGATCGCCTCAGCAATCGAGGGCGGAAAAAGAGAAGAGGATTTTTCCGCCCGTTTCCCGCCGGAAACCCCTCCCCGACAAGCGCGACGCCCGGTTGCGGTCACGCTGCGCGGCAGTCTAAAATCCTCGGTTTAGACGAAAGCCCGTATTCACATCAGTGAATAGCCCCCCGCGTTTCGGGCGGATGCAAATTGACAGCATTGAGCCTCTACTTTATAGTGTGCTCGATTTTTCTGATAACCATATAAGTAGTGGTCGCGCGCGCGATCACGGAGCGGTGGATGTTCAAACTCGAAAAACTTGAGATAAGCGGTTTCAAATCCTTTGCTGACAGGACGCACCTTCTGTTCGGCGAGGGCATAACTGCCGTAGTCGGCCCAAACGGTTGCGGCAAGAGCAACATCTCGGACTCGATCTCCTGGGTGCTGGGTGAGCAGTCGGCCAAAAATCTGCGCGGCGCGAAGATGGAAGATGTAATTTTCAACGGAACCCGCGACCGCAAACCTACCGGAATGGCTGAGGTCACGCTCACGCTGGTAGCCGTCGCTGACATTCACGAACAGGATTCAACCGACTCGTCCCACGACGACGAAAGCAAATTCGATCAGGCAGTCGAAAACGCCGAGCGTGCCGCTTACACCGTCCGCGCGCTGGTAGAAGAAATGACCCCGGAGGAATCTCCCGCCCCCGATCAGCAAACTGCTCAAATTGCTGCAACTCAAACTGACGACGCAGCGCAGCCGCTCGACGATAACGCAAGCGCGGCGGTTGAGCAAAGCCATGTCTCAACGCCGATGCTCACGGTAGAAGGAACCGCGGCGGAAAGTCACCCTCAGACGAAGAAGGCGGAGCGACATCGCGCGCCGCACATGCGAAAGCGAAAGAAAGTCGTCATCTCGGCTGGCGAGCGCGTAACCATCGGACGGCGCCTCTATCGAACCGGCGAGAGCGATTACCTCATCAACGGGCGGACATGCCTGCTGCGCGACATTCAGGACTTGTTTGCGGGCACGGGGCTTGGCGGCGCGCACTATGCCATCATCGAGCAGGGGCGCATAGGACAGATTCTTTCATCCAAACCGCTCGACCGCCGCGCGCTGATCGAAGAGGCCGCAGGCATCACCAAATTCAAATCGCGCAAGCGCGCCGCAGAACTCAGGCTCGAATCCGCCAAGCAGAACCTCACCCGGCTAAACGACATCATCAGCGAAATCGAGCGTCAGGTGAACAGCCTCAAACGACAGGCCCAGAAAGCCCGACGCTACCGCCGACTGCGCGAGGAAATGCGCGGGCTGCAAAAAGTGGTTTTTACCTCAGACTACTTCAGACTGGCGGAATCAAACGAGCGGGTCGCCCGCGAGCTTGAAGAAGCCGAAGCCTGTCAGCACGGTCTCGACTCTCTGCTTGCCGAGCGCGAGTCCGAGCATCAGGCAGTATCGGCCCAGGCCCGCGAGACCGAAGACCAGTTGACCGCGCTTCGCGAGCGGGCCGCAGCCATCGAGCTTGAGGCCGACCGCGCGCGCAATCGCCGCGCATTCGAAGAACAGCAAATCAGCCAGTTGACCGCCCGCATTCAGGAGCTTGAGCGCGACCGGAACGCGATGGAAGAACGGCTGGCGATCCTCGACGCCGAAACCGAGCGGCGGATGGAAGACCTCAAATCGCTTGAGCAGGAATTGTTGTCCGAACAGTCCGGTCTGCTGGCGAGAGAAACTCACTACCAGTCGGAGCTTGCCCGGCTGCGCCAGTCCGAAGACGAGATAGAACGCCTGCGCCAGCAGATGCTGGCTGAAATAGGGCGACTGGAGAGGGCGCGAAACCTCAGAGCCAACCTCGAAGACGCGCATCGCAAGATCGAACTCCGAGAGTCGAGCCTCAAGGCCGAGCGCGAGCGCGCGGGAGCGAAGCTCGAAGAAGCCGACGCTCAACACTCGCAATTGAGCGGCGAAGTCGAGCAGAGCCGCACGCTTCTGGCTGACCTGACACACTCGATAACTCAACGCGCCGCTGAGATCGACCATCTTCGCAATCGCTGCGGCCAGCTTCGCTCGCAGCTAGAAGCCACCCACTCGGAGCGGGAAGCCGCCAACCACCGCCTCGCCTCGCTCGAAGACCTCGACGCTCATCACGCTTATTATTCCGATGCCGTCCAGCATGTGCTTTCTCCCGAACAGGCAGCGAGGATAAACGCCATGGGCACGCTGGCTGATTTCGTCGAAGTCGATGCGCAGTATGAACGACTCGTCGAAAGCCTGCTCGGACGTGAGCTTCAAAGTGTGCTGGTTCCTACAATCGATGACGCGCTGGCGGGAGTCGAAGCGATCAAATCCGAGCAACTCGGTCGCATGGCTTTCCTGGTCGTCGGGCTTCACGGCGGCGAGGGCGATCCTCATTTCAAGGATGAAAAAGGGTTCATAGAAACTTCGGACGAACGGAGAGAAGAAGAAACAGAGGAGACTCGGTTCGAGGAAATCTCATTGGTCAGGAACTCTGAAAACGCGCCGATGTTCGAACTCGAAGTGCTGCGCGCAATCGATCTGCTGGGGCTGAGGCCGGAAATCCGCGCGGTCGTCGAGCGGGCTTTTCCCGACAGGTGCGGCGCGGCGGTCGTCCCCGATATCGAAGCCGCCCTTCAACTCTCAATCGAAAACCCGCTGCGGGTCTACGTCACCAGCCAGGGCGAGCAGGTCGTAAACGGCCGTCTGATAGTCACCGCCTCTCACACCAAAGGCACGTCGCTGCTCGGACTCAAGCGCGAGATAAAACAACTGCGGGTGCAGACCTCGCTGCTCGGCCAGGAGGAGCAGCGCCTCTCCGCCGAACTCTGCGAGGCGGAAAGCCGATTGGCGGAGACGGAAGGCGAATCCTCGACCCTCGATAAAGAACTTCGCCAGCAGGAGAAAGATTCCGCCGCGCGCGATTCTCAACTCGAAGCTCTTCAGCGCGACCTCGACCGCGCCCGCCAGCACGTCCGCGTCGTCGAGGCGGAAATGGAACAGGCCGCCTCAGAGCGCGCTGATCTCGAAGACCGAATCAGTCAGATAGTCGAAGAGTTGCAAAAGGCCGAAGCATCAGAGCAGCAGGTGCAGCAGGCGTTGACGCAGGCGCAGTCCTCGTTTGCCGAAACGCGAGCGGAGGTCGAACGCCTGACCGAATCGCTCTCTTCGGCGCGAGCTTCAGTCGCCGCGCGCGCCGAGCGATTGCAGGCGGCAAAGTCCGAGATGCGGCGAATCACGAGCGAAGCCGAAGATATCGGCTCGCGCATCAACCGCAGCCGACTGGAACTCTTCGAAAGCCATAGCCGCATCGAGCAGCTTTCGGCTTCGCAGATGGAAGGCGACAGCGCGACGGCGCGCTTCGAAACCGAAAAGGCGACGCTGGCCGGACGGATAGAAACTCTCGCTCAATCGCTCAACCTCTCTCGCGGTCGCGCTGACGAACTTGCAGCCTCGCTCACCGAACTGCGCCAGCAGTCGTCGTCGGCTCACGACCGTCGCGGGCAGATAGAGGTCGAGCGCGCGAGGGTAGAGTCAGAGGCCGAGCATCTGGCGCGCACCTGTTTTGCCGAGCTTGCGATGTCGCTCGAAGACGTTGTTACCAGCGCGCAGATCAGCGGTCAGTTGTCAGTAGTCAGTGGTCAGTGGTCGGCAGTCAGTGAGGCGCAAGCGTCGCCCGATGCTTCTGGCGATGGGGAAGCGGGAAGCGATCAGAGATATGCGTCGCCCCCCGACCCCCTGACCACTGACATCGAATCGGCCAAAGCGCGGCTTGACGAACTCAGGGTGAAGATCGAAGAGATGGGCGCGGTCAATATGATGGCGCTCGAAGAGCTAGAAGAAGCCGAAGAGCGTTTCCGTTTTCTCTCCGAGCAGAGACGCGACATCCTCGAATCGATCCGGCTGACGGAAGAAGCTCTCACGGAGATCAAGCGGCGCTCGCGCGAGCGGTTCCGGCATGCGTTCACTCACATCAACGAAAACTTCCAGCGCATGTTCGTCGAGTTGTTCGGCGGCGGGCGCGGCGAGATGATACTCATCGATGAAGACGACGTTTTGGAATCGGGAATCGATCTGATAGCCCAGCCGCCGGGCAAGCGATTGCAGAACGTGCTGCTGTTGAGCGGCGGCGAAAAGGCGATGGCGGCTATCTCGCTCGTCCTCGCCATTTTTCAGTATCGCCCGTCTCCCTTCTGCATACTCGACGAAGTGGACGCCCCGCTCGACGAAATGAACGTGGGCCGCTTCTCGGAGAAGATCATCGAGATGAGCAGCGAAACTCAATTCCTGGTCATCACCCACAAC
>CAZPQE010000152.1:8562-12700 GCA_964588615.1 uncultured Clostridia bacterium | reverse complement strand
GAAATAACTCAACCCTCCGACCGCGCCTATCCACAGACGCCCCTCGCGGTCTTCGAACAACGACATCGCATCGTAAAAGTTCAAACCGTCTTTTTGATGATAAGCGACGAATCGCCCGTCGCTGAATTTGTTGAGTCCGCGCGCTCCTATCCACAGCGCGCCGCTTCGATCTTCATAAACCGGATAAACATTGTCGCCCGTCAGTCCGTCTTTCATCGAGTAGACGGAGATGATCTGACGGCTCAATCGATTGATGCCGCCATTGAGCGTGCCTGCCCAGATAGTCCATTCGCGGTCTTCGAAGAGAGAGGCTATGGAGTTGTCTGAAAGTCCGTGCGCCGTCGTGTAGTAGTCGAACTTTCCCTCTTTGAATCTGATCAGTCCCGATCCGTTCGTCCCCATCCACAGATTGCCCTCTCGATCTTCGAGCATCGCCGTCACATAAGCGCCGGGCGGGAGCCTGATCGCGTGATGTGTGAATGCGCCGTCTTTCAGGCTCATCAGTCTTCCGTCGCTTATGCCTATCCACAGGCGGCCTCGGCTGTCCAGACAAAGCGACCAGATGAGGGCATAGCCGAGTTTGAGCGGAAAAGCAGTTACGTGTCCGTCCTTCGATCTGAGCAGCGCGTCGCTCGTGTGATGCCACACTGCGCCTTCGCGATCGCGATAGATGACTCCTCCCTGTGGCTCCTGGGCGCGGGGAGAGTTGGGCAGAAACTTTTCGCCGTCCCATCGCGCTATCCCTCCGGCGGTGTAGACTAAAATATCGCCGCTGTCGTCGAGGATAATATTTCTCACGGCGTTCGATGGCAGCCCGCTGCGCGCGGTGAAGGAAGTGAACGCGCCGTCCTTGTAGCGCGCAACTCCGCCGTCTTCTGTTGCCATCCAGAGCGCGCCTTCGCGGTCTTCCGCAAGAAGGAAGAAGCGATTGCTTTCTATCCCGCGAGTGTTGCTTTTGTCGAAGACGCGAAATCGCACGCCGTCATATCGCACGACTCCATCGAGCGTGGTGAACCAGAGATAGCCGTCGCGGGTTTGAAGTATGGAGCGGACGGAATTTTGAGGCAGCCCCGAATCCGTAGTCCACGAATCGAAGCGATACTGCGCCCTCGCGCCGGAGGCGGGCGCAAACAGGAGCGCGATGAAAAAAAATCCTGCCGAAAAACGAGCGATCATCTATTGGCTACTTCTCTTCCCTGACGCTGATCTTCTTCAACACCCATTCATCCGCGTCGATGGCGACTGAGAGAGGTCGGGCATCGAGCTTGATAGTGAATGACTGAGCGCGGTTTTTCACTTCGATCACTTCGCGCCGCGCAGTGTTGCCCATTCTGATATCGACTTGAAGCGGCATAAGAAAGACGGTTCCTGTTTGCTTTTGCTCAAGGGTGATTCGCATTTCCTTAGTCGCTTCGTCCCATCGCCACCGGGCGTCATAAACCGGATAGCCCGCCTCGTAAATCCATTGACGGAAAAACCAGTCGAGCGGTTTTCCATAATGGTGTTCCATAGCGCGCTGAAAATCTTCCGTCAGCGCGTTGCCGTCGCGATGGCGGCGGTAGTAATCGCGGATGGCCGAAAAGAACCGTTCATCGCCCATCACGCCCCGGAGCATGTGCAGCACCCATCCGCCTTTCTGATAGTTGTTGGCGTTGAGCAACTGAAAGAGGTCTTTGATCGCCGGATCGTAGATGGGCCGCGTTGATGCAAGCAGAGCTTCGCGATCGGCGCGCATCAGGGTGAGAAAGCGGTCTCGCCCGTCGCGGCGCTCGAAGAAGAGATGGCCGAAATAAGTCGCAAAGCCTTCGCTCAACCACAGGTGATGCCAGTCCGTTTCAGTTATGGAATCGCCGAACCACTGATGAGCTATTTCGTGCGCGACCACTCCTTCGAGCGCGCCGCTTCCGTTGAAAGCTTTCTCGTCGAAAAAAATATTCGAAGAGTTTTCCATCCCGCCGAATCGAGTCGAGGACTGAACCAGCGCGAGTTTTTCATAAGGGTACGGCCCTATGAGGTTGGAATAAAATTCCAGCATCTCGACCGCGCGGCCATAATCTTTCACGCCGCGGTCGCGGTCTTTCGGGTAAAGGTAGTAAATCACAGGCGTGTTATTCCATGATCCGACCTGTATGACGGCAAATTCCGCCGCGCCCAGTACCATGCAGTAAGTCGGGATCGGAACCGCTTCGCGCCAGCGCCAGAGCCGCGAACCGTTTTGCAGGCTTTTGGTTTCTATGAGCGCGCCGTTGGCTACGACATCATAACGATCGGGCGCGGTGACGAAGAACTCGGCGGTCGCTTTGTCATAAGGATGATCTACGGAAGGGAACCAGTGACGGGCGCGATTGGGCCAGTTGTCTGCGAAAAAAGTGCGGTCTCCGAATTTGTTCTTCTTTATGAAAAGACCGTCGCGCGGGACGCCCCGGTATTTGATCGCAACGGTGAATCGGTCGCCTCGTCGGTAAGAGCCTTCGAGCGCGACGGCCAATCGACGGTTGACGTGAGTGTATTTCACCGGGCGGGAATTTTCCCTGACTTCCGAAACGGTCATGCCTGAAAGATCGAGCGTCGCTTCTTTTATGGAATCGCGAGTGACGGCAAAAAGTATTTCCGTCTCTCCTGCGATTTCATCCGTCGAGTCCGCCAGATCGAGTTGGATTCGATAATGCAAAGCGTCGAGGGAATCAGAGCGCGGATAATCATCCGACAACGCGGGCGCGACCGATGCGAGCAGCAGCGTGAGCGCGAGAAGACGTTTCATAAAACCTCCCTGCGGCGCGAATGATAATCATCGGCGCGAGCAAGACGCAACCAGCCGAGCGAGTGAAAACCGGCCTTTGCTCCGCAATCGCGCAAAACCTATAATCACCGCATGGTCGCCAAAGATGTGATCCACGATGCCGTCAAGAACGCACTCATCAAAGACGGGTGGACGATTACTGACGATCCCTACATCATCAAATACGAAGATGTGAATTTGCAGGCTGATCTCGCCGCAGAGCGCCCAATCGCCGCGCAAAAAGATAATCGAAAAATAGTCGTCGAGATAAAAAGTTTTCTCAGCCCGTCCCCGATCAACGATATAAAAGTCGCGTTCGGTCAATTCGATTTGTATGAATTTTACCTCAAGCTCACCGCGCCCGATTATAAACTCTACCTTGCGATCAACGACCTCGCCTATCAAAGACTGTTGAGCGTGAAAGGATTGGAGTTGATATTTCAGGAGCGACGTATGCCGTTGATTATTGCGGACACCGAAAAGGAGGAAATAGTGAGATGGATAAACTGACCAGGTATCGAGAGTTGATTAAAAGGATCATTCGCGCCGATGTCGAGATCAGCAATCGCAAGCCGACGGAGGGCGTCGAAGAGATCGCCATCTTCGATGACGAAAGAGGACATTATCAATGGATTTATCTCGGCTGGGAAAATAAGCGGCGAGTCTTTCACATAAGGCTCTATGTCCGTCTTCACAAAGATAAAATCTATATCGAAGACGACTGGACAGAAGACGGGATCGCCGCGGAACTGGTGCGCGAAGGCGTGCCGGGCGAAGACATCGTGCTGGCTTTCCATCCTCCCGCCATGCGCCAGTTCACAGACTTTGCCGCCGCGTGAAACTCTCTTTGAGTTGAGAGACCGCCTCCTCTATGGCGATTGTCTGTCCTCTATCTGCTCTGCTACAGTAGCCCGGTTTGAAACAAACTCAAGGAGAACCTATGCCCAGGTGGAATCGAAATCGTAAAGCAGCAAAATCAATTCTTCAATCCATAGGACGGACGCCTATGGTCAGACTCAATCGCGTCACCGAAGGAATCGAACCTGAAATACTGGTCAAGCTCGAATACTTCAGCCCGTCGGGGTCGCTCAAGGATCGAATCTATCTCAATATGATCGAGAAGGCTGAACGACGCGGCGATCTCAAAAAGGGGATGACCATACTCGAATGCTCCACGGGCAATGCCGGGATAGCCTGCTCGTTCGTGGCCGCAGTCAAAGGCTATCCGTGCATCATCGTTATGCCGGAAGGGATGAGCGAAGAGCGAAAGAAGATCGATCTCGCCTACGGAGCCGAGATGGTCTACACGCCCGGAGGCGAATCCGATGTCGATCTGGCGCTCGAAAAACTTCAGGAGAT
>CAZPQE010000152.1:0-8552 GCA_964588615.1 uncultured Clostridia bacterium | reverse complement strand
CCCTGAGAAATACTGGGTGCCTTCGCAGTTCGACAATCCCGACAATATCACCGCTCACTATAAAACCACCGGCCCGGAAATCTGGCAGCAGACCGGCGGAAAGATCGATGCTTATGTCGCAACTCAGGGAACGGGGGGACAACTCACAGGCATAGGCCGCTATCTCCGACGGAAAAATCCGCGAGTGAAACTCTACGCCGGAGAGCCTGCCGAATGCCCCTTGCTTGCTCGACGCGAGTGGGGCGAGCACAAGATCGAAGGCATAGGCGACGGGTTCGTCCCGCGCGACCTCGATCTGAGCCTGCTCGACGGAGTGGTGACTATTAAATCAGATGAAGCGATTGAAATGGCTCGCAGGCTTGCGCGCGAAGAAGGAATCTTTTGCGGCATCTCTTCGGGCGCGAACGTAGCGGCTGCGATCAAACTTGCAAAGGCTCATCCGAAAATGAAGCGCATTGCGACGATGATATGCGATTCGGGCCAGAGATATTTTTCCACCGAACTGTGCGGCGAGCCCAAGCACGTCGTATCGCCTGAGCGCGAGCATCCCATTGATGACTACACCCGCGATCAGTTGGATAAGCATCAGGGAGGATGGGAGATCATCGAATAAAACGTAAAGCGCTCTTGCTCTGATGACCTGCCGTGATGCCCGCGCTGAGGTCGGGCATATTTTTTATTGTCATTATATGACGAGCGTAATATAATCGCGCGGTGCGTTATTCGAAAGAGCACAAGGCGGAGACTCGCAAAAAGATACTCAGCGCGGCGGCGAGGCTGTTTCGCGCGCGCGGCTACGATGGGGTCGGAGTCGATGCTGTGATGAGCGAAGTCGGGTTGACGGCGGGCGGTTTCTATGCGCATTTCCCTTCCAAAGAATCGCTGTTTGCCGAAGCCATGGCATCGGCTCTCGATGAAGGGAACGTTTTGCGCGCCGCGAAAAGTTCTGCTGACGACGATCCTCTCCGCTCTCTGGTCTCAGGCTACCTGAGCCGCACTCACCGCGACAGGATTGCCGAAGGCTGCCCGCTGCCTGCGCTCACGCCGGATGTGTCGCGGGCGAGCAGAAAAACCCGCCAGCTTTATGAAAAGCAGTTGATGCGCTTCCTCGAAAATATTGAAACCCTGTTGCCGGAAAGCTCACCGCGCGACAGCGCGCTTGCGCTCGTAGCTCAATGCGTCGGCGGGCTGATGATCTCTCGCGCAGTGAACGACGAAGAACTCTCAAACCGCATACTCAAAGCCTGCCGCGAGGCGGCGATGAAGATAACTGAACCTCCGCGCCATTAACGATCACCGAAAGGGGAAACTGATGAATCAGACAGCAACCACCGAGTGGCTCCCGACGGCCTGCATACTATGCAGCCGCAACTGCGGAATCGAAGTCGAAGTGCGTGGGCGCGATATGCTGCGCATCCGCGGCGATAAACGGCATCCCGTTTCTGAAGGCTACCTGTGCCAGAAAGCCCAGCGACTAAACTATTATCAAAATCACCGTGATCGATTGACTTCGCCTCTGCGTCGTCGTGAGGACGGATCATTCGAAGAGATTTCATGGGAAACCGCCATTCAGGAAATCGCAGCAAAGCTCGTTTATCTGCGAGACACTTTCGGAGGTCGCTCTCTGGCTTACTTCGGCGGCGGCGGTCAGGGCAATCATCTGGCCGGGCCCTACGGCAAGGCGCTCCGAACTGCGATGCAGACCCGGAATTATTACAGTGCGCTGGCTCAGGAAAAAACCGGCGGCTTCTGGGTCGACGGGCGGCTTTACGGAAGACAGAACTGCCATCCGACCGAAGATGTCGAACGCGCCCAAGTAGTCGTATTCATCGGAACCAATCCCTGGCAATCGCACGGCATAAGAAACGCCCGTCAGGTCTTGCGCGAAATCAAGAGCAACCCCGACAAAGAGATGATCGTCATCGACCCGCGAAGAACTGAAACGGCTGAAATGGCCGATCTCCACCTTCAACTGCGACCGGGTGCGGATGCTTATCTGCTGGCCGCGCTGCTTGCCATCATCGCGCGGGAAGGGCGAGAGGCCAGAGAGTTTCTCGACGCTCGAACCAGCGGGTTTGCCGCGGTGCGCGAAGCTCTCGTCGAAGTCCCGATAGAGGACTTCATTCGTCGCGCAGGCGTCGCTGCCGATGATGTTTATAAAGCCGCGTGGATGATCTCCGACGCCCGCAGTTGCGCCGTCCGCACCGATCTCGGAATAGAGCAAACGCTCAACTCCACACTCAACTCTTATCTTCGCGCCTTGCTTTATCTCATAACCGGAAACTTCGCCCGCGAGGGAGGCAACAACCTTCACACCGCTCTCGTCCCGATCATAGGCCATTCAATGGAGGGCGACGGCCAGCAGCGATCGCCTGTTACAGGCTTTCCATTCATAGCCAATATGCTGCCGCCCAACATTCTGCCCGCTGAAATCCTGAGCGATCACCCGGAGCGCATACGCGGACTCGTCGTCGATAGCGCAAACCCGATGGTGACGATGGCTGACACGAAGGCTTACCGCGAAGCGATGACAAAACTCGATCTGCTGGTCGTAATCGATGTTGCGATGACCGAGACTGCCCGGATGGCTCATTACGTGCTGCCCGCGTCATCGCAGTTCGAAAAATGGGAAGCAACCTTCTTCACTATGGAATTCCCGGAGAATGCTTTTCATCTTCGCAAGCCGCTCTTCGAACCGCTCACGGGCACTCTGGCCGAGCCTGAGATTTATACCCGTTTGATCGAAGCGATGGGCGCGCTGCCTTCCGAGTTCCCGGAACTCGCGGAAGCTGCGAAGCGAGGGCGAATGGATTTCGCCGTCGCGTTTCAGATTTTTCTCAAAGCCAATCCCGGACTGGCCGATTACGCGCCCTTGATTTTGTACCGCACACTCGGTCCCACGCTCCCGGAAGGCGCAGATGCGGCGGCTTATCTCTGGGCGACGGCTCACCAGTTCGCGCGAAGGAATGCTGAAGCCGTCCGCCGCGCAGGCCACACGGGCGAAGGGCCAATGCTCGGCGAAAATCTGTTCGAGGCGATTCTCTCTTCGCGCTCAGGCGTTGTGTTCAGCGTCAATGATTACGAAGAGACGTGGAAGTTTATCAAACACACGGACGGACTGATCCACCTGGAGATACCGGAGATGCTCGATGCCTTGCGCGCGCTCGACCCGTCGGAGCCGATGGCATCAACTGATTATCCTTTCATACTCGCTGCAGGCGAGAGGCGTTCTTACAACGCCAATACGATTTATCGCGATCCGGACTGGCGCAAGACCGACAGGGAAGGCGCGCTCCGCCTGCACCCTGAAGACGCCGAAGAACTCGGCTTGAAAGATGGCCAGTGGGCGCGCTGCGAATCCAGGCGCGGTTCGGTCACGGTGCGCGTCGAGGTATGTGATTCAGTCCTTCGCGGGCAGGTCACGCTCCCTCACGGATACGGAATGGAGCATCCCGACGGTGAAGGCAGTCGCCGTCGAACCGGAGCTCACATCAACGAGCTCACTGCCTCGGAAGACCGCGACCCGGTTGCAGGCACTCCGTATCACAAGTTCGTACCCGTGCGTCTCAGCCCGCTTGAAACAGTGGTTTAGGCAACACAGGCGTTGCGCGCTTTCGATGACTCGCGCAACGCCCATTTTCAATCGAGGATGGCGACGCTACTTCCCTCCGTTGGACACTTCGAGCGACGTGAGCGTGAATTCCGCATCTCCTATCTGACCGCGCACCGGAAAGCCGAGATCGAAGTGCAGCCACAAAGTCGACGCTTCTTCGCCCTGTCTGCGAATGACTTTCCTCGACCGGAACCGGCCCGCAGCGACGTTGATCGCTTCCTCTCCTTTTTCTTCGAAGCTCACCATCGTGAGTCGCCCGACCGTTCGCTCCATTTCGAAAGGCGACTCGTAGACAGTCATCTGAGTCTGCTTTTCGTTCGACGCTTTTCTGAATTCGAATCCTGCGGCGGCCACAGCCGGCGATTGAAACCCCAACCGATCAGGCACGTCGAGGTTCTGATCGATGACGCCCGCGTAGTTGCTGCGAAAACGCGCCGTCAGCAACCGCTCGTTCAAACGATAGCGCGTTCTTGAGAGGCTGTCGCCGCGTTGACGTGTCACCTCGACGAAGGTCGGACGCAAGCTGGCATTGACCCGATGCCACACTTCGGTAGTCACATCGCCCGCAGTGATGAGGCTGTGCGCAAGGTAGCCGGTTTCGTCGGCCTTGTACAATTCCCACCGCTCGCGGCCTCGCTCTTTGCCGCTGCGGTCTTTGTAGAGGTATTCGCCTTTTGCGATGCGCGGCCCGCGATCCCACCGGCCATTGTGGACGAGCGGTTTTCCGGTGAGTATCGCGGCGAGGTCTTCTTCGAAGGTGGCCGTAGCGGGCGTTTCGACTATGCGCCCGATCTCGCGTCCGTCGCGTTCGACTATCAGCGTAGGCACGTTGACCACACGCAGCTTTTGAATCGTCTCCATCGGATTGTGAAACTGATTATCGACTCCTAACACCTGAACTTTTATTTTTTCATTTCCCGCCGCGCGCAGAGACTTCATCAATTTAGGCACATAGTTTTTACTGTCGGGACACCAGGTTCCGAGCACGACGGTGACTTTGGCTTCCCTGTCTGCTGACTTAATCGCGGCGACCGCAGCAGCATCGGGCTTATAGCTCTCCATCGAGTATCGCCAGACGGGAACAGTCTCCCATAGTTTCTGCTCGCTCATCTCGCCCTTCACGCCCGCGTGCGAGCGAAACATCACGGGCCTTCCATCGACTGCGAAAAGAAAAGTAGTCGCATCGACGGCGTTGTAATTTCCCACCTGCTGCATGGGCGCTGAAGAGTCGGACGTGGCCGTCGTGTGATCGGGTGAAAATCGAAACAGTTCCTTGATCGTGGTGTGAATGGTCTGATCGTCCTGGTTGATGATGATAGCAAGGTCGAGCCGGGGCGAAATCAGAGCCATTCGACGCGGGCCGTCGCACACAAGCACCTGAGCCTCGCGGTCGAGCGATCCATCGATGTAAACATCGCGCGTCGAATCGCTCCAACTGAGCGTCGTTCCCTGCTGCGCCGAGGCGATGACGGAAGCGATGAGTATGAGCAGCGTGGTCAGTATGCGTACAGGCATCTCGTCTCTCCTTCCGCTTGAAATTCAGGTTTACAAGTTATCACAAAGGGCGCAGCAAGTTGAACCTCCGACAGGCTGGCGGCTAAGATGTGATGGCTCGATTCGAAATACGAAAGACAGACGTTATGACAAAACAAAAATTCGCAGCAATCGCATTGACAGTTTCATTGATAATTTTTCAATCCTCCTGCGGGCCTTTCACTGATCGCGCGGAGAGAGGCGAAGCGAAGACGGCCCCGCACTTCAAGCCCGGATTCAATATCTTCTCGCCTGAGCAGGACATCGAGCTTGGCAGAGAATCGGCCCGAAAGATTTCCAGACAGGCCCCGCTTCTGAAAGACCAGCAGACGGTAGCCTACGTCCGACGACTCGGAGCCAAACTCGCAGCCAAAGCTCCAGGACACAAGTTTCCCTATCAGTTCGAGGTGGTCGCCGTGCGCGAGATCAACGCCTTCGCCCTGCCCGGCGGGTTCATCTACATCAACGCCGGAGCGATTGCAGCCGCAAGAAATGAAGGGGAGCTCGCCGGTGTCATAGCTCACGAAATCTCTCACGTCGCCCTCCGTCACGGAACCAATCAGGCTTCGAAGGCTTATCTGGCGCAGGTCGGCTTCGACGTTCTCAGCACGATAACCGGCGGAGAAGACACCGACCTGGGAAAGGTCATCAACGCCATCGGCGGAGCGGGAGCCAACGTCGTCTTCCTCAAGATGAGCCGCAGCGCCGAAACGGAATCCGACCTCGAAGGCGCGCGCATCATGGCCGAAGCCGGTTACGACCCGCGCGATATGGCCAGCTTCTTCAAGACGCTCGAAGCGCAGGAAAAACAGAGCGGGCAGCAGGGGCCCGAGTTCCTCAACGATCATCCCGACCCCGGAAATCGCGTCGAATCGATCACCCGCGCTCTGCCTTCGCTTCCTGTAAGTTCCAATCCTGTTCACGACTCGGATGATTTCGAGCGCATCAAATCGCGGCTCACCGGACTCGGCGCAGCGAAATCGTTGTCGCGCATAGGCCCCGCCGGATCAGGCGGCAAGGCTGCGCGCCCCGCTCCGCCTTCCGACACTCTGGCGCAGTATGAAGCGCGCGACGGCTCGTTTGCGTTGCAGTATCCCGAAAACTGGGACGGGCTGGAAGCCGATGAGTCGAATGTGATATTCGCCCCTCGCGGCTCTTACGGGCGGATGAACGAGTCGGTGATGGTCACGCACGGAATCTTCATCGGCGCAATTTCGGTCAACACCAGCAATCTCGAAGAAGCGACCCGATTATTCGTCGAGCAGCAGTTGAAAGCGAACCCTGATTTCAAAGTGAGCGGAGAGACTCGCGCCATAGCCTTCGGCGACCGCAAAGGGTTTGCGACCGTCGTCGCGGGGCCGTCGCCGGTTACAGGAGTGGTGGAGATAGATGTGATTTACACGACGGCGACCGATGACGGCAGATTGTTTTATCTGGTCACCATCGCGCCCCAAGACGAGTTCCTCGAATACAAGCCCGCGTTTGAAAAGATCATCTCGGCAATACGATTGAAAACCTGATCCGCAGATTTCGCAGAATCTTCTTCCGGGCTGAGTCTGCGGATGGTTATGAAGCTCTGACGAATTCTCCGATTTTCCCTATAGCGTCGCCCGCTTCCCCAAGCAGAGGGAAGAAGAAGTGCCAGACGTGAACCATCTCTTCCCATACTTCGAGCGAGCAGGCGACGCCCGCTTCTTCGGCTCGTCTGGCCAGAGTGAGCGAATCGTCAAGCAACACTTCATCGCTTCCCACCTGAATCAGAAGCGGCGGCAGCCCTCGCAGGTCGGCAAATACGGGCGAAGCGAGAGGCGTCCTGGCCGACGCGCCCGCCAGATAAGCCGAGGCCATCGCTTCAAGCTGCTCACGGGTCAGCATCGGATCAAGGGCGGCCCTCGTCGTGTAAGACTCGGCGCTGTTTGTCAGGTCGGCCCAGGGCGATATGCACACGCCTCCGGAAGGGAGAGCTATGTTCTGGTCGCGCAATGAAACCAGAGTGGCAACCGTAAGCCCTCCTCCGGCAGAATCGCCCGCGATGATTATTTGCGCAGGCGCGACGCCCTGATCCAGAAGCCAGCGATAGGCGATGACCGAGTCTTCGACTGCGGCAGGGAACGGGTTTTCAGGCGCGAGGCGATAATCAATCGCAAGCGCGAAGGCGGAGCAGGCCCGGCTGAGTTCGGCTACGAGATGGCGATGCGAGAGAGGCGAGCCTACAAGATAGCCGCCGCCATGAAGGTAGAGAATCACCTTGTCCGGGCGCGCGCCTGCGGCTTTGACCCATTCGGCGCGGACGCCGTTTGCGACAGTTGATTCGACAGAGACGCTTTCAGGCGTGGGGAATTGCTGGGCGAGGCTGTCGAAGTAAGCGCGACGTTCTTCAATCGCCATCTGATTGGTGTCGGGCGAAGCGGCGAGAAATTCTCGAAGCGCGATGATCTCCTGGCTGCTCATCTTTTCATCTCCGTTCGTGGTTGATGTTCGATTATGCTGGCTTCGATGATGAGGCTTTGTCAAGTTGAGCGCAAAGAAGCTCCTCCGGTCCCCGGTCATGGATATTCCGGGAAAATTTGCTATCATCTGCGCTAGAAACCTTCTCAAAAGTTTGAAAACGGATTAGTGCAGCTTCTTCTGCAAAGCATTTGAAAGAGTATGTCGACTAGAAACTGGTCCAGAGATGAACTGCTTGTGACTTTCAATCTGTACTGTCGAACGCCATTTGGTCGGCTTCATAAAGGCAACTCTGAAATCATATTGCTTGCTCAGAAAATCAACAGGACGCCGAGCGCAGTCGCAATGAAGCTCGTCAACTTTGCGAGCTTCGATCCCGCTCATCAAGCAAGGGATGTTCGAGGCTTGAAAAACGCCAGCCGCGCTGACCGTCAAATTTGGAGTGAATTCAATGACAACTCAGAATCGCTTGCGTTCGAGAGCCAGCAGGCTTACGACCGCATGATCCAGAACCTTATACAAAGAGACGAAAAAGTTTCACTGCCTAAAGGGCCATCCGAAGCCACACGAGTGGTTCGCGTCCGTTTGATCCAGAGGTTTTTTCGTGAGGCTGTTCTTGCAAGCTATGAATATAGCTGTTCCATTTGCCAGATTGATTTGTTGGAGTTGCTAACGGCCAGCCATATCATTCCTTGGAGCAGAAATGTGGAGAGACGCGCCGATCCTCGAAATGGACTGGCTTTATGCGCGTTTCATGATCGCGCGTTTGATCGCGGGTTGATAACAATCGATAGTTCATTTCGTGTGGCGCTTTCCCGGAAAGCAAAAATGAAAACTTCCAGCCGATTGCATTCGGTAGCGCTGCTGGAGGTTGAGGGAAGCCCCATCCACTTGCCTAAGAAATTTCTTCCTGACCCGGTGGCTTTGGGGGCGAGAGCAGACATGAAGTCTCCGTTCC
>CAZPQE010000151.1:0-12835 GCA_964588615.1 uncultured Clostridia bacterium | reverse complement strand
AACCTGCGGGCGCGCGGCTACCTGCTTTCTGCCATTGTTCGGCGACTGCTGCGATGAGTGCGCAGAGGGCAGGCGCGCGATTCGATACGCGACTTCTCGACGAGAGACGCCAAAGGCCCATATCGCAGCGTGACAGACGGGGTGAATATGAGGAGTGAGGGTTCGAAGACAGAAAATCACACGGCGACGCCTGAGATGGTGATAAAGAAGCTGGCCGAGGAAGTGAAGCGCGGCCTCGCGCGGCCTGTCTATCTGCGGATCGAGCGGTCGCAGAATGGAGAGCTATCGATCCGCCAGATGGAGTTTCTCACCCCCGCGCAGTTGGCCGAACTCGCGCACGTAAGCCTTCGAACCGTTTATGCGTGGATCGAGCGCGCGCCGGGTAATGGATTGAAGTTCTACAAGCCACCGGGAGCGAGCGGAATACTCTTCGCGCTTGATGAAGTTCTCGACTGGATAATGACTGAGCAGAGCGATTAAGATAGCCGCGCCCACGTCGTTGGCTGCGGCTTGGGAAAGGACAATGAAAATGTCAGTCTACAAGAGAGAGTGGAAAGACAAGCAGGGCCGGACGCGCTTCTGCTGGTACTTCCATAAAACAATCAACGGCCAACGCTCTCGTGATCGCATCCCTACAGCGCGCACGAGAGCGCAGGCCGAAGAAGGAGAACGGAAAATCCTCGCCGAGATTCACGCTGGAGTCTACGGCAATCGTCGAAACTCGCAACTACTGAGCGACTTCATCGACAAAGTGTACCTGCCCTGGTCGAAAGCAAACAAGCGTCATCCTCGCCACGATGAATTTCACTGCAAAGTGATAAACAATTCTTCGCAGGTAAGACGCTCGGCCAGATCTCGCCGCTTCTTGTCGAGAAGTTTAAACGTGAAAGGATCAAAACCAAGACGATTCACGACGGAGCGCGCGCTCCGGCTTCAGTCAACCGCGAGATTGCAGCCCTCAGCCGCATACTCACAATGGCTGTTGATAATGGGCTGATTGCTTCCAACCCGTGCCGTAGGGTGAAGAAGCTCCGCGAAGACAATCAGCGGACTCGATACCTTACGGTCGAAGAAGAAGAGAATCTGCTCGCTCAGTGTGTTGATCGGCGCGCCTATCTGCGCCCGATCATCTTGCTGGCGATCAATACCGGGATGCGTCGAGGAGAGATTCTTTCTCTCAAGTGGTCGGAGGTAGATTTCTCTCGACGACTCATCCACGTCAAAAACACGAAGACGGAGAAAGATCGAGTTATCCCGATGAACGAGACTGTGGCGTACACGCTTGAAAGCCTTCCGCGAAAAGACGAGCGGGTGTTTCGGGTGACTGACTTCAAGAAAGCTTTTGCTAGTGCCTGCGACAAAGCGGAGATTACTGGCCTACGCTTTCACGATTTGCGTCACACGGCAGCAACGCGACTGGCCGATGGCGGGGCCGATGCTTTCACGATTGCGGCCATACTCGGACACTCAACCATCCAGATGAGCGCCCGTTACACTCACGCCACAGACGAGCGCAAACGGAGAGCAGTCGAGGCAATCGAGAAGCTTTCAGAGCGGGCCGGTCACAAATCGGTCACAAAGAGAAAATTGGCGTGAGAAAGGAGGACTGTAAAATGTTGAAAGTAAAAATGAGCCGTGTAGGACTCGAACCTACGACCCGCTGATTAAGAGTCAGCTGCTCTACCAACTGAGCTAACGGCCCGGCGAACTGAAATTCTACTGATCCACTCCTTTTTGTCAATGCATACGCCCCGCGCTAGAATGATTCGGTGAACAAGGAAGACCTTAGAAAGCTCATCCAGCAGACTCGCGATGGCATAATCGATGTCGAGACCGCAGTAGACCGCCTCTCGCATCTTCCTTATGAAGACATATCTTTCGCTCGCGTAGACCATCACCGCGAACTGCGCGCGGGTTTTCCCGAAGTCATCCTCGGTGAGGGCAAAAGCGCCGACCAGACAGCCGCTATCGCTGAACGCATACTCCGTAACAGCGCCAACCTCCTCATCTCGCGCACCACCGAAGAAGTCTTCCGCCGCCTTCAAACCATCGCGCCTGAGGCTGAGTTTCATTCTTCGGCCCGCATGATTTCCGTCCGGCGAGATCACACCGAGCGCGGCGAGGGAACCATCGCGGTCATCTCGGCAGGCACATCAGATATCCCTGTCGCTGAAGAAGCCGCCATCACTGCCGAAGTGATGGGCAATCGCCTGTCGCGCATCTATGACGTTGGGGTAGCAGGCATACATCGCTTGATGGATGCGCGAAATGATTTCCAGTCGGCAAGAGCGATAGTGGTCGTGGCCGGAATGGAAGGGGCGCTGCCTTCGGTCGTGGGCGGGCTTGTGTCAGCGCCGGTCATCGCCGTCCCCACCAGCATCGGCTACGGCGCTTCGTTTTCGGGGCTGGCCGCGCTGCTCGGCATGCTCAACTCCTGCGCGTCGAACGTGACGGTCGTCAACATCGATAACGGATTCGGCGCAGGCTTCGTCGCAAGCCTCATCAACCGCAGGCGGTAGTCAGTTGTCCTTTGTCGTTGATCATTTGTCATTGCGCAATCAACAAGAATGACAAGCGACCAATGACGTCTATCCTGACAGCTTCGCCTTGACCATCTCGCTCAATGCCTTGCCATCGATGGTCTTGCCTTCGAGCCGTGCGCGAGTCGATTTCATCACCGCGCCCATATCTTTGATGGAAGTCGCGCCGGTCTCAGCTATGGCCGCTTCGATTGCTCCGCTCATATCTTCCCGGCTCGCAACGGCGGGCAGATACGCCTGTATGATCCGCCCTTCATTCTCTTCTTTTTGAGCGAGGTCCTCGCGCCCGGCGGCCCGGTATTGATCGGCGGAATCGCGCCGCTGCTTGAGCAGAGTGCCGAGCACTTTCATCGCTTCCGCGTCATCGATGCCATCTGGAAGATCGGTCTCGCGCAGCTTCAAGGCGGTCTTCATCAATCGGAGCGCGCTGAGTCGCTCCGACTGCTTCGCTTTCATCGCTTCTGTGATGTCGCTGTTTATTCGCTCGACGATTGACATCTTGCCAGCCTCCATTTTCTTCCCGGTTGTCGCACGGCACAACTATAACAGCATTGATTTCCTCACAGATGCTCTCACCTGCGATCGGAGCCGTTGCCCTTGCGCGCCTTCGTTCCGTTTTCCTGATGTTCGAGCCTGTAGAAATCCAGCATCACATCCGAGTGGCCCTTGAGGTCTCGCTCCAATCGATTGAGCGCCACCCGCACCACATCGCGGTGATGCACTCTCTGGCGCGAGGGGACGCTGCTGACCTGAAGCCATATTTTATGGATGAGGCTTATGTCTTCTTCAGTCAGGTTGGGCGCGTGAGCTCCGAGATAAACTATGTGCTCGCCGCCGTCGGGAGACACCACTGTGAATCGCACCTGTCGGCGCGGCTCCTCAAGCTGCCGTTCCCAGGCCCGGCCAAGATTGCGCGCCTGCTCCTGGGGGGTCATCTTCGACGACTCTCCGGCCACTATCTCCGCTGAATCCAGTCTGAGCGCGGTCTGAACCACCGCATCGAAAATGTTGGTCGCCGGGACGACCACCAGGTCGACGGGCTTTCCGTGCTTTTCGGCAAGCCCGACGACGCGGGTGAACAATCGCTGCTCGTAGGCGGTGAAAAGATTTTCGTCGTAGAGGTCTCGCACGCCCGCGTCGGGCCCGGTGACCAGCCTGGTGGTCATCACCACTATATCCTGCTCGTCGGTCTTGGTGTGGGTGAGCGCGTATTCCAGATGCGAGAGCGTGTTGTAATCCCTCACTCCGACCAGCACGTTGCCCGGACGCGCTCCGACCGCCTGCTGGTCTACGGTTTCATTATGCTGCAACTGGAACTGATCGAGCCGCGCTATGGTTTGATCCAGACGGCGGCGGTTGATGCGTTCCGAGATGGTGAACAACGTGAAGAAGATCGCTGTCAGAGTTATGCCCCAGGTGGTAGCTATTTCTTTGGTCAGCAAGTTGATGATGGCTATAGAACCCAGCACCGCTGCCACCAGTATCAGGCCGAGAGGAATCTCGACTCCGCCGAGGCGGATATTGCCGGGCACTTTCCATTCTCGCCCTTCGCGGCGCTTGAACCTCAACACCAGAGTGGCTATGGCGTTGAAGGTAAAACTCCATATAACGCCGAACGCATAGGCTTCGCCGAGTTTGAATATGTCTCCGCGCGATCCGATTATGGTCAGCACCTGAAGGACGACTATCAGGCTGATTATGCGATAGCTGGTTCCGAACTTTCGGTGAGGGGCGCGGAACCAGTCGGTAAGCACCCCGTCTTCAGAGACGCGATTCAAAACGCCGTTCGATCCGATGATGGCGGTGTTGACCGCGCCCGAAAGCATCAGGAACCCGACCACCACCACGAAAGCCTGAAACAGCAGCTTGAGGTAGTGCGGCCCGCTGAAATTCATCGCAAGCCCGGCTATCAGATTGTCGAGCGACTCGGGGCGGCTTTCGTCAGGGATGATGGCGACAGCGAAGAACGAAACGAGCGAAGTGAAGACCATCGAGTAGATGAAGATGACCAGCGCGGCCTTCTTGAGATTTCTGAGCTTGGGCGCTTCGAGCTCGCGGTTGACCTGAGCCAGAGTCTCCTGTCCGCTCATGGCAAGCACCGAATGGCCGAAGGCTATGAAGATGCCCACCGCGCCTATGAAAAGAGATGCCTGATCGGCCAGGCGGTATCGTCCGTCCTCTTCGACGAACCAGTTGAGGGGACTGAGCCATCCGAGCGACATTTTCGAGAAGCTGAGGTTTTCAGGCAGCGGCAGAGGCGGCATCTGCCCGCCCCGGTCGATGAGGGTCATCACGCTCCACAATATCATGATGACTACCATCACAGTAGTCACATACATTATGCGCAGCGCGTCGTCGGAGGATTCGTGAAGGCCCTTCGTGTTGCGCCACCAGAAATAGAGCGTCACCGCTATGGCGAAAAACATAGCCGTCGAGTTCATGTTCAATCGCCAGGAGACGCCTGCCAGCGACAGTATTTCATTTGCAAGTCCCGCCAGATAAAGCCCGGCGGAGACGCCCGATATGGGGCCGGTCAGTATGAAGTCGAACAAGAGGGCCGAGACCGACAGCTTGGCCAGCGCCCCGCCCATCGCCTCCTTGACCACCCGGTATACTCCTCCGCGCGTGAACATCGAAGACGATTCGATGTAGAGCGCGCTCACTGCCGCGCTCAGAAGCATCACTGCCAGTATGAACCAGGGGGCTGATTTGCCGACCGCCTTTTCTGTAATCCCTCCGACATAAAATGCCGAAGAGCCCAGATCGTTGAGGACTATGGCCGCCGCCCGCCAGAAGGAGATGAATGAGAGCATAACGGAGGTGGCGACGACCACCCTCACGCGAGTGTTTGATTTAACCGTGTCCATTTCGATTTACGTTTGATTGACCTGCTGTGGTGGCTCATAAGAATCCGGAGGCTGAAGCTGCAAAAGGATAGAATACCCTCGCGCGCCCCATTGTCAACGCTCTGCGGCGCTTTTGCGGCTGGGCAAACAAAGCGGGTTGAGGTATCCTCACTGCCGAAAAAATACCGGTCATGCTAGTCGAGAAGATCATCAGTCGACAGAATCCTCTGGTCAGGCGATTTCGCCGCGTGCGCGCGGGCAATGATCGCCATCTGATGCTGCTCGAAGGGGTGCGGCTGGTCGAGGATGCCGTCCGCGCCGGAATCCATTTCGAGATCGTCGCTTTCACCTCCGATCTCGAATCCTCCAGTCGCGGGCTGGCCCTCATCGATTCGCTTCAGCGCGTGCGCTGTCGCGGGGCGCATGTGACCCGTCAGGTCATGGACGCCCTTTCGGACACCGAAAGCGCGCAGGGAGTGGCCGCCATCGCCAGCCGCCCTCATCACCATCTGGAGGACCTGTTCAAACGCGCGCCTCAACTCATAGTCATCGCCGACCGGCTGCAAGACCCCGGCAACCTCGGAGCCATCATCCGCACGGCTGAGGCCGCGGGCGCAAACGGACTCATAACCACGCCTCACACCGTCGATCCGTTCAATCACAAGGCCCTCCGCGCTTCGATGGGATCGGCCTTCCGCCTGCCTGTCGTCGTTCAGACCGCTTCCGCCGATATCGTCGGGCTGTGCGAGAGGCACAAAGTGAAGCTGGCGGTCACTCACACCAGACCCGACAGCGGCAGGATAGAAGACGCCGCCCGCTCTGTCCGCCTCTACACGCAGGCCGATTTGTCAGGCCCGGTCGCTTTCGTCTTAGGCAGCGAAGCGAGCGGCGTGCCGGGCGAAACTGCTCTTCATTCCGATCTGCTCATTCACATACCTATGGTCGTCGGGATCGAATCGCTCAATGTGGCGGCGGCGGCGGCGATATTTCTCTACGAGGCGGCGCGCCAGCGCAATTTCGACCGGATGAAATCCGAGGGCAGAAGAAAGAGGATGATGAAAAAATAAAAGGGAGAGGCGACTCTCCCTTTCTGACAGCAGTTTGCCGGAGATCGCTCCGGGGCAGGCGTGAAGCGATCAATTCCCGCCCACCTTGAAGACGATGCCCGTCATGAAGCGGAAGTTATGCGAGGTGTCGTCAGCAAACACCGGCAGGTAATCGACCTGGAACCTCACAGCGAAGTTCTTGCTGGCGTTGACATCGACTCCGCCTCCAATAGCCATAGCGAAATCGGTGCCGCTTATGCCCTCCACTTTCACGGTGGCCCCGCCGACCAGAATGTGGCCGAACACTGTGGCCTTGTCGCTTCGGGCTGAAACGCGCGGGCCGAACAAATATGTGTAGGCGCTCACGTCCAGATCGACCGCCGCGATGTTGACTTCGCCATAGTGTCCGCTGAATTCTCCGACCAGGCCGAAGCGCGGACCGAGGTTTCCGGCGAAACTCAATCCCCACCCATGAAAGCTCTCGCGGTCGCCGAGAGCATCGGCATTGAGGTATGCGTAGCCGCCGAAGATTTCGGCGCTCGGATAATCGTCCTGTGCGCTGGCCGGGATGGCCGCCACAAAAAGAACTGCAACCAGCATCAAAAGTTTTCGCATTCAGTTTTCCTCCTAGTGTTTGAAATCACCCTTCCAAGTTCGATCAACCGAATGGATTGATCGGTTCAGACTCAAAACACGCGCAATCTGTGATGATACTACCCGACTGCGCAAAACGTAAAACGTAATGAGCGATGCCAAAAGGCGCGCTCAGTTTCGATACACTGCTCTTCAATAAATCCTGTGCGCTTTCACGCCCGTGTAGTACTTCTGGAGAATGGCCATGTAGGAATATCCCTCTTTCGCAAGCCCGTAGGCCCCGGTCTGGCAGAGCCCCACCCCGTGTCCCCAGCCCCGCCCGGTGAACACGAAGGCAGTCGGGCGGCCCCGCTCGTCGCGCTCCGCGTCGATGACGAACAGATTCTCTTTCAGCCCCAGGGCATTGCGAATCTGAGAGCCGCGCAACCTCACGCTCTGAGAGCCGCTCATTGCTTCAAGCTCGATCACCCGGCCCGACGCTCCATACTCGACGGGAACGAGATCAGAGACCTCGCCCGTCCACCCCCGCGCGCGCGTGAGACGGCGGCTCAACTCTTCGACGCTTATTCGCTCCTGCCAGTGAGCCAGAGACGAATAGCGGTCGCTCGACGCTCCGCGCCCGGCGATTTCGGCTTCGAGAAAATCGACTCTTCCCGCAGAGTTCAGATGATAAGCGACTCGCTCCCCGCCTATCAGCGCCAGATGGTCGGTCGCGTAGCTTTCGCTCCCGAACCGTCGAAACAGCCACGCGCCCTTTTCAACTTCGATCCTTTCGAGCGTCGCAGGTTTGACCTGCGCTCGCCCGTCGCCAGACTCCGAAGCGGCCACCACCAGTCGCCCTTCTTCGCTCGGATGAACGGTCTGCGTTTTGAGATTCGAAATCTGAGGCTTGAGATAAAGCGCGCGGGCGAAGGTCTCGATCGCCCATGCGCGAGTAACAGTAGTTTGCGCGCTCAGACGATTTTCTGCCAGCCGCAGCACGCCCTCTTTGAGCAGCAGGGCCAGGTCTGCGCGCGCTTCAGGGCTTATATCCTGGCCGCCGAGTCCCGCGAGCATATAATCGACATCGGCTGACGAAAGCAAGCGACTCTCGCGCCCCTCGCCATAAACCGCCCAGGAGATGAGCGACGCAAAGCCGGGCAATCGGGTCACGTCCCCTCGCAGAGCTTTCGCTTTGCCTCTTCTGAGCGCGCTCAACCGGTCAGCCCATCTCATCAACTCGCTCTGATCAGCCGCGCCGCGAAGGTACTGCACCTGCGGGCGGGCGGGCAGAGAGAACCCCGTCACTTCGAGCAACGCGATGGCGCGGGCCAGCGAGCGGCCATCAGAAACCGGGATCGCTTCAACGGCGCGGTTCGATCTGATCTCGCGCCGTTCTGTAGACTCAGGCGCGCACTCGACCGAGCGAAGATACGGAAGCGGCTTCCCCTGAAAGATCGCTTCGTTTTTTTCAGTCCTCCCGCCGCTGGTCGAGGTATAGAGAGCTTCGATGAGCGAGCCGCTACCCTTCTCGTAATACATTGCAACGACTCCGCGCGTTTCTTCGACTGCGCGGTTCGTCAACGGGTGCTCGGCGGTCAGCCCTCCGTAGACCTGCGATTGAGCATCGTCGCGCAGATCGAACCCTTCCTCGCGGTAGCGCCCCTGAGTCGAAAGAGCGTAAGATCGCGCGGCCACAGCCTGCGCCTTGAGCGCCTCCAACTGAGGAAAAGCTCCAGGCGAAAGTTCCATCGGAACGACTCCGCGCAGGTACTCTTCCAAGGTGAGCGCGTTTATCACGTTGATTCGCCCGCGAGAGTTGAGCAGGAGATGGATTTCTCCGCGATAGTCTCGGCTGCCCACGCGGACGGCCAGCGGTTTGCTTTCCTGGGTCGACGGCTTCGCGCCATCATCATTTTTGTTTTCGTGGCTGACCGCTTTGACTGCAACCTGCCGGTCGACTTCTTGAGACCGGGCGGGGGTGATGATGAGAATGTCTACGCTTGCAGCCACCAGTTTGCCCGCGTCGAAGGCGGCTATCTGCAAGACGCTTTGACGCGCGCTGCGAGCAGGCGTTTCGGTGTAGCGCGGCGAGTATGCGGGCTTCTTTTCTCTAGCGACCGGGTTTTCATCCTTCGATTGATCCGCCGCGACGCGCGCTGATTTGAAGTCGGCGCGTCGCAATCGCTCGACCACCTGCGCGGCTTCTTCTCTGGTGTCGAACCGACCGATGAAGACTTTGTATTTTTTCTCTTTCGCGTCGTAGAGGGTCGAGACCGTTTCGCGGAATTTCTTCTTCACCTCGTCGGAGATTCTTCGAGCCTCGGAAGAATCAGCGACGCTGGCTACCTCTGCCTGATACTGTCTTTCAGGCGCGGCGATTGGGATTGAGCGTGTTTCGACGCGCAACTGCGACAGAACTGTTTTCTGATCGTCGTCGGTTGAGCGGCGGACGCTCAGACCGTAGGGCGCGCTCAAAGCGACTGAGGACACATCGGTCATCAGCCCGACGCGAATGATGGGGCCGTCCCTTTTTTGATGCGCCTCTTGCTGGTCTGCCCGGCGAGGCCGGGTCTGATTCGGGCTATCCTGAAGCGTGGCGGCTGCTGCCAGAGGGTGAAGGCAGACCGACACTGTTGCTGACAGGGCGAGCGCAAAACTCAGCCATCGTGCTGAATGCCTGTTCATCGGACTTCACCGCCAGGGTGCGTAATAAACGGTCACCGTCAAGGCGAGCGTGTCTCCTGCTGTCGAGGGGTAACCTTCGAAGGGCTTTGCATTGTATATCGCCTGCCGGGCCGTGTCGTCAAGCGTGGAGTAGCCGCTCGATTTTGTGAGCCGGGCCGAGAGCAGCCGCCCGCCGCGCGCTATGAGTATTTCGAAATCAGCCGACACCTTTCGATTCAGCACATCCTTGACCCATTCGCGCGGCAGTATCCTTTCGTTAGCCTGATGAATCCTGGCTCGGACGTAAGCCAGATACTGGCCCTCTATCTCCTGCATAGAAAGCTCGCCGGTTCCCTGTCTTTCTGCGCGCCCCGCTTCCTGCGCCACAGGCTGCGGAGCGGATGCGGCAGGCGCGCTCACATTTTGGGCGGGCAGTGAAGCGACCGCCGCAGTCTGTGGCAGGACAGGCTGACTTATCGCCACAGCCTGAGGCAGTACGACAGGGCCAGGTTTTGCAGCCGCGCCCGACGAGGCAGACGGCTGCGCTGATTTTGCCGACTCAGGCTTCGATGCTCCCTGCCTGGAAGACCCATCAGGAGAACCGAGTCTGGGCGATCGCGCAGTGAGATTGACATCATCATTGTTTTGAGGATCGAACTGCAATCGACTGAGGTCTGCTTTGTCGGTTCGCTCGGCCATCGCTCGCAGAGGTTTCTTTTCTGAAGGCGGCGCGATTTCCGTGAGCATCACGATTTCAGTCCCGCTCCCGCCGCGCTTTTCAATTTCCCACTTCGACCAGATGTTGAGCCTGATGATTACGCCGATGAAGACGACGTGCCAGAGGATCGATATGGCGAGTATTCTCGCAAAGCGACGGTCGCGCCCGGCCAGAAAAGCGACGGCGGCAGGTTCGATATAATTGTCTAATGTCTTGAGCACGGTTCTCTTCAAGTTTACGGTTTCAGCCCCGCAGAGACAACTTCACTTTCGGTCGAGCGCGTCGAAGGCCAGCGTGTTGAACCCTCTTCTCACTTCTTTCATATCGACCGCCATGACCGTCGGGTGAACTCGATTGGTCAATAACACGAACACTCTCTGACTGGCAGGCTCGATCCAGACGCTCGTTCCGGTAAATCCCGTGTGGCCGAATGCCGAAGGCGACAGCCTCGGCCCGGCAGAGCAATTGGTCGTCGAAGCCAGCATCCATCCGAGTGACCTGGCATCGCCGCGACCTTGAGTAAAATTGCTCGAAAAAAGATGCAGCGACTTCGAAGCGACCAGACGGCTTCCTTCCAAAAACTCCTGGGCGATTCGAAAGACCTCTCGCGCTGTAGAAAACAATCCCGCATGCCCCGCCGCCCCGTCGAGAAAGCGCGCGTTGCCATCGTGAACCTCGCCCTGAAGAGGTGAAGAGGTGAAGAGGTGAAGAGGAGCAGGGGAGCGGGGGCGCGGGGGCGCGGGGGAGTGGGGGTGCTGGGGTGCTGGGGTGCTGGGGTGCTGGGGTGAAGAAGTGAGGAGGTGATGGGGAGAAGGGGAAGTTGGCGTTTGTGTGTTGATTCTCCCCTGCTCCTCTGCTCCTCTGCCCCCCTGCTCAAATCTCCCTTGGGCCCCCGCTCCCCAGCGCATTTCCCGCTCGATGGTCGCGCGCTCGTACTCGCGCCCGCGCTCGGTGGCTGCGCACTGGCGCTTGAGCGCATCGGGAGGATTGAACATGGTTTGACGGAGGCCGAGCGGTCGGAAGATGTTCTCTTCCGCGAGAGCATCGATGCGCTTGCCTCCTATGCGCTCAAGCATAAAGCCCAGCAGTATGAAGTTGATATCGCTGTAGACCGTTTGCGCGGTGACGGGCGAGGACGCGGAATCGAAGAAGACGTGGGCGATGGCTTCAGTCGCTTCCTCGCGCGAACGCGCTTTTGTGTAAAGCGGAATCCATGCAGGCAGCCCCGTCGTGTGTGTGAGAAGATGAACGGGAGTGATGGGCGGTTTGGAATCAGAGTCGAACTCAGCGAGATAAGTTCCGAGCGGCGCGTTGAGATCGAGAAGGCCGCGCTCGGAAAAAATCACCGCCAGCAGAGACGTGACCAGCGGCTTGGTGAGCGAAGCGACATCGTAAATGGTGCGACTGGTCGCCCGCGAGCGATCAGGCTCGATGGAAGCCCAACCCACGCTGCCCTCGAAAATGATCCTGCCCTGCTCTCCGATGGCGTATTGCGCGCCGGGAAACGAGCCTGCCTTTATTTCGCTTCGCAGATAATCGGACACTTTTTTGCTCGTCGAAAACATCAGGCTCGATTATAGCTTCGGCTTCAGATGCGGCGCGAGGAGCGGAAATCGCATTGAAAGTTGGCCGGTCGGACTTTAATATCTTGCCGCAAGTTTGGAAAACAGATTGGAGGGTGAATGCTGATGAAGAGGATCATTTTGCTGCTCGCAGTTTTTCTGACGGCTGACGTGACGGCTCGCGCGCAGGAGAGTTATCCGCGCGCGGAGCTTTTCGGCGGCTATTCTTATTTCAACTCCGATCAGTTCGCCGAGCGCGAGAGCCTGCATGTGCCCGGCTTCGGCGTCGGCGTGACGGGCAACCTGAATCATTATTTCGGAGTGGCTGCGGAAATCAGCGGGCAATACGGAGAGACCACCATCGTCGGCTCTCGCCCCAACACTCAGTTCGATGTCAACACCTACACATTTCTGTTCGGCCCGCGACTCACGCGCAGAACCGGCAACGCCAACTTCTTCGGCCATATTCTGATCGGCGCGGCAAGGACCAAAGTCGAAACATTCGACAGCCAGACCGATTTCGCTTTCGCCCTGGGCGGCGGCATCGATCTCAACGTGAGCAAGCGGCTGGGCGTGCGATTGATCCAGTTCGATTATCTTCCCATCAAAGGCGAAAGCGACACCTCTCACAATTTCCGCGCGCAGATCGGATTCGTCTTTCGCTTAGGCATCGAGTGACGACTGACAGAGCGGTTCGTCGAAGCGATGAAGGATCGCCGGCGGCCCCTTGCTCGCTTCAATTTCTGACTTTCTGAAATAAAGACCGCAAGTTCGCCCGCTTCAGTAATTCATGAACTGTCCGGCCTTGCGCAGACAGATTCGATTCTCAATCAAAAATCTGGAAGGAAATTCCAAAGATACGAAGACTGATCCTATTGGTCTC
>CAZPQE010000150.1:10212-12876 GCA_964588615.1 uncultured Clostridia bacterium | reverse complement strand
TTTGTTTCTCGCGCCGCAATTGCTCCACGCTGCGATAAGCCTGAAAGGAGGCGTGCAATCCGACTTCGCAATCTTCATCCTTGAGATAGCCGAAGAGTTGACGGAATTCGGGTGCGCCAACATCATAAAAACCATCCGGCGTTCCCATTGCGTACTGAAGCAGAGAACCCTGGCGCGCTATGAAGTAGAATGTCGGGTGAATGCCCAGCCTCTTTTCAAATTCAACCCAGTCCGAAAACTTCCAGAAATTATTCGTCCCCCGCAGCACCCCGGCTATTGAACTCAAACTCCTGACCCCTCGCTTTGCCAGCAGCCTCAGGCACTCGATCCACCGAATCATCTGCGGATAATCGACATCCTGCGACAGCACGAAAGCCGCGCCTGCCTGCGGCGTGGTCCACGGAAGATTGAGCGGCGCGCGCCCCATTTGCTGAAAGTGCTTTCGGAGCATGAAGGCATAGATTGAGACCAGCGGCTTTGCGATCAGCGATTTTTCGAGCAGGAAAAATCCATCGAGGTACAGGTTGTCCCAGCGGTCGCGCCGGTATCGGGGTTCCTGCGCGCCGACAAGCAGCCAGAAGGCAGCAGTGATGATGTCATTTAAAAAACTCAGCCTGCCGTCGCTGAAATAATACGCGCTGTTGCGCGCTTCGGCGAAATTCAGAAACGAAACGCCATCCTGCTCGTGTATGCCGATTGGTTCGAGTTCCGACGCGCGGGTCAAATCTTTTCCGCAGGCTGCGATGCTTACAATTGCTGTGCTGCCTGCGCTCTTGGCACCATAGTAGATATCGATTGTCTCATCCGACGGGCCGCTCCAGACAAACTCGTAAGAGTATCCGGCTATTCGAAGCAAGGTGCGGAAGACGTACTTGACCTCTTCGCTCCAGGGAGTCAGTGAAGGGTCAAGCCCGATCCTTATTGGCTTATGATTCGAATTAAACATGGTTTGAGGAGTCGCCGATGTACAACAGGCTGCCAGCCTGTTGACAGATTGAAATGATGAAAAATTGAAGAACCGGCAGGCTGGCCGACGGCTGTACGATTTACCTGAGAGTCTCCGGCGCGTCCCTGCTCAACAGGGGGCGAAGCGAGCGGAAGTTAGCCAGTCGGCGAATCGATTCCCGCACTCTGGAGTCTGTCGCGTATGCCAGTATGAATATTGCCGCGACGCCGATCAGCGCGTTTATGCCCTGAATCGAAAACGACAGCAGCCATAGCATCGCTGCCGAAACCATTGCCGCCAGCGCAGGTCGGATCATCAGTCTCGCATGGCCTTTCAACCCCAGCATAAAATAACCGCACAACCACGCGCTCACCCACACCGCCATCTCTGCGATAAACAGGGCGATGGCAGCCCCTTTGGGGCCTGCCATTGCGTACCCTATCGGTATGCCGCACAGGGCTGTCAGCGCCCCCAGCAATGCTGTCATCATCTCAGCCGTCTGCCGGCCTGCGGCTATAAGTCCGAACCGGTAGTGCCCGCTCAGTCCGGCCACGACGCATACCCCTGCCAGCCATTGAAGGATCACGCCGGCAGGCTCGAACGCCGGGCCGTATACGCCCGTCATGACGGGCGGCGCAAACAGCGCCCACACCACAGACACAGCCGCAGCAAGCCATGCCATTCCATGCACCGATTTATCGATAAAACTGTTGAATGCCTCGCCGCCCTGTTGCCAGGCCCGCGATAAGGACGGCAGCAGGTTGAAGTAATAGAGCCAGACGAATGTGTGCAGGGCGATCAAAATGCGCATGGCGCCCGAAAAGAATCCCAGTTCCTGGGCCGAAGCAATCGCGCCGAGAACCAGCGTCGCGCCGTAAATCTTCACCATCCAGAACACCTGGCTCAACCCTATTGTTCCGCCCTCCCGAAACAGTCGCGTGGAGAAGCGAAGATGGCCTTGAAAGACGCTCCCGAACCGCCTCTTGTGAACCCACACACAATATGCCGCAGCCATACAGACGGCGACCACCTCGGCCACTGCGACAAGATGGATATGCGGCGCGACGCGCACAAAAGCGAAAACTATGGCAACGAATGCCGTCTGGCGAATCACCTGCACGACAGCCACCGCCTGCATCTGATCGTGTCCCTGAAACACCCATTGCAAAAGGAGCGGCATGACGAGAAGACTCGACCCATAGATCATCAGCAACAGGCTCACAACAGGCGATGAGATCAACCACACGGCCATCGCCAGCATGGCCGCGTATGCGCCTGTTGCCAGAATGAAGCGCGCCAGCACGATTTGAGCGACCAGGGCGGTCGTATTCTGAGGGTCTCTGGCTATCTCGCGCGCGCCATAAGAACTGAATCCCTGATCCACGATGAGAGAAGCGCACAACAACACGGCGCCGGCAAACTCGATCTGCCCGAACCCATCCGGCCCCATCAGGCGAGCCAGATAGGCGAATGCCGCAAATGTCGCCAGCTTGCTTATGACTTCGGCTCCGGCCAGAGATAGAAAGTTCTTCGTCAGCTTCACTGGTGATTGCCCGTTCGGTGTTTCAGGATTCAGACCTTGCCGTCAGAACCGGCAATGAGGCCTTCGGTTTGCAATCTTCCGCGCCCGCCGCGTCTTTCCAGTCCGCGCGCTCTTCAGCAGGCAGCGGCGCGGCCCTGCGCCAGGCTTTCGATTGCGCAAGGGCTCGCGTCAACTG
>CAZPQE010000150.1:0-10202 GCA_964588615.1 uncultured Clostridia bacterium | reverse complement strand
CAACTGCACCGGCTGAAATGTTATGCTCGGCCACAGAAATATTTCATTGGTGCAGTAACAATCTTTCGCCCGGATCGAAGCGCGAAGGTTGCGCGCCTGTTCGGAATGCCAAATCTCCTTGAAAGTCTGTTTTCGGATGTTGCCCAGCGGCGTATGAGCTTCGCACACGCTCACATCCCCGTTGTGATAAACGACTGCGCTCAACACTCCCGCACGGCACGGAATCACCTGCCGCTGCTCCTGCGCCGTTTTGACTTTGGCCCATTGAAGCATAGGCTCGACGACGCTCCCGTAGCGGGCGTTTTCTCTCGGAGCCCACAATCTCTTTACGTACTCGTAGAGCTCCTGGTATTCGACAAGCTTGGGTCCTTGAAGAGTCGGATTCTTCCTGTCGCCTCTGATCAAAGCCAGATTGTGATGCGACATCTGAGGACATCGCTCGAAGAGGTAAGTCGTCAGGCGGCGGATTTCATCCATGTTATCTGCGGTCGCCGTCGAGATAGCGTGAATCTGAAGGCGCGCATCCTCGCGCTGCAACTCTTCGAGGGCGTCGTAAGTCTCCATCGCTTTCTGGAAAGCGTTCTTCGTAGCCCGGAAGCGATTATGGAATTCTTCCATGCCGTCAAGCGATAGCTCTATGGCAAAGAGGCGGAGGCTCTTTTCTTTGAGCGTCTCGCGAATCTGCGCGATGGTCTTGTCGGTGTACCACCCGTTGGAGGGGACATATATTTCCTCGACGCCGTTTTTGCGAATGAACTGGCGACAGATCGCGCCGAACTCTTTGCGCAGGAAAGGCTCGCCGCCTGACAGGTTCAGATTCTCGATCCTCCCAAGCTGGTTCGAAAGATTGACGATCTCATCGAAAGTCAGATCGTCCGGGCTGTTGAGGCTTTGCCAGTAGAAGCAATGCTCGCATTTCATGTTGCAGATCGAGTTGATGAACAAAATGAGGAATGGAGGGCTGGGAACATCCGGGATGCTCAAATTCTGCCAGTTGAGTCGAATGTGCCTGGCGATGCGTGAAAAAATCTGCATGTCTGTCGCTCCTCAAGGGAACAGTTTTCAGCTTTCAGTTGGGGTCACGTTTCTGAATCCTCAGTTGGAAAACATAAGGCTGCGAACCCGCCGCATCCATCGCCGCGCGGCGAGGTAGCCGTCCAGTTGCCCGCTGATGAGCCGGCGGAAACTGTCGATTGTTTTTATGTAATACATATCGACGCGAGACAGTTGATGAAGCGGCTCAGTCCTGGCTCGCTGAAGCGAAGTGCTGCAGGCCGATTGGAAAGTTCTCTTCACGATTTCGATGGCCGTTGGAGAAGTGTAACCGAACGGGTAGGCGAAGCTTCGCACCGGTTTCTGAATGCGGTCCTCGATCTCGACGCGCGAATTGATGATCTCATCCTCAACCCTGGCCGCAGGGATTCTCCGCAGGTCGGGATGCGTTCTCGAATGCGCGCCTATCTCTATTCCGCTTTCGGATAACTCGCGCGCCTGCTGCCACGAAAGCAGAGGGCGCAGTCCCAGCCCCGCCGGAGGTTCTTCCCAGTCGTTATGCCCGCCTGTGTGATCGCTCACAATGAAAACAGTCGCGGTAAAGCCGCAGCGCGCCAGCGCGGGGAAAGCCGACTCGCAGAAACTGGCGTACCCGTCGTCGAAGGTCAGCGCAGCCGCGCGGGCGGGCCACTGTCCTGTTGACTGGCGATAGGAGACTGCCTCGCTGAGGCTGATTCCTCGAAAACCTGTGTCAGCGAGGCAGTCCATCTGTTTTTCAAACAGGTCGGGCGCGACCGATACGACCGAACCGCTCGGATCAATCGAGTGGTACATCAGGATTGGCAATCCTGCCACATCGGTTTTCGAAGCCGGGGAATTCATTCGCTTATCTCTCAATATCTGCCTGCGCTGTGGGCTGTCATCTCATAAACCGGGCGCGGCTCGCCTGCCAGATAGCCGATCATCTCTCCAAGTGACCAGGCGACGAGCAGGCATAATGCAAGCGGCAGAGCCGTCGCTATCTGTTTGAGCGTCCGCCGCTGTCGCGCCATGTGGCGGAGGATGCGAGCCAGGAGCAACACGGGAAGCGCGGGCGCGGCCACTGTGTAAAGCGCGCGAGCCGTCAACCCGCATCTTGCGGCTCTGGTTTCAGCAAACACCCGGCCCCATTCGATACGCTCTTTCATCGCATTTCGAAAACTGATCGGCGGGCGATGTTGATGAACGACCATTCGCGGGTCGAGGAAGACCGCCTCTCCGCGCGACTTCAACGTCCAATGCACTGTGGTCTCGTGGTAGACTTCGCGCCATACGGGATTTATCTTTTCCAGCGCGCTTCGCTTGTAGGAAACATTTACATCGGAAACGTACTCGGCCTGGCCTGCTTCGAGCGGGCTTCCATAGCGGCCAAAATCACAATAGTAGAGCGCCCAGTTGAGAGGGCGGTCGACGTGATTGTCTATCGCTCCGCCGATAGCCGCAAAAGGCTGACGGTGAGCCTCAAGTATGCGTTGACACCAGTCCGAAGCGGGCACTGCGTGATCTTCGGTCATCGCTATCAGCCGCCCGCGAGCAAGCGACAGCCCGACGGCGCGACGACGGTCATAGAGCCGATGCTCGCGCGATGCGACGCGCTCGCTTGACGCAAGGCCGAGGTCGTCCATGTAATGAAATCTGACGAGGGGGAAGTCTTCGAGAAGGTCTTCGACCTCCAGCGTCCGCCGGTCGTAAGGCACTATTATCTCCGCCTCAGACCAGTCGATCTGCTGACGCAATGCCTCCAGACATCGCCTGAGAGCGGATTTGCCGCTGACGACCGTGACCACGACAGACAGCGTTAAGTCAGACTCTTCTCTACCCGGCATGGCCATCGGAACTCAACGGCTGAGAGGGGGCGGCTTTCGCCTCTCCGCTCAGGAAGTGGAGCAGCGCGCCAAGAACCAGAGACAATCCGCAATACCAGAAATACAACCAGTGCAGCGGAACGACCCGCATCATAAACCAGAAGCCGGAGCGGGAGAAAAAATAGCGATAGAAATCCAGATTGAGCGCAGTCACCGCAAGCGCCAGCGTCGCCGCAACGATCCACACAACCGGCCACCAGAATGCAGCCGGAACCGACAGCGCGAAGAGATAAGCCAGCATTACGCTCAACCGTTGAGTCGGCTTGACGTTGAGCGTCGTGGCAATCGCGCCCGCTCTGAGCATCAATCGAGTCCACGGAACGCCCCGATCGAAAATATCTGTCCTGATGAGATTTCGCAGCGTCCACCGCTTGAGATGTTTTGCCTCGATGCTCTTGTCGAGAACTATCCGGTGACCGGCGGCGCTCAACCACGTTCCAAGCTCGATGTCTTCGATGGCCGGACGGCGATAACGCTGCTCGTCGAACCCTCCCGATGCTATGAACACCTCTCGCCCGATAGCGCCGCATCCCGTCCAGAACGTGTTCACCTTTCCGTCGGCTCCCTGATGAACGTAGCGGTGAAAGAGATTTTTATACTGAGACAGGAAGTTCGGCTTTGCCGGAGCATCGTCGTAAGAGCCGATGACTGCCGTCAAATCCGGGTCGGCTGAAAAGCGAGCGGCAAAGCGCGCAAGCGTGTCGTGATGGACGCACACGTCGGCATCGATGAAGACCAGGTAGCGACCGCTGACCCGCCTTGCGCCGTAGTTGCGCGCGCGCGCCGGACCACCCGGCCCCTCTATCCTTTCATAGCGGAAGCCGTGAAAGCGCACTGTGGGTTCGATGTTTTCAGTCGAGCCGTCATCTACGATCAGCACTTCGAAATCGTCATACTCCGATTCAGAGAGCGCCGCCAGGCACAGCTTCAGGTCCTGGGTCGAGTTGTAAACGGGTACGACCACCGACAGAAACGGATTAGACCGGTTGTCTTTCATCATTGAAGTGTCATTGATGTAGAACAGGCTGCCAGCCTGTTGACACCCTGAAAGTATGAAAAGAGGCACAGCAGGCTGGCCGACGGCTGTGCCTGCTTTGAAGAAACCATCCTTCAGGGAAATCGGAGACCGGCGATGCGGTTATAAACCTTGCCGATAGTCCAGCCGATGATCGCGCCTGAGAGCGCCCCGTAGAAGAATCCTATGACAGCGCCCGTCCAGGTGACTGAATATCCGATGAAGTAATTGTCGAGCAGTTGGAGATGCAATCCGACCATTTCGCCATCCTTGATTATCAGCCAGGCGGTCATCACAAACAGTCCCAGACCGCCGATCAGTCCGAACACCACAGCCAGCACTCCGGCCTGCATCCTGACGACCGCTTTGCTCAAATCTTCAAGCTCGCTTTTCTTCTCCTTCATCATAGCCCCTTGCCCCCAGCTATAATTTCTCCAGCACTCTGCGCTGAATTTCTATCTCAGCCCTTCGCCTGATCAGAGAGGCGTAGGCCGATAATCCCCAGTTCCTGAAACTGGCCAGCAGAAAGCCGAGCAGGAATCCGCCTGCCCCGGCTTCCGCAAGACCGATGAAGGCTCCGAGCCAACTGACCTCGAACCCAAGAAAATAGTGACCCAGCAGCGAAAGGTTCGGCCCGACGACAGGCCCTCCCCTAAGCAGTAGAAGAACGGAGGCCAGGAAGACCATAAGTCCGCTCACCGTCCCCAGGGCCACGCCGAGGGCGACGGAATCCAGACGGGCGAATGCGGCTCTGATTATCTCATCGGCAGTGATCGCCAGCCTCGAATCGGCAGGCTCCAGTCGGGTCGGCACAAGGCGGTCTGCCGAGGGCCTGGCCGAGCGCACCTCTTCGTGATACTCCATCTCGGTGTTCACCGACCAGACATCGTTGGTTTCGCCCATTATGTTTCGCGCGGCATAGACCCCGGTCAACATCGAATGATCCTGGTTGTTGTAACGGTGCAGTCCGTTGCGGCCCACGGTCTGGATATTGGTGAGACCTTCCAGAAAACCGCGAACCGTCGCCAGGCTCTCATGATATTTCTGATCGTAGACGGGATAAGCTTTCTTCATCCGCACGACCGTTCCGTCCTCGACTTCATTCGGCTCTATCAGCCCTATCCTTGCGCACTCGCTTATGCCAAGCTCTACCAGACGGTCCTCGGACCATTTCCATTCTTCGTCCTTGTCCCAGAGGAAGTATTCCAGCCCCAGCGATGTGCGCGAAGGATCGGGAACCATGTAAGGACTCCAGTTTTTGTAGTTCTGGATTCGACCCATCTTCACTTCCGGCGAGTGAATGTATATCCAGTTGTCAGGGAAGACCTCTTCCCGCTTCACTATCAACACCGCTGTCAGGTAATCGCGATAGCGGAGGCTTGCGGCAGCCTCAAGCACCGAATCGGGCGGCGCGGGGTCCATCGACTGGATGAGCCTTCGCAAAGGCATAGTCGAAATGAAATGTTCTCCGCCAAACTCCACCGTCTCTCCCGAATGGTTGCGGCCATAGACGCATTCGACGCGCCCTTTTCGGTGGCGTATTTTTTCGACCTTCACTCCCCGAATGGTTTCGTTGCCCTGCTCAGAGAGCATTTCTTCGCAGCGTTCCCACATCATTCCGGGGCCGAAGCGCGGGTACTGAAATTCGTCTATAAGAGTCGTGATTATCTGCCCGTCTTTGGCTCGCCCGCTGCCGAAGAGCGCGTTGCGGAGAGCTTCGTGCAGAGAGAGATTCTTGATCCTCTGCGCTGCCCAGTCGGCTGAAATCTCCGCGCAGGGAATGCCCCACACTTTTTCCGTGTAGGTCTTGAAAAATATTTCATACAACCGGCGACCGAACCGATTCGACACCCATTGTTCGAAGTTGTTCTCTTCCTGAGAGGAGAAGAGCTTGGCTCTGGTGTAGCTGAGGGTGATGAGAAGAGCTTCGACCGGCCCCAGACCGGCAAGCGCGTTGGCCGCTTTGAGCGGGTAATCGAAGAAACGCTCGAGGTAATAGATTCTTGAAAGCCGGGGTCGGAGGAGGAAATCTTCGTGAAGTATCTCCTGCCACAGATCGTTTATGAGCGGCACTTTGGAGAAGAACCGGTGTCCGCCGATGTCGAACCTGTAGCCCCGATAACTGGCAGTGCGCGAAAGCCCGCCCACCTGGCTGTCGGCCTCAAGGACGGTCGAGCGCATTCCGTGCTTCGATAGCTCATAAGCTGCCGTGAGGCCCGCAGGCCCGGCTCCGATGATTATCGCTTCTGACATTGTGATTGATCTCCAGAATTTCTCAGGAAATTCCTTGCCAGGTTGCTTGCCCGCAGGTTGAGCAGACCTCGGCCTGTGAAGGTTGAACCCGTGAGGGAAGCCGAAAACCCGGCAGCGCGTTTTGTCAGCATCAGCAGAGCCTTGCTCCGGTAAATGGCTAAAACCGGATGATCTTCAGGACAAGCTCTGCGAAACCCCATCTTTGACACCCTTGAAAGGATTTCCAGCCCCGATCTTCGATGGTTCGGTTAAGAGCGTGAAACGCGATTTGACCATGAAACCGAAGCCCACCGAAAGCAGGCTGAAGCAGTTCTTTGCTTCAGCCTGTCACACGCCACGCTTTCAGGTGGGAGGATTGTATGCGGCTTGAAGAAAAAGAGAGAGAACCAGAAAGGGATCAGGCATATCAGGGTGAGGAATCGGGGGCTTGTTCATTAGTTTAACTCCAAGAATGTTCTGATCGCCGAGGGGCTTCAGGAACCAGCAGGAGAGGAATCACCCGGAGCAGATGGCCTCCCTCTGCATCGTTTGCCAAATACCGAAAAACTCTCTGTCCGAACTGTAGCCGGGCCAGAGTGTAGAGCGGGAAAACCTCTCTTCACCGGGCCTTCGATTGCGGGAAACAGAATTGCTTCTGCCTCTCACCGGCTACGGGCTGGAACTATACTCGATTCAACTGTGAAGACACATCGGATGATTCGACATTTTTTTCTGGCTCCCATTTACCATTGCTCCACCCCCTCGATATCTCGATGTGCCAGATGAAAACGGCACAATTGTGCCACTTTTCTTGTGAGTATAGTCCGGGGCTGATGCAAGGGTGTTCTGTAAATTTGGGACGGGGGAGATAAGAAAACGCGGGCGAGGCATCGGCTCGTAGACCGCAATTGGCAGTCAGGGAGTGACTGCTGTCACGGCTCGATGTGCCGCGCGTCCTAGTTTCGCTCATAAACGCGACTCTATAGTCTAGCCGGTGTCAGCCTCGATCATGCCGGATACATCCCTCAAGACACGCAGTTGCCGGCGCTGAAAAGAATACGGTGGCGGCGCTCAAGGCCGCTTCAAACAGCTATGCTTGCCGTTTGCGCAACTGCCCTGTCACCCTGATTCGAACCACTCGCGCCGATGGCGGAGACTGCGATGGCCAGAGACTCGAAGGAAAGATTTGGAAGCGAGGGCGAGACCCGGCAGAACCTGGCCGACTTCAGAGGAGAAGCGCGAGCCCCGCGAAGCGATATCACACAGCCGCTCAACCAGCCGCGAAGAAAAGTTGCCGCAAGCCCTCCGCCATCTCCGCATCAGGAAGCGTCTGTCTCGACACCTCGCCGGGAAGAATCCGCTCCGCCGCCGCGCGCTCCGAAACGCCCGCTCCCACGCTGGGCGTGGTGGGCCGGAGGCGGCGCGCTGTTTCTGATCGCTGCCGCTTTCGTTTTGTTCTTCCTTCTGCTGACCGATCCGGGATTCGCGCTCATCGTGCGAGGCGCTCCTGCGGGCAGCCATGTCTACATCGATAACATAAGGCGGGGAAGCGCGCGCGCCGACGGAACTATCAGCGTCGAGTGCCTCGAATCGGGCAAACGGATCGTCCGCGTTTCTCTGGAAGGATACGCCGACTTCAACACTGCAATCACAGGCCGCGATGGGGAAATAAAATCCGTCATAGCTCAGATGGCCGCCCTGGAAACCCCTGTCGCCTCTTCGGAAATCGATTACAACGGCCCGATGATGTTCATACCCGCCGGAGAGTTCATCATGGGCGACGACAACCATCTGCCCAACGAGAGACCGGCCCACAAGATCGCGCTGCCTGATTTCTACATAGATAAATTCGAAGTGACCAACGCGCAGTACCGAAAATTCTGCGAGGAGACGGGTCGAAGCATTCCGACGAATCCGTTCTGGGACAATCAGTATTTCAACAACAATCCCAACTCGCCGGTCGTGGGAGTCAACTGGCACGATGCGGCAGCTTTTGCGAAGTGGGCGGGCAAGCGACTGCCTGCGGAAGCCGAATGGGAGAAGGCCGCCAGTTGGAGCCGCGACGCGCCCCGGAAGCGGCAATGGCCCTGGGGAGAAAACCCGGATTCGAATCGAGTCCTTCTCGGCTCGGACCATCCGCCCGCGGTCGGCGCTCAGGCGGGAGGCGAGAGCGGCTACGGGGTTTGCGATATGGCCGGAGGCGTCGCCGAGTGGGTCGATTCCTTTTACCAGGCTTATGCGGGCAATCCATCGCCGGACTCCAACTATGGGACGCGCAATCGAGTCGTTCGGGGCGGGCATTTTCGAAGCGCGATGGAAGATGTGCGCACGACAGCCCGCTATTACAACCTCCCTGAGTTCACACAGGTGGAAAAGAAAGAGCGCACCTGGCTCATAGGATTCCGCTGCGCCGTGTCAGCCGATGATCCCAGGCTTGAGGAATTCCTGCGCGCGCGGGCGGTGAAGAGGTGAAGAGTGAAGGGTGAAGAGGTGATGAGGAGCAGGGGAGCAGGGGTGATGAGGTGATGAGGTGATGATAGATATACCGACCACTGACCACTGACCACCGACCACCGATTGGGGAGGGGCTTATGAAATCGCGGCTGTTGGTTATATCACTTATCGGCGGGCTGTTGATGCAGGCCGTCGTTTTTGAGAGCGCAAACGGGCAGGCTGAAAAACTGACCTGGGACCGCGATGTCGCGGTCAAGCGGGTGGCCAAGCCAGGCCGCAGGTCGACTCGCCCCCGGCCTCAAGTAGAGAGAGCGCCTCTGCTCACGCTCGAATACAGGGTGATGAAACAGACTGAAAGCCTTCTGGCTCAGGAGACCAATCCCGGCGCAGTGTTTTACACCGGCGACCGATTGCAACTCCGGCTCAGGGTCAATCAGGACGGATACCTTTACATAATTCAAAACACCGAAGGGCAGGACGGCCAGATCATATTCCCCGACTCGCAGATCAACAACGGCAGAAACCTGTTGCGCAAAGACCAAGAGCACTTGCTGCCCTCGCTGTGCGATTCCAGATACCTCGACAAGCAGGGCAACTGCTGGTTCTGGATGGAACCTCCCGCCGGGCGCGAAGTGTTCACCGTGATCTTCAGCCGCGATTTGATAACTCAACTCGACGAGATAGCCGGGGCCGGAGGTGTGGTTCGCAGAGAACTGATAGATGAACTGCTGACCAATTCCAGACAGACCATCAAACGCACCAGTCGCCCCGGCCTCAGCCCCGAACGCGGCGGGGGCGCGGGCCGCTACACCGTCTGGGTGACGAACACCAACCGGGCAGACAACGAAGAACTGATAACCGATATCGTCCTCAATCACAAGGAGCGAGAAAGGAGCTACCAGAGATGAAACCACTATTGAGATTGATAACCGCATTGATGATTATCGCTGCCGCCTCGGCGCTTGCGCAGCAGGCCGCCGCGCAGGATAAAAACGCGGCCATGCGCGGGCGCGCGATCCGAATGAAGTATGAATCAGGGAGCATCGACGGGTTGCGGGTGACGGTGTGCCTGATGGCAGGAGACACCGTTACTGTGACCGATGCCAGCCGCGAGTTCAGAAAGGGCGATCAGATCAAGATCGAATTCGAGAGCAACTTCGACGGCTATGTCTATTTCGTCAACGTCCCGCCCAACGGGCGCAGCGCCGTCATCTACCCCGATCTGAGGAGCGGAGAGACCAACAACCTGGTGCGCGCGCGCCAGCGTTACCTCTTCCCTCGCACGGGGACTCTTGAGTTCGACGACGAGCAGGGGACTGAAGTCCTTCAAGTGGTGCTTGCGCGCGAGCCGGTCGCGATCTTCGAGGACGCCATAAAAAATTCGGGCGGAATGCTCGGACAGACCGCTTCGAGCGCAGCCGCCGAGCTTACGGGCGCAGAACCCCGACGGGCGGGCATCGATGCGTCGAGCACGGTCAACGTCGTGCCGCAGAATTTGCGACCCCGCATCGTCAGGCTCGCTCCGCCCAACAACAAGGATGAGAAGGGAACGGTCATCGCAGTGCCGGACGCCAAACTCAAACCCGGCGAAAGCGGCCTGCTGG
>CAZPQE010000149.1:0-12887 GCA_964588615.1 uncultured Clostridia bacterium | reverse complement strand
GGGCTTTGAACCTTACCGGCTCGATGAGGGTTTAATCCAATCGCATGCCGTTTTAGGTGACAGGTGACAGGGAACAGGGCGGGATGACGCCTTTCTGAAAAAAATATGCCCAAAAGACTGAACCTCAAAGAACACATTTCGTCGAAAGAGAAGAAGCAGACCTATGTCAACCAGATGTTCGAGACCATCGCGCCGCGATACGATTTCATAACCGTTTTTCTCTCCTACGGGATGGATCGCGGATGGAAGCGGAGGCTCGTCGATATGCTCGATCTTCGCGGCGACGAGTCATCGCTCGACCTGGCCTGCGGGACCGGCGATATAACTTTCGCCGTCGGAGATCGCCTCAAATCGGGATGGTCAGTAGGATTGGACATCACTCATGGCATGCTGGTGATAGCCGAAAAGAAGCGCCGCGAGATCGAAGCCGCCAACGTGGCTTTTCATCGCGCTGACATAATGAGCATGCCTTTTGCAGATGAATCGTTCGATAACGTCACCTGCGGTTATGCTTTGAGGAACGTGCCCGATGTCGCAGGGGCGCTTGATGAAATCAAGCGGGTGCTCAAACCGGGCGGGCGATTTCTTTCGCTCGATTTCGCGCATCCCGGCAACAGGGTTTATCGCTGGCTTTATCTGCGCTACCTCATCGTGGTCGGCTCGACCGTAGGGTTGCTCTTGCACGGCGACCCGGATACTTATCGATACATTCCCGAATCTCTCAAACTCTATCCCGGCCAGCACGGGGTCAAAAAATTAATGGATGACGCAGGGTTCGTCGAGACGGGGATTTTAGAATTCGGCGGCGGCATCATGGCTATCAACTACGGCGCGAAGCCGGAAGTGCAGGTGACAGGGAACAAACACTCCAGCCCTGTCACCTGTCGAATGATTCTTTGCGCCCCGGCGCGCGGGGAGTGATAATAAAGAAAAAAGAAAAGGCGGAGGAAGCATGAAGGAAACCCTGACCATCATCGATAACCGGACGGGGAAGCAGTACGAAGTTCCCATCGAGCACGGAACCATCAAGGCCATGGAACTGAGAAAGATCAAAGTCGCCGAAGACGACTTCGGATTGATGACCTACGACCCGGCTTTTATGAACACCGCATCGTGCAAGAGCCGCGTTACCTTCATAGACGGCGACCGGGGGATTCTGCGCTATCGAGGCTACCCGATAGAACAGCTTGCCGAAAAGAGTACCTACCTCGAAGTCGCTCACCTCATCCTTTACGGAGAGTTGCCGCAGAAATCCGATCTCGACCAGTGGACGTGGAACATCACTCATCACACTTTCATCCACGAAAATATCAAGAAGGCCATAGACGCTTTTCATTACAATGCCCACCCGATGGGCATGTTTCTGGGAACCATCGGCGCGCTTTCGACCTTTTACCCCGAAGCCAAAAACATATTTGATGAAGAGATGCGCACCAAGCAGACCCACCGTCTCATAGCCAAAGTGCCGACCATCGCCGCCTTCGCTTATCGCCACAGCGTCGGCCTGCCTTATGTCTACCCGGACAATGATCTGAGCTACACGGGAAACTTTCTCAATATGTTGTTCAAGATGACCGAGGTGAAATACCATCCCGACCCTGCGCTTGAGCGCGCTCTGGATGTCCTGTTCATCCTGCACGCAGACCATGAGCAGAACTGCTCGACGAACGCCATGCGCAGCATAGGCAGTTCTCACGTCGATCCGTTTTCGGCAGTCGCAGGGGCGGCGGCGGCTCTCTACGGCCCGCTGCACGGAGGAGCCAATGAAGCCGTTTTGAGAATGCTCAACGAGATTTCGACCAAAGACAACGTGCCTAAATACATCGAGCGGGTAAAACGCGGCGAGGTAAGACTAATGGGATTCGGCCATCGCGTTTACAAAAACTACGACCCGCGAGCGAGGATAATCAAGAAAGCCGCTGATGACGTTTTCAAAGTCACGGGTACGAATCCGGTTCTCGATATCGCCCTTGAGCTTGAGCGCATAGCTCTTGAGGATGATTACTTCATCGAGCGCAAGCTCTATCCGAATGTGGATTTCTATTCGGGGATCATTTATCAGGCGATGGGATTTCCGGTAGAGATGTTCCCCGTGTTGTTCGCAATCCCAAGGACTTCAGGCTGGCTCGCTCAGTGGCAGGAGATGCTTCTCGACGGTGAGCAGAAAATAGCGCGCCCGCGACAGATTTACCTCGGCGAGGACGAGCGCGACTATGTGCCGATAGAAGATCGCGGCAACGCGCAGTGACTCAGGTCGGATCGCGTTTGGCGGAGCTTTTGGAGTGCGGTGACAAGGCATCACTTTTGATTCAAAACAAAAGCTGCGACAAGTCGCCTCCACTCCAAATTTGGGGGATATCCGCGCTTCATCTCGACAAACAGGCTTCACATCTCATAATGTTTCGCTCTGGTTCAACGCCTTTCAACATGGAGAAATGACATGGCTCGGTCGAGACGCCAATCAGGATCGCAGCGCGTCGACAGCTACAAACATACGGAAGCGGAAAGCTCTCTGCGGCCCGATGTGGGAACGCAGGCACAGTTCAAAAAAAAGAAACGCCCCCAAGTTTATCGATACGATCCTTCGCTTTCGCCCGCCTTGGAATGGGACGAACAACCGGCGCGTGAAGAGGGCGAATCGCTCATCCGTCAGATACTCGAATCCACGTCGCTCGACGATGCGAAAGCGGCGGCTGAGAAGCTGAAGAACATCAGTCGCCCTTTTCTCAACTGGGCGGGCAAGGCTGAACGCCTCTCGTTGGATGTCCCCACGCTTCCGCTCTTCGTGCATGAGAGGCTTTCGACCGAAGCCATACTCGAATCCGTAAAGAGTCAAAAGAGCGACCGACAGCTTACGATGTTCGATCTGTTCGGCGACCCGCGGCGGTCGATTACGGATCAGATACTTCGACCTTACGAGCAGGGCGAATGGACTAATCGAATGATACTCGGTGATTCACTCGTGGTGATGAACTCGCTTTTGAGTTACGAAGCGATGGGCAATCAGGCGCAGATGATTTATATGGACCCGCCTTACGGGGTGAAGTTCGGGAGCAACTTTCAGCCGTTCATTCGCAAGCGCGACGTGAAGCACGGCGACGACGGAGAGATGACGCGCGAGCCTGAGATGGTTCAGGCGTATCGGGACACCTGGGAGTTGGGGCTTCATTCATATCTGACTTATCTGAGAGATCGTTTTCTGCTTTGCCGCGAGCTTCTTCATCCTTCAGGGAGCATATTCGTTCAGATCAGCGACGAGAATGTTCATCATGTGCGCGAAGTTATGGATGAAGTTTTCGGGGCGGAGAATTTCGTCAGCCTGATAACTTTTGCCAAGACAAGCGGCTATGGAGAAACAATTTCTCTTTCATCCGTATCAGATTATTTGATTTGGTATGCAAAAGATCGAGGCAGGCTCAAGTACAGGCAACTTTACTCAAACAAGAGCATTGGCTCTGAGATGGCTCAAGAATACAAATACGTTGAATCTCCTGATGGGAGGGCTCGCCGGCCTATGACTGCTGAGGAGGTATCTAATCCGGAACTTATCCCTTCAGGTTGGAAAGCTTTTCGACCCAGCGCCCTCACCGCTCAGGGCGCGACGTCTTCAGGCACTTTTCCTTTCGAGTTTGATGGAGGAACTTTTTCCATCGGTAATAACCAACATTGGAAAACGAGCAAGGAAGGATTGGAAAGACTTGCTGCCGCCAATCGCATATTGAAACGAGCCAAATCTCTTTCTTATATTCGTTATTTGAGTGATTTTCCTGTTGTTCATATCAACAACAACTGGCTTGATACTCGGTGGGGTTTTGATGCTTCGGAAAAATCTTATGTAGTGCAAACCAATGTAAAAGTTCTCGCTCGCTGCATCCTGATGACGACCGATCCGGGCGATCTCATCATCGATCCGACCTGTGGTTCTGGAACTACGGCCTACGTCGCCGAACAGTGGGGGAGACGCTGGATCACTATCGATACTTCTCGCGTGCCGCTTGCGCTGGCTCGTCAACGATTGCTCACCGCGACTTTTCCTTATCACGAACTCAAAGACGAATCCCTCGGCCCCGCGGGAGGCTTCGTCTACAAACGCAAACAAAATTCTAAAGGCGAAGAGGTGGGCGGAATAGTCCCTCACATCACTCTCAAATCAATCGCTAACGATGAGCCTCCCGCCGAAGAAGTCCTCGTCGACCGCCCCGAAGAAATCAAAAACATCATTCGCGTCAGTGCGCCTTTCACCGTCGAAGCTACTATACCGACTCCCGTCGATTGGGAAGGCGACGGCGAAGAGGACAGCGGTGCGGCTCAGGATTACGGCTCGTTCGTCGACCGCATGATCGAAGTGCTTCGCAAAAGCCCCGCGCTTCACCTCGACGGAAACCGCACGGTCACTTTCAAAAATGTCCGTCCGCCTGCTAAAACGCTTTCTCTCTCAGCCGAAGCCGTGATGACCAACGGCGATGAAAAACCTGTCGCCTTCGTCTTCGGCCCCGAAAACGGAGCCGTTAGCGAAAAACTCGTCTTCGAAGCCGCGCGCGAAGCTCACGCGAAAGGCTATGCTCATCTCTACGTTCTGGGATTCGCCATTCAACCCAACGCCCGCGAGCTTGTAGAAAACTGCCTCGAAGTCGCGGGCGTCTCGGCGACCTACGCGCAGGCCACGCCCGATCTGATGATGGGCGATCTGTTGAAGAACCTTCGCTCAAGCCAGATATTCAGCGTCGCCGGATTGCCTGAGATAAAAATTCATCGCGTCGAAGAGAAAGGCGCAAGCCGATATCAGGTCGAACTTCTCGGTCTCGATGTATTCGATCCCGTAACGATGGAAGTCGAGCATCGGCGAGGGGACGACGTGCCTGCGTGGTTTCTGGACACCGATTACAACAACCTGTGCTTCCGCGTCTTTCAGGCATTCTTTCCGAGGACGAGCGCGTGGGACAACCTGAAAAAGGCTCTCAGAGCCGATTACGAGGCAAGCGTCTGGGAGCATCTTTCGGGGACGATGAGCGCGCCGTTCGAAGCGGGCGATCACGAGCAGATAGCCGTCAAGGTGATAGATGATCGCGGCAACGAGTTGCTTGTTGTAAAAAGTTTGAAGGAGATCGCGTGATAAGCAAGGTCATCATTCGCCGCTTCAAGCGATTCGACGAGGTGACTTTCGATCTGCCGGGACACATAGTCCTCGCAGGGCCGAACAACACCGGAAGGACGACCGTGTTGCAGGCCGTCGCTGCCTGGAGCCTGTCGCTCGACAGATGGAGGGAGCTTAATCATTTCGGTCGGCACAACAGCGGCTACGCGAGAGCGCCCATCGCGCGACAGGCATTTTCCGCCGTCCCTCTGCGCGCGTTCGATCTGTTGTGGAACGAGCGGCGCTACAAAAAAAGAGAGCCTGTAGAAATCGAAGTGCATGGCGACAGAGGATGGAGAGTCGGCATGGAGTTGATCGCCGACAGCACCGAGCAGGTTTACGTCCGCCCGAAATCCGATGTCGATCCTGCGATATTGCGCGGGACTGATCTTCCGGTTTGCGTTTACGTCCCCCCGATGACGGGGCTGGGAACGGAAGAGCCTGTCTATCAACAGGCGAAGCTCAAGCAGTTGCTCGGACAGGGAAAGCCGGGCGATGTCATTCGAAATCTGATTGTGATGGCTCATCAGTCAGAAACAGCATGGGCCGCTTTGCAGGACAGTATGCGAAGACTTTTCGGCTATGAACTTCTCGCGCCTGAGGCAAGCGGGGCGGACATTGTCGCCGAATACAAAGCTGATCCGCAAAGACCGGGCATGGACATAGCCAGCGCGGGCAGCGGGTTTCAACAGGTTCTTATGCTGCTCACTTTTCTGCACACGCGCCCGGCTTCAGTCCTGTTGATCGATGAGCCTGACGCGCATCTTCACGTTATATTGCAGGACGCGATTTATGGCGAGTTGCGATCCGTAGCGCAAAAGCAGAACTCGCAGTTAATCGTCGCCACTCATTCGGAGGTGATTATCAACTCGGTTGAATTGAGGGAGCTTTATGTCTTGTTTGATCGCCCGCGTCGCGTGACCGATGAAGCGGAGCAGAGGCGGCTTTCCGAGTCTTTACGCATTCTGACGAACACGGACATTATGCTTGCGATGAATGCGCCGGGGATTTTATATGTCGAAGGCCACACGGATATAAACCTGCTGAGAGAGTGGGCGAAGATTCTCAATCATCCGGCTTATGAAACTCTTACGACGAAGCTCTTCTGGAAGCCTACGGTCTGGGAGCCGCGAACGGGAGGAGCGGGAATCAAGGCGAGAGATCATTATGAGGCGATAAGACTCGTGCGCGATGATTTGCCGGGGCTTGTGATTCTTGATGGAGACGACAATCCGAACATCCCCGACACTGATATAAATGGGCAGGGCTTGCAGCGCCTGCGCTGGCGGCGATACGAAATAGAAAGCTATCTGCTTCACCCCGACGCGCTGGCCCGCTACGTCGAGCATACAGTCGGCACAGACGCCGCGCCGATTCACATGGCTGATTTGCGCACACATTTCGAGGAGAATTATCCTCCGGCTTTCCTGCGAGACCCGCTCGGCGATCACGCGATGCTCAAGGGAACGAAAGCGCGAACGGAGTTGATACCGCCCGCTCTTGCGGCTGCCGGATTGCACGCTATCGATTACACCAGCTATCACGAAATCGCCGCGCTGATGCTCCCCGAAGAGATTCACCCGGAAGTCATAGAAAAACTCGACGCCATTCAGAGAGCTTTCAGATTATGAGCAACTACGAAGTGCCGGAACCTATAATCAACTCGCCTTTCGATGAGCCTTCGCATCACTGGAACATCATCGAGGGTGAAGAGCCTCGCATCATTGAGGGGCGTCGGCCCTCGATCTATTTTTATCGCGATCCGAAGGCCAAGCCGGAACGCTACGCGGGGCGCGAAGCCGGAATCGCCATCGAGATGAAGCTGGTCAACCTGATTCGCCACCGCGTCAGCCAGTGGCGCGAACAAGATTATGCGGGCGTCACGCGCACGACTTTGGAATTGCTCCGGTGGTGGAAGCGAGAAGGAAGAGAACGGCGATTGTTCTTCGCTCAACTGGAAGCCGCCGAGACGATAATCTTTCTCAACGAGGCGCGGGCCGATTTTCGACAGGGACTTGATATCCCGCGCGACGAACCGGGCGAAGAAAAACGGAGAGAAGGCTACGCAGGCTTTCTGCGTTATGCCTGCAAGATGGCCACAGGCGCGGGCAAGACTACAGTGATGGGAATGCTCGCCGCGTGGAGCATCCTCAACAAGGTGAATGATCGCAGCGACGGGCGTTTTTCGGATGCTGTGCTGATCGTATGTCCGAATGTGACGATTCGCGACCGCCTGCGAGAGCTTGACCCGGAGCAGGGCGAAGCGAGTCTTTATCGTTCGCGCGATCTGGTTCCCGCTCACCTGATGCCGCTTTTATGTCAGGGAAAAGTGGCCATAACCAACTGGCATGTCTTCGAGCCGCAGACGGCGCAGGTAGGCGGAGTCGGCGCAAGGGTCATCAAAGCCGGAAGGGCCGTCCCCGTTCGGCAAACCATAACCATCGGGCCGCGGAAGACTACGGCTCGCGGCTCGCGCTATCTCACGCTCGAAGATTTCCATCGTCAGGTCGATGCCGGATTGCTCAAGGTGGTGAGGACTGAAGAGGACAAAAGCGGCAATCTCAAAAAGGCTACTGTCGAGGTGGTCAATTATATCGAGAGCGACGCGGCGTTGATCAATCGCGTGCTGGGGCGCGATCTCGGCAGCAAGCAGAATATTCTGGTGATGAATGACGAAGCTCATCATGCTTATCGCATCCGCCGTGACGAACCGGATGAAAACGAAGAGGATATTTTCGGCGAGGAACAAGAAGCGGAAGCGTTTTTCAAAGAAGCGACAGTCTGGGTCGATGGGCTTGATCGCATAAGCAAACTGCGGGGGATAAATTTCTGCGTCGATTTTTCGGCGACTCCGTATTTTCTGGGACGTGTGGGGCAGGCGACCAATCGTCCTTTTCCATGGGTAGTGAGCGATTTCGGATTGATTGAAGCCATTGAGTCAGGGCTTGTGAAGATTCCCCAACTGGCGGTGCGAGACACGACCGGCGCAGATATACCGGGATACTTCAATATCTGGCACTGGATACTGCTGCAACTAACGGCTGCCGAGCGAGGCGGAAAGAAATCCAGCCCCAAGCCGGAAGCGATTTTGAAATACGCGGACACTCCGATTGCGATGCTGGCTGCGCTTTGGGAGCAGCAATTGAAAGAATGGTCGGAGAACCGAACCGACCCGCGCCCACCCGTGTTCATCATAGTCTGCAAGAACACGCAAATCGCCAGAGTGGTTTATGAATGGATTGCCGAAGACAAGGCTCCGCATGGAATTCCGCCGCTGAAAATCGAAGCGTTCAAAAATAACGGCAAGACGAATACCATTCTCGTTCACTCAAAAGTCGACGATCTGCCTTGGATGCGCTTCACTCTGGCTACTATTGGAAAGCAGTCGTGGCCTTTGGATCGCCAAGGAAGGCCGATCTATCCGCAGGGATTCAAAGAACTCGCTGACAAGGACAACCGCTCGCTTGATCCTCCGGGCTGCGACGTTCGGTGCATAGTCAGCGTCGGGATGTTGACGGAAGGCTGGGACGCAAACACGGTCACACACATCATCGGTCTGCGTCCGTTCATGTCTCAACTGCTATGCGAGCAGGTCGTCGGTCGCGGATTGAGGCGCGTGAGTTACGAAGTGGGCGAAGACGGAAAATTGCCGGAAGAGATCGCCAAAGTCTTCGGGGTTCCTTTCGAGGTCATTCCGTTCAAAGCCAACAAGCAGGGCGCAGCGCCGCCTCCCATCAAACGCATTCACGTTCATGCTCTCCCCGCGAGAGCGCATCTCGAAATCAAATTCCCGCGCGTCGAGGGATATACACAGGCTATTCGCAATCGCGTGACGGTCGATTGGGAGAGCATTGCTCCGCTCGTGTTGCAGCCCGAAAGAATCCCGCCTGAAGTTGAAATGAAGAGCGGACTGCCGAACAATCAGGGGCGGCCTTCACTGACTGGCCCCGGAAGGATCGAACAGGTCTCGCTCAATCCTTTTCGATCGGGCCGTCGTTTGCAGGAATTGATCTTCGATCTGGCGCGAGCGTTGACAAGAGAAATCATCTCCGGGCGTCGCTGCGAGATCCCTCCGCATGTGCTCTTCCCTCAACTCGTGCGCATAGTCAGTCGATACGTCGATGAAAGAGTTCTGGCAGAGAGTCCGGCAGACAGGAAAGACCTTTTTCTTGCTCCTTACTACGGATGGGTGATCGAGCGATTGACGGAAGCTATCAGGCCGGACACTTCCGAAGGAGAAGCGCCTGAAGTGCCTCGTTACGAGTTGAGCCGCGGCCCCGGCTCCACATCAGAGGTTGACTACTGGACGAGCCGCGATGTGCGCGAGGTTATGAAGAGCCACGTCAATTACGTCGTTGCCGACACCAAAGCGTGGGAACAATCGGCGGCTTACTACATTGACAGAAATCCTGACGTGGAAGCTTTCGTGAAAAACGCAGGGCTGGGCTTCGCTATTCCTTATCTGCACAACGGGCAGATGCACGACTATATGCCGGACTTCATAATCCGTTTGCGCGCCGACCTTCACCTCATCCTTGAAACGAAGGGCTATGATCCGTTGGAGGATGTAAAGCGCGCAGCAGCCGAAAGATGGGTCTCGGCGGTGACTGCCGACAGGTCTTACGGTCGCTGGCAATATGCTGTGGCAAAAAAAGTCGCGGCGATTGACGAGATCATTGATCGGGCGCTCTACGATCACCCATCCTGTGTGCTTGTTTCTTAACTGGCTCCGTTCTTTTCGACCGCCGCTTTCACATAAGCAAGGTATTGCGATTCGGGCAGCGCGCCTACGAACTCGGTCGTTTCGTTGATGATTATCTTCGGCACACCGCGCACCGCGTAGCGACGCGCCAGGTCAGGGAACTCGGTCGCTTCGATCACATCAGCCGTCACTCGCTCGCTCTCGACTGCCATCTTGTGGGCCAGACTGGCCGCAGCAGGGCAGTAGGGTCAGGAGGGCGTCGTGAACACCTGAATGTGTACATCTTCAGTGAGCGTCGAGAGAAACTCGCGCGTCTCTTTGGAAAGCCCCGACTCGCCCTTTGAAGCATCGACCAGATCAGAGAGAAAACCTGAAAACTCGTAGCCTCCGGGTATTCCGAAAAATCTCATCCGCCCGCGCGCCGCCCCTCGCACTACGAATGCCGGAACGCGACTCACTCCCAACGCTGCCGCTTCTTCCGCCGCGCTGCCGATTTCATTGACCGTCAGCTTTATCTTGTCCGACAGCGAAGCGACTTCTCCGAGAAGTTCCTCTGTAGGCCCGCACATCTCGCACGGCTGCCTGCCGGGAACGATGAGCGGCGAAGGCCGCTCCGTGAACATTACGATTTCAACATCACCCGCAAGGTTTTCGTCCAACAGGTCGCGTATCGCCTGTTGATCCTGCTCGCTTATGATTCCCATCTCTTCCTCCTGTTGAAAGTCTGGAGTCTGGATCGCTCCAGATTCATCTCATTGAGCTTCATTACTCGCCGAATATTCATTGTGTCGGTCACAGGGCCGCGAGTCAACCTCGACCGCTGGGCGGGAATTTTTCCATCTGCTGAAACTTTTTCTCCGCCGCAGACACTAACAGGGCGTTACCAGTAAAACTCGAAAGGAGTCTCTTATGATGAGCAACAAACTGTTCCGCTTTTCTGCCGCTTTCATCCTATGCCTGATGGCCGCCCTGATGGCCCGCGCGCAGGATTTTCAGAAATCTTATTCGATAGGCGCGGGAGGCAAAGTCCGCATCAGCAGCGTGTCGGGCGATGTGATAGTCAAAGGCTACGGCGGCGATTCGATTCAGGTAGCCGCTTTCAAGGAAGGACGCGACCGCGAACGGGTCGAAGTCGAAGACCTCAGCAGCGGAAACATTCTCGAACTCAAAGCGCGTTACCCTGAGCAGTGCAACTGCGACGCAAGCATCCGATTCGAAATATCGGTTCCGACTGAAGCCCGTTACGATTTCGAACGGCTTGCGACCGCAAGCGGCGACATCGATGTGAGCGGCGTGAGAGGCTCTCTTACAGCCAAATCCGCAAGCGGCGATGTGCGAGTGGCAGGGTTTGCCGGAGATGTGAAAGTTTCAACCGCCAGCGGCGACATCCATGTCTCGGACGTGAGCGGCTCGGTCAACGCTCATGCGGCAAGCGGCGATCTCAATGTTCAGATAGCCCATCTGGAAGGGTCAGGCGCTATGGAATTCGCTTCCGCAAGCGGCGACATCACGGTGACGATGCCTTCAGACCTCGACGCCGAAGTGGCGATGTCGACGGTCAGCGGTGAACTTGAGACCGATTTCCCCATAGAAGTGAAAGAGAGAAAGCGTGGACCGGGCCGACAGGCTTCGGGGCGCGTGGGCAGCGGCTCGCGCACGGTGAAGCTATCGACCGCATCGGGCGATGTGAGATTGAAGCGGCTCTGATGCGCGGTGGAATCGAATCAGGAAAGGAGTTTGAGAACTGAAATGAAAAGACACTTTTTGCGAATTGCGATAGTTTCCACTTTGCTGACGCTTGCAAGCGCGGCTGCGGCTCAGGACTTTCAGAAAAGCTACCAGCCCGGCGCAAACGGCCAGATACGCATAGGCAACATATCGGGCGATGTCGAAGTCACCGCTTACAACGGCAGCGCAGTCACCGTCACCGCATTCAAGGAAGGGCGCGACCGCGATCGTGTCGATATAGAAGACCGCAGCAGCGCGACTCGCGTCGATGTGAGGGTGCGTTACCCTGAGCATTGTCGGCGCTGCGACGCAAGCGTGCGCTTCGAGGTTCAGGTTCCGCGCGGAGTGAGATTCGACTTCGACGGCATCTCTTCGGTGAGCGGCAACGTCAGCGTGCGCGGCGTGTCCGGGAGTTTGCGCGCGTCGTCGGTCAGCGGCACGGTTCGCATCGAAGATGTGACGGGCGAAGTGAGCGCGTCCTCGGTGAGCGGCAACGTCGATGTCGAGATAAACAAACTCGAAGGCGCCGACGACATGAGGTTTTCGTCCGTGAGCGGCAACGTCAACGTGAGGATGCCTTCGACGCTCGACGCCGAGGTACACTTGTCGAGTCTGAGCGGATCGCTGGACACGGATTTTCCTGTCGAGGTGAAAGAGAAGAAATACGGTCCGGGCCGCTCGGCTCAGGGGCGGATGGGAGACGGCTCGCGGCGAGTAAATATGTCCTCGGTGTCGGGCAACATCAGCCTCATGAGTTCGAGGTAGTTTTCGGTTTTCGGTTGTAACTCCTCAGCCGCGTTAGCGGCGACCTGACTGTAGCCGTGTGCTTTGGCTCACGGAATTGATGCCAGCATTTGTTCGCGTCGCGCGAGCGACGATTGAGTCTTTCTATTCAACCGTCGCTGACGCGACGCGCTCGACTCCCCTTCGATACACCGCGCACTAAAGTACGCGGCTAAAGTCAACTGCCGCTATGCGGCTGAGGAGTTACTTCCGGTTTTCAGTTTTCAGCAGGCCGATCCTGATTTCTGACTCGTCAGACGACCCGCGAAAACCGAAAACCGCTTCCTTGACAGCCTCGCAGCCAATCGGGTACTTTACAGTGTTTCTTTGAGAGACTTATGCTGGACAGGAGTTAGAAAGTGAAGCCCGATATTCACCCAAAGTACATGAAGACGACCGTTCATTGCGCGTGCGGCGAGACCTGGGAGACGCGCTCCACCAAGCCTGAAATCCGCCTTGAAATCTGCTCGAACTGTCATCCGTTCTTCACCGGCAAGCAGAAACTCGTCGATACCGCCGGTCGCGTCGAGAGGTTCAATC
>CAZPQE010000148.1:0-12929 GCA_964588615.1 uncultured Clostridia bacterium | reverse complement strand
GAGCCGTTTCCGCACATCGAAGCGGCAGAGCCGCAAAGCCTAGGGTCTTATGATCCTTTCTCTTGAGTCTCACTTTCAATTGTGCCCTTGCAAAACATCTCGGAGCCGCCTGGCTGCAAACGAACGCACTACAGATTATCGAAATCAAGTCTTGCGCAAATCCACGCCGACGGCTGCGAAAATCTGCGCAACTCAATTCCATCACTCTTCATTTACACGCGCCCGCCAGCGGAACGAGCGTTGCTCTCACCCTTACCTTTGCTGACTGTGAGGAAGAGTTTATGATCGCAAATTCATCTGTTGACCTTATCATCGATGGCAGGCATCTGACCGTCTCTGACGAGTTGCTGGAAAAATACAATCAGCCCGGCCCGCGCTATACCAGCTATCCGACCGCGCCAGAATGGGACGAAGGGTTCGGAGAACCGGACCTGCTCGCGGTCTTCAGAGAAGCCGACTCGCGCCGCGCCCCGCTCTCGCTTTATTTTCATCTGCCGTTTTGCCAGTCGCTCTGTCTCTACTGCGGCTGCAACGTGGTCATCAGCAAAAATCACGAAGTGTCGATCTCTTACCTCGATCATCTCAAACGCGAAATCGATTGGGTCAGCCGCGAGGTCTCTTCATCACGCAGCACGGAGCAACTGCACTGGGGCGGCGGCACTCCGACTTTCCTTTCGCCCGCTCAGATCGAAGACCTCTTCGCTTACATTCGCGCGCGCTTCTCTTTTTCTTCCGACGCGGAAATAAGCGTCGAGATCGATCCGCGAGTCACCGCCGAAGATCATCTGATCGCGCTGCGTCGCACAGGGTTCAATCGCGTCAGCCTCGGAATTCAGGACTTCGACCCGCTGGTTCAGAAAACCGTCCATCGCATCCAGCCCTTCGATGACACCCGCAGTTTATTCGATCAGTGCCGCGCGCTCGGATTCGAGAGCATCAATGTCGATCTGATCTACGGATTGCCTCATCAGACATCCGAGAGCTTCAGCGAGACGGTCGATAAGATCATCGCCATTAATCCTGATCGCATAGCCCTGTTCAGCTACGCGCACGTGCCCTGGATGAAGAAGCAGCAGGGAAGCTTCGCCCGATTCCTGCCCGAAGGGATGGAGAAGTTCCGCATCTTCACCAGCGCAATCGACCGGTTCACCTGTGCAGGCTATCGCTACATCGGGCTGGATCACTTCGCGCGGCCTGATGACGAGATATGCCGCGCTCAGGAGGAAAGAACCCTGCACCGAAATTTTCAGGGCTACACGACCAAAGCCGGTTGTGATCTCTACGGCATGGGCGTGAGCTCGATCAGCGGACTCGAAGACGCTTACGCGCAAAACCAGCGTGATCTTGCCGGTTATTATCGAGCTATTGAAGAAGGCCGCTCGCCGGTGATGCGCGGCCTGAGAGTGAGCCGCGAGGACAAGCTTCGCCGCTCGGTGATAAACCGCATCCTCTGTCATTGTTCGGTCGTGAAGCGGGAAGTCGAGCGCGATTTCGATATCTGCTTCGATGATTATTTCGCATCGGAGCTTGATCGTTTGACAGAGCTTGAAGCGGACGGACTCGTCCGACTCAGCAGTGACCGAATAGAAGTCGCCCCGCTCGGTCGCATCTTCATCCGCAACATCGCAATGGTGTTTGACGCATACCTGAGCGCAGACAGGCAGCGAGTCTTTTCAAAGACACTCTGAGCGGTGGTCAATGAAGAGTGAAGTAAGAAGAGTGAAGAGTGAAAATTCCATCTGTGATGTCTCACCCTTCACTCTTCACCCTTCACCCCCGCTCCCCTTTCGGTGGTGATTTTGTTGACACCGCACGGGCTGCTATATAAGCTTGCGCCCGTTAAAGCCTGGGCAGGGTTCTTCTTTGCGAGGCATCTTTTCATTCAGGCACGGGGACGGGGGATGTCCTCCCGATTGCGTGAGACTATCGCAGGAGGAGGTTATGACTGCGAAGAAGAGATTGCCTGCCCGCATACACGTACACGCGCTTCATCATCTGGCGAAGATATGCGCGGAGATTCAGCGCGGGCGTTATCCGAAAAAGCGCGATCTTGCGCGCATAGTCGAGCGAGATGAGCGAACCATCCAGCGATACCTTGAGAGGCTGAGAGACGACTTCGACGCGCCGCTTGAGTTCGACCGCGAGCGAAGAAGGCTTTATTTCACAGACCCGGCGTGGCGGCTTCCTGAGATCACCCTGACAGAAGGGGAGTTGATAAGTTTCCACGCCGCCGAGCGAATACTTCGCAGGTTAGGAGAGACGGCTGAAGTGCGGCTTGTGCGCAGGGCGGTGAGAAAGCTTGCGGCGCTCCTGCCGCAAGAAGTGGTCGTAGACATAGCGGCGATAGAAGAAGCTATCAACCTAGCGCCCGACCCGGCATTGGATGCGTCGCCCGACGCCTTCTCACCAACCACGTGATGTTGATCGAGGAATATGGAGGAATGCCCATGTCGAAAAGTGGGAAGCTGACCGAGCGTCAGACTGAGATCCCGCTACTCATCAACGAGCGACCACACTCCCGCCGCGAGTTGGCTGAGTATTTCGGAGTGAGTACGAAGTCCATCGAGCGAAGCATGACCGAGTTAATGGTATTTTGGCCCATCATCTCTGAGCGCAAAGGGCGCGAGGTTATTTACAGTTTCATTGACCATCAGAAGATGCGACCGCCGCAGTTTACGCCCGCCGAGTTGGCTGTGCTGCTGCTGGCTCAGGAGTCGATAGCGGTGACGGGATTGACGGCGATCAGTTCGCCATTCGCGCGCCACGCGAAAACGCTCCTGGCAAAGGTGCGAGCGTATCTGCACTCCTCTTTGCAGAAGAAGCTTGATGCGCTAGCCAGAGTATTCGGCTCTGCGGCCTCGCCCGCGAAGGATTTCACGCCTTATGCCGAAACCATCGACCGTTTGACTACGGCGGCGGTCGAGGGTCGTCGTGTTCGTCTGTGGTACTACACGATACGCACGGATACCGTAAGCGAGCGCGTGGTTGAGCCATACGGGGTTTACTTTGATCCTGATGGAGCGACGTTGAAGCTGATCGCATACGATCACAAGAGGAGAGTGATAGTTCCCTTCTCTATAGATCACATCAAGGAGTTGAGCCAGACAGACGAGCGATTCGAACGACCGATTTTCGATCTTAGGGATTATCTGGCGGAGAACTGTTTCAACGGGATTCACGGCGAGCCGATGGATGTTCGATTGAGGGCGAGAGGAGTGACGGCGAGGGTATTTGCAGAGCGGACATTTCATCGTTCGCAGCGAATCGTCGAGCAAACAGTGCGAGAAGAAGGCCGCGAAGAGACGATGACGATAGAGATGAGGGTGGCTCGTGGGCGAGGGCTTGTGCGATTTATCCTGAGTTGGGTTCCTGACATTGAGGTATTGCATCCACCGGAGCTTCAGCGGGAAGTTGCCGAGGCGCTGCGTCGCGGGCTTGATATGGTCGGGAAGGGCGAATAAAAAAGTTTGGCAGGAAGGCCCTTACTTGTCCGGTGTATGCCTTAATCTCAAATCGTGAGAAGAAATTATGAATCCGACAATTTTCAAAGAGAACCCTTTCGTCTTCTGGGCCAAGCTGCCGCAAAAAGAAAAGGAACCCGAATCCTTTCATCCTCTCATTTGCCATATGATTGATGTCGCTGTCGTGGCGCGGGCGATGTGGCGTGCAGTGATGTCAGAAGCAGCTAGACTGGAGTTTGCCGCTGTGCTAGGCGTGTCGAGAGAAGACGCTGAACGATGGATCGTCTTTCTTGCTGCTCTGCATGATCTGGGCAAAGCGTCTCCCGCTTTTCAATTGCGCGAAGAAGCCGCGCATTTGCGTCTGCTCTATGAAGCGATGGGAACGCCTCCGCCAAATCTGCAAGCGAGCGATGCCCCTCATGGTCGAGTGACAGCGGGCGAACTTCCTGAACTATTGGCAAGAAGTTTCGGATTCGACATTGCGCTTGCCCGCAGTCTTGCGAAAGCCATCGGCGGGCATCACGGACTTTTTCCGACAAGCGATGATCTGCTTCGACGCTACCCGATATCTGGTATAGGCCGAGGGCCATGGAAAACCGCGCGCGCTGAAATAGTCGAATTGCTGGCGCGCTTGATGGATGCGCCACGAACGAATGCGCCGCAAAGTGTCGATCACGCAACCCTGATGGTCATTGCGGGTCTCGTTTCGGTCGCCGACTGGATCGGCTCAAACGATGAATTCTTTCCGTATCTGGTTAAAGACTGGCGTAATCTCCCCGATGTTGACCTCGCGGATTATCTCGATCAGGCGGAGACCCAGGCCGCTGCTGCGCTCAATCGACTGGGTTGGATGGGATGGGAACAATCGTCAGAGCCGAGAGCGTTCAAGCAGTTGTTTCCTGAGATTCCTTCCTGCCGACCGTTGCAGGATGCGGTCATCGAACTCTCCGAAAAGGTGAACAAGCCGGGCATCATCATCATTGAAGCGCCGATGGGCGAGGGGAAGACTGAGGCAGCATTGTATCTGGCTGACCGCTGGGGACTCGCTCCCGGCCCGAGGGGCATTTATGTCGCGTTGCCGACTCAGGCGACGAGCAATCAGATGTTCGGTCGCGTCAGAAAATTCCTGGTCTGCCGTTACCCTGAAAATAAAGTCAATCTTCAATTGCTGCACGGACACGCGGCGCTTTCCGCCGAATTCGAGACGCTGCGCAAACACGGCGATCAGGTTTTCCGCCTGGACGGAGTGTTCAGCGACGGCGAATGCGCCTCGAAAACCATGAGCGTCGTTGCGGCGGAATGGTTCACTCACCGCAAGCGCGGACTGCTTGCGCCCTTCGGAGTCGGAACCATCGATCAGGCATTGATGGCCGTTTTGCAGACGCGGCATTTTTTCGTCCGACTCTTCGGCCTTTCACACAAGGTCGTAATAATCGACGAAGTTCACGCTTATGACGCCTATATGTCGAAGCTGCTTGAGCGGCTTCTCGAATGGCTGGCCGCTTTAGGTTCGCCCGTCGCTCTGCTATCGGCAACGCTTCCGAAAGAGCGCCGCAAAGCTTTGCTCGCCGCTTACCGTCGCGGGCTTGGCCAATCAGACAGTCAATCGGCAAATGATTCGCGCATCGAGGCTGCATACCCGCTCATCACATGGGCAACCGAATCTCAAACGGGCGAGCAGTCGATAACAGTATCAGAAAACTCATCGCGAACTCTCCAACTGAAATGGATTGATGGTGGCGTACCCGATTTACCTGAAGCTCCGTTCAGATTGGGTGAAGAGTTGGAAGCCGCGCTCTCTCACGGCGGATGCGCCGCAGTGATATGCAACACCGTAAGCCGCGCGCAGAAGGTCTATCGCGCGTTGCAGTCATGTTTCAAGGATGGCGATTTAGACCTTTTTCATGCGCGTTATCTTTTCAAGGATCGCGATAAGAGAGAAAAGGCCGCGCTGATCCGCTTCGGCAAGGAAGGAGAAGAGGTTGAAATCGAAAATGGCCAAAAAGAAAAAATCCTTCGTCCGCACCGCGCTGTGCTTGTAGCGACACAGGTAATCGAGCAAAGCCTCGATCTCGACTTTGATGTGATGGTGACTGATCTTGCGCCGGTCGATTTGGTGTTACAGCGATCAGGCCGCCTGCACAGGCACAAACAAGCACGGCCAGAAGGATTGAAAGAGCCTGCGCTCTGGATTTGCCTGCCCGAAGCGATCAAGGGTGATGCGCCTTCTTTCGACTCGGGAACAGAGGCAGTTTATGACGCGCATATTCTGCTTCGCTCCTGGCTCGCGCTCGCGGAAGAATCATCGATCAACATCCCCGGCGACATCGAACGCCTTATCGAATACGTGTACGGCGAGCGGAGTTGTCCTGAAACAGCCAGCGATGATTTGCGTCAGCGATGGGAGGAAACCCAACAGGAATTGCGAACGGAACTTGGAAAAATGGAACGCATCGCGAAGGACAATATCATCCCGAATCCGCGCTATGTGGATGATATTCTCGAAGTGTGGAATCGTCGGCTTGAAGAAGACGAGCCGGAGATTCACCAGTCATTGCAGGCGCTCACACGATTGACCGATCAGAATGTTTCGGTTGTCTGCCTGACGCCTGATGAGCGCGAGAAGATCGATTTTTCAGAACCGCCCCATATTGACAATGCGCGTTTTCTGCTTCGCCATTCGGTAAATTTGAACAATCGCGCGGTGGTGTGTAAGCTGCTGCGACAACCCGTTCCCGAAGCGTGGCAGCGTTCCGCTTTACTGCGCCATCATCGCCTGATCGAGCTTGATGAAAGCGAATGCTGGAATGATGGCGAGCATGAAATCAGGCTCGATCCACATCTGGGCGTGTTAATAACGAAGCTTTGAAAGGAGGTCTTCGAATGCAGGATTTCAATCTGATTGATGAAAAATGGATTCCCTGCGTGATGACGAACGGCGAACACACGGAGATGGGAATCAGCGATGCGCTGACTTCGGCGCACAGGGTTCGAGAATTGTTCGATCCTTCACCGCTGGTCACAGCGGCATTGCATCGCCTGCTGCTGGCCATCGCCATGCGCATTTTCAAGCCGGGCAACCTTGCAGAATGGAAAGTGCTATGGCGCAACGGCAGATGGGATGAGCAAAAAATGGATGAGTACCTGAGCAGACAGAGTGATTGCTTTTTTTTGTTTCACACTGAGCGGCCTTTCTATCAGCAGGCAGCATTTGTCGCGAAGAAAGCCACGCCGATCAAGCGACTGGGTTGGGAATTCGCCGCAGGCAACAACGCCACTCTTTTCGATCACAGTTGGGATGACGACCGACCGGATATCGAGCCTTCAGTCGCCGCTCGATGGATAGTTGCGACCCAATGCTTTGCGGCGTCAGCAGGTAGGAGCGAAACCATTCACTCGAAAGATTCGCCCTGGACCCGCGGCGCAATAATCCTGATGCAGGGTGATAATCTATTTGAAACGCTCGCCCTGAATCTGCTCAGTTTCATCAAGCCTGACTTTCCAGTTTCAGCAGATGACAGACCCATCTGGGAAGAAGAAAAAGCATGGCAACCTGCGCACGACCAGTCGCCCGCAGGCATTCTCGAATACCTCACCTGGCAAAGTCGTTCGATCAAACTGCTGCCGACCGAAAACGGGCATGTTCGCGAATGCTATTTCGCGCAGGGGAGGGGGCTGGCCGATGATTGGCGCAAAAAAGAGCCTATGTTTGCCTACAGACGCGATGAAAAGACCGGCTTGATTGTGTGGCTGTTTAACGAAGACCGCGCTGTGTGGCGCGACTCTCACGCGCTGCTCAACCTCAAGCCGGAGGGGCCTTATCAAATTCCGCAGGCCATTCGGCACATTGCCACGCTGACTCTTGAAAACTTCCTTGATCAGCATCGTCTCTATCGACTTCAGGTTCTCGGTCAGGCTCTCGAATCAGGTCAACCGACCATTCGATTCTGGCGACAGGAACATCTGCCTGTGAGAGTGGAATATCTCAGTGAGCCTCTGGTGCTTGAGCAGTTGGGTAAGGCTCTGAAGTTGGCCGAAGACGCGGCGCGGATCCTTCAAAAAAGCATTCGCTCGCTTGGGCAATTACTTCTTGCGCCTGACACTCACCGCCAGCCTGACAGGAAGGATGTCGATAATCTCACGGATGGATTTGGGGCAGTTCCGCATTACTGGTCGCAACTCGAAGCGCCTTTCAAACAGTTGCTCATCGCGTTGCCCAGCGACCGGCGAACGGATCAATACGACGATGTTTATTATGGCGAAAAAGAATTGCCGCGCTGGGCGCGCACCCTTCACGACGCCGCTCAATCAGCTTTCACTGTCGTGACTCGCAGCCTCGACACTTCGAGCCGCTCCCTTAAAGCAGTGGCTACAGTCGAGCCGCAGTTCCGCGCCGGTTTGCGCGCCGCGCTTCCAGATAACTTTCAAACTTCAACAGGAGGTGAACAATGAGCGCAAGCAAGGATCAATCGAGACCCGAAGATCGCTTCGTCGCCTTTCTTGTCAAACTTGTCGAGAGCGAAGACCGCGCGCCGCTTGCGGCCCTGCGACGCGGGCTTGGCAAGAAACCCGGCGAAGCCGCCGACTCTCACCCATACATTTTGCCTCGCATCCCTGCCAACGCTTCACGATGGGATGAAGACGCTTACTACCTCACAGGCTCGCTCTTCGCTCTGCACCAGATCGACTGGCCTGCGGGCGAGGACGAATCGAGGAGAACCAATCTGGGCGCGTCGTTTGCGCGGCTCGGTCGGGTGGTCGAAAGTGAGAGCATCGAAAAACGATTCGTCGCTCTGCTCAACTGTCACGAGGACGATTTGCCTGATCACCTGCGCCACGCCGTAAGCTTGCTCAAATCGAAAGAGATTCCCATCGATTGGGCGCGACTGCTTCGCGACGTGCGTCGATGGAATCACGAAGACAGATGGGTGCAGCGCGAATGGGCGCAGGCATTCTGGGGAGAGAAGCGCGAGCAGGCGCAACAGACAACCTCGACTCAAGACAACAACCAGTCTGCCGACTAAAGGAGGAAACCATGTTTATCGAATTTCACATCATTCAAAACTTCGCTCCGTCAAATCTCAATCGCGACGACACGGGATCGCCGAAAGACTGCGAGTTCGGCGGATTCCGCCGCGCTCGTATTTCAAGCCAGTGCATCAAGCGAGCGATTCGCGAAACATTCAAAACGGAAAGCCTCATTGACCGTGAGCTTCTGGCCTCGCGAACCAAACGTCTGGTCGATTCCATCGCCGAACGACTCAAGAAAAAAGGCCAGTCCGAAGATGATTCAAAGCGAGTCGCCGAGATGCTGCTCAACGGAGTCAAGCTGACCGTCAAGGAAGATGGTAAAACCCAGTACCTTCTCTTTCTCGGAGAAGGTGAAATCAATGCAATCGCCGATTTGTGCATCACTCACTGGGATGCGCTGATAAAGGCTTCAACACCTGTCGAGCAAAACGAACAGGCAACGAAAAAAGGAAAGGGAGGCAGCAAGGAAGCGAAGAAAGCAGGGCAGGAAGCGGTGCCGGACGAAATCAGGAAAGCGATGCTTGCCGTGCTCGATGGGCGAAGGGCATCTGATCTTGCGCTCTTCGGGAGAATGCTGGCTGACCTTCCGGATAAAAACGTCGATGCCGCCTCACAGGTCGCGCACGCAATTTCGACCAACAAGGTGAGCATGGAATTTGATTTCTACACTGCCGTCGATGATCTCAAGCCTGAAGACACACAGGGCGCGGATATGCTCGGAACAGTCGAATTCAACTCCGCCTGTTTCTATCGTTACTCCAATGTCGATCTCGATCAGTTGAAAACGAACCTCGGCGGAGATGAAGAACTGGCGCGAAAGACGCTTGAGGCTTTTCTTCGCGCGTCGGTAGCTGCAATACCGACAGGCAAGCAGAACAGCTTCGCGGCGCAGAATCCGCCCCTCTTCGTTCTGGCCGTCGCTCGTCGTTCAGGGCTTTGGTCGCTCGCAAACGCATTCGTCAAACCCGCGCGACCAGCAGCGACGGGCGATGATCTTGTCACAAGCTCCATTCGCGCGCTCGATCAGCACTGGGGTCAGATTGCGGCGATGTACGGCGAAGATCAGATCATCGATAAATGCTACATCATCGCCAAGGGCAGCGATCTCGAAAACCTCAACGGCGCACAGGTCGCGAACCTTTCAACGCTCGTCGAGCGAATGCTTGCCGCCGCAGGGTTCGCCAGGAAAGGAGAGTGACTATGCTGACACTTTTGATGCGCCTTGCAGGGCCTATGCAGTCGTGGGGAACTGAGAGCCGGTTTTCGATTCGCGACACTGGACGCGAACCTTCGAAGAGCGGCGTCATCGGATTGATTTGCGCTGCGATGGGCAAGCCCCGCCTCGAATCGCCCGACGACGGTTTCCCGTCTCTTTCTCAACTGGCCGCACTGAAGATGGGAGTTCGAGTTGATCGTGCGGGCGTTCTGAAGCGCGACTTTCACACAGCGGGTGGCTCTCATAGTCGGGGGGAAAAATATGGAGTCGCCAAGGCTGATGGCAGCAAACCGGGAACGGTTGTATCAAACCGATGGTATCTGAGCGACGCAAGTTTTCTTGTGGGGTTTGAATGCGATGATACCGACTTGATGCGAAAACTCGATGTTGCAATTGCCAATCCGCGCTGGCAACTCTCGCTTGGTCGAAAAGCATTCGCGCCTTCTTTCCCGATTCGACTCAACGATGGATTGCGGGAGGAACCGTTGCGCGAAGCTCTCGAAAACTATCTATGGGACGGCAGCACTCTCAAAGAATCGCCTGAACGATTGCGAGTAGTGCTTGATGCCACGCCTGAGACGGCAACCGAAGTCAGACACGATTTGCCGCTCTCTTTCGCCACGCGGCGATTCACCCTTCGCTATGTGATGACCGATTTCATTTCCGTGCCAAAAGGAGGTGCGTGATGTATCTCTCTCGTCTGATCCTTAACCCGCGCAGTCGCGCGGCGCGGCGTGACATTGCTGATTGCCACGATCTGCACAGAACCATACTCTCTGCTTTTTCGCAGAAGGAAAATGATTCATCAGGCGCGCGCCATCAGTTCGGAATGCTTCATCGCCTCGACATCGACCGGCGATCAGGCAGGGTCACATTGCTTGTGCAATCGAGAGAAAGGCCGGACTGGAGCCGACTCCCCGACGATTATCTTGAAGAAACAGACACTGAAAATCCCGCATGCAAGCCGATTGAAGAAATCTACAACTCGCTGAGACCGGGCGCGCGCCTCACCTTTCGCCTTCGCGCAAATCCGACACGCAAGATCGATACTCGCTCAGGGCCGGACGGCAAACGTCGCAACGGCAAGCGGGTCGATCTTCGTAGAGAAGGAGATCGAATCGCATGGCTCAAACGCAAGGCTGAGGCTTCGGGGTTTCGATTGCTGTCGGTGAGATTGAATAATGATGTCGTGAATCTCCGCGCTCAGCCCGAAAACAAATTCACAGGTAAGCGTGTACAGACGGGGCGACTCACATTCGGCTCGATTCTCTTCGAAGGCGAACTTGAGGTCACCAACTCCGAAGCTTTTCTTCAGGCACTCGTCTCCGGCATCGGGTCGGGCAAAGCTTACGGATTCGGATTGCTTTCAATCGCACCCGCGAGGGAATGAACATTTTTCAAAGTGAATCACACGATTGATTGAGGAGGTTTTTATGCGCATCAAGGATATGCACCTGCTGCCGAAAGTTCGCGACTCGATGAGTTATCTCTACGTCGAACACAAACGCATAGATCAGGAAGATCGCGCCATCGCTCTTCACGACGCTGCGGGCAAGGTGAGCGTCCCCTGCTCATCGCTAGTGGCATTGCTTCTGGGGCCGGGCACGAGCATAACGCATGAAGCGATCAAGACGCTGGCCGATAACGGATGCCTTGTGATGTGGACAGGCGAAGGCGCAGTGCGCTTCTACGCTCAGGGCATGGGCGAGACGCGCTCGGCGCGAAATCTGCTCTATCAGGCCAGGGTGTGGGCTGACCACGTGCTGAGACTCAAAGTAGTGCGTCGAATGTACGAAATGCGGTTCCCCGATCCTCTCGAAAGCAATCTCACGCTTCAACAGATACGCGGGAAAGAGGGGATACGCGTGCGCGAAGCTTACGCGAAGGCCAGCCGGGAGACCGGCGTCGAGTGGAGCGGGCGCTCTTACCGTCGCAACAACTGGAAGGACGCAGACCCAATCAACCGCGCGCTCTCGGCTGCGAACAGTTGCTTGTACGGAGTCTGCCATGCGGCCATCGTGTCGGCGGGATACTCGCCCGCGCTCGGCTTCATTCACACCGGCAAGATGCTGTCGTTCGTCTACGACATCGCCGATCTTTACAAGGCCGATATCACGGTGCCAATTGCTTTCAAAGCGACATCTGAGAGCGCGGATAAACTTGAGAGCCGAGTTCGACGGGCGTGTCGGGATCAGTTCAACAGCAGCAGGTTGCTGCAGAGGGTAATCCCCGACATCGAGCGGGTGCTTGCTGTTGTAGAAAGGGGAACGGTCGAGGAACGTGACTATAACGCTTCTGACAACCCGCCCGGAATGCTGTGGGACCCTGAAGAGGGCGAGGCGCGGGGCGGTGTGAACTGGTCTGATATGGAGTAGAGCGACGATGGTGGTAATGGTTCTTGAAAAGGTTCCGGTAAGCGTGCGCGGAGAGTTGACGAGATGGCTATTTGAGTTGCGGTCCGGTGTGTTCGTGGGGAGCGTGAGCGGCGCTGTGCGTGACTTGTTGTGGAAGATGGTCTGCGAGAAGATGCGCAGCGGCAGCGGAATGCTCGTTCACAACGCAGCGAACGAGCAGGGTTTCTCGATCAGGTACGCAGGCGAGCCGACAAGGAGTGTAGAGGACTTTGAGGGTTTGCTGCTGATCCGCGTCCGCTCACCCTCCTTGAACGGCAAAGGTGAGAGCAAAAAGAAAGATACTTGAAAGCCTTTTTCGCTAATAAGTCCTTTGTTTTGCAGTAGAGTCCCCACGTGCGTGGGGGTGAACCGTTGATGAGTATGAATTTGCCTCGCCGAAACGGAGAGTCCCCACGTGCGTGGGGGTGAACCGAGAGAGCAGCACGTCAAGCAATCGCTCGTGTTAGAGTCCCCACGTGCGTGGGGGTGAACCGACACCGGCTTCAATATGACGATCACATTGACGAGAGTCCCCACGTGCGTGGGGGTGAACCGATTCGCCACATCTACGGCGGCGTAACTGTCGAAGAGTCCCCACGTGCGTGGGGGTGAACCGATTTTTCGAGTCAGTTTGAGGTTCATCATTTGAGAGTCCCCACGTGCGTGGGGGTGAACCGGTTGTGGCGCTGTGTTCGCTGCTTGGTAGTATAGAGTCCCCACGTGCGTGGGGGTGAACCGTTTTGTTTCGACAATCGGCGGCGCGTCCGCAAAGAGTCCCCACGTGCGTGGGGGTGAACAGATCGCAAGACAGTCTGCTCGGGAAGGTGG
>CAZPQE010000147.1:0-12953 GCA_964588615.1 uncultured Clostridia bacterium | reverse complement strand
CGCGCGGGCTATCGAACGGCCCAGGCTGGTCTTTCCCACTCCGGGCGGGCCAACGAGACAAAGGATCGGCCCTTTGACTTTATCCTTGAGTTTGCGCACGGCCAGCGATTCGATTATTCGCTCCTTGACTTTCTCAAGCCCGTAGTGGTCTTCGTCGAGTATGTTCTGAGCGCGGTTGAGGTCGAGGCTTTCTTCCGACATCTTCGACCAGGGCAGGCTGACCATCACGTCGAGGTAATTGCGGAGGGTGGCGGCCTCGGCTGCGTCCGGGTGCATGCGTTCGAGCTTCTTGATCTGGCGGTCGACTTCTTCTTCGACCGCTTCAGGCATTCGGGCAAGCATCATCTTCTCGCGGTATTGAGCTATCTCTTCGGCAAGCTCGTTGCCCTCGCCGAGTTCGGTTTGAATGGCTTTGAGTTGCTGTCGGAGATAGAACTCGCGCTGCGAGCGATCAAGCTCGCCTTTGGCCTGAGTGTTTATTTCCTGCTGAACCAGAAGCACCTTTATCTCGCGGGCCAGCAGTTCGTTGACCCGTCTGAGCCGGTCTGCCGGGTCGAGTTTTTCAAGCACGCTCTGGGCGTCCGAAACTTTGAGTTCGAGGTTGGAAGCCGACACGTCGGCCAATCGACCCGCGTCTTCGAGGTTGGCCACTATCGCCATGACTTCCGAAGAGATGTTCTTGCCCAGCGTGATGGCGCGTTCGAGCGAGGTGCGCACGTTGCGCAGAAGGGCTTCGAGTTCGAGTTCGTCGGTGTCAGGCTCGGCGTCGGCAAGCGTTTCGATGTTGGCTATCAGATGAGGCTGATCGTCCTGATAACTGGTCACGCGGGCGCGCGAGAGTCCCTGAACCAGTATCCTTATGCGGCCATCGGGCATCTTGAGCATGCGCATGATGGCGGCGACCGTCCCGTAGTTGTAGAGGTCTTCGCCCAGAGGCTCTTCTTTTTCGAGGTCGCGCTGGGCCACGAGCATTATCATGCGCGATTCGGTGAGCGCCTGCTCAACGGCGCGCATCGAACGCTCGCGCTGAACAAAGAGCGGGACGATCATGAAAGGGAAGATGACTATATCCCGGAGAGGGAGTACGGGGAGCGAATCGGGAATCTTGAGTTGCTCGTCTTCGGAAGCGATCTGCACATCGGGCAGTTCCAGATTTTCAGCAAGCGATGACATCACTATGACCTTTTCTTCAGATTATTTTACGCGGCCTGAGCGCACGAGAGATTTAAGCTCGCTCATGAATTCGGATACATCCTTGAAATCGCGATAGACCGAAGCGAATCGCACGTATGCCACAGAGTCGAGCTCTTTCAAACGGCGCATAATCATCTCGCCGATCTTTTCGGTCGAGCGTTCGCGGTCGCGCGACTCCTGAACGTATTTTTCTATGGAGTTGACCAGGGCTTCGATCTTCGACATGGGGATGGGGCGTTTCTCGCAGGCTTTCATCACTCCGGCCATGATCTTTTCGCGGTCGAAAGGCTCTCGCCGTCCGTCCTTCTTGACGACCATATAAGGTATTTCATCAATGCGTTCATAGCTCGTGAAGCGGCGTTCGCACTTGAGGCATTCGCGGCGGCGGCGTATCACGTCTCCCTCGCGGCTTTCGCGCGAATCTACCACCTTGTCTTCCATGTGTCCGCAGAAAGGACATTTCATAATCGTCTCTCCGATGATTGAAAATCAGCGACCTGTAAACTTCACACGGCCACCGGCTCTTCTTGTTCTTCCTGCTCAAGGAGACTGAGTTTATCGACCTCTTCGACCTGGCTCTCGCCCACTGTGCGGAGACGGGCCAGCGACAAGCCGTCTCTCAGAATATAAACCATTCCGAAGAGGGTCGCGGGAGCGAATATGACCAGGTGCAGGACTATCGCGACCGAAGCGGCTTTCATCCCCGCCACTCCGAGGAAGGCGAGCGCGGCGGCTGTCGCCGCGTGAAACGGCCCTGTGGCCCCGCCCGGCGTCGGCACTACCGATCCGAGCATCGAGAGGCCCATGACGAAGACCGCTCCGGTGAAGGGAACCTGCGCATAAGGGATATCGAATGCGCGCACGACCAGCAGGTGCGCGACCGAGACCATCAACCACAGCAGCACGGTGTATGAGAGCGTTTGGGTCAGTCCTCTTGCGTCGTGAAGCACCGACAGCCCTTCGGATATGTGAAGGAGCAGGCTCATCATCCCTCGTTTGACGGGGCGGGGAAGCCAGTTCATCCTCTGCTCAAGGTAGCCGAGCGCGCCCTTTCTGCGGCGACGGAAGACCGACAGCCCGTAGATGCCCGCTATGGCGGCCACAAGCAGCAGCACGCCCGTACCCTTGATCCACCCGAACAATCGCATGGCTTCAGCGTCGGTCGAGGCGTACTGGAGAAAAACGAGGTTGGCCGCAAAGAAGAAGACCACCATAACCATGTCGAATACGCGCTCGATCATCACGGTGGCATAGGAGGCCGAAGGGTGAACTTTTTCTTTGACGCTGAGCACCGCCGGGCGGACTATCATCTCGGCGGCGCGGCCCATCACGAAGAGGGCCGAAAAGCCCACGACCGTTGCGCGGAAGAGAGCCTTGAGAGAGGGCTTCGCAAGGGGGGCGAGCAGCGCGCGCCAGCGGAGAACGCGGACGAAATAGGTCCCGACAAAAAGCGAGACGGCCAGAGCAAGCAAACCGAGGTCGGCCTTTCGCGTCTCCGTCCACACCTCGGCCCAGTCGAGCTTGTGCGCGAACCAGTAGACGAACAGCGCCCCGATGGCGAGGCTTATGAGAGTCTTGGATCGGGTTTTCACCTTTTGGGTTTAAGTCCTCGTGCTATACTATCCCCGCAAAAAATTCGCAAAGACCTGAGCCGGTCGGCAGGCTCGGGTCGAGCGGGGATTCTAGCATAAAGGTCAGTCCCTTCGCACGCTTCGAGGGCTCGCGCGGCGGCAGAAGGGCTAGATACATGAAACATTTGGCGTCAGCCTCTCGTTAAGCCGCTTTGTGAGACTTTCGGAAGCGGAGTCAAATTTTTAAGCTTGCGAGAAGACGACCAGTGGGAGCAAGACCAGCGTTGACAAGCAGCGATGCTGAATTGGTTCAGCGTTGTCAGCAAGGCGATCAACAGGCCTGGGCAGAAGTCGTGCGCCAGTTTTCGCGCCGGGTCTACAACCTTGCTTACCGTTTCACGGCGAGCCATGCGGCGGCTGAAGACCTCACTCAGGAAGTCTTCATCCGCGTCTACCGCTCGCTTGGCCAGTACGATCCGAGTCTCGGAGATTTGTCGAACTGGCTGATGAGACTGGCGCGGAACCTGATCATTGACGATTACAGAAAGCGTCAGCGAACGCCTACGGATTCGAGCGACGATCTGGCTGATCACGAGTACCATCTCCCGGCCTCAAGCGACACGCCACATCGCGCGCTCGAACGCCAGGAACGCCGACTTCAGGTGCTGACGGCGATCAATAAACTCTCTCCCGATCTGCGAGAATGCGTTATACTGCGCGACATCGAGGAACTGAGTTATCAGGAGATCGTCGATCTTCTGCGGATACCTGAAGGGACGGTCAAGAGCCGCATCAATCGCGGCAGGATAGAACTGGCCAAGGTGCTGCGGCGGATGAAAGTGACCGCCGAGTAGCGGGCATCCGACCGCGTGCCGGGCCACGTAAACTGAAATCGCGGCATCAACAGGTCGGATTTCGAGCCGTATTGAGAATTTTCTGAGAGTCGTGGATGTACAACGTCGGCCAGCGAGTTGACTCTCTGAAAGGATGAAAATCAAGGCATCAGCAGGCTGCCAGCCTGCTGTACCTTTGGTGGGAGACGCGGAAATTTTCTCCGTGAAGCTTTATGGATTGCAGCAGATTCGAAGAATTACTCAGCGATTACATCGACGGGATGCTTGCGCCTCCGCTTTCGAGCCAGTTCGGCGCGCACGCGCTTTGCTGCCGCCCGTGCCGGCAGGCGCTCGACGATGTAAAATCCGCCGTCGCCGTCTGCAGAGCGGATGAAGATATCGAGTTGCCCGAGTGGCTGGCCTCTTCTCTTGAAATGATACCGGTCGAGCACCAGCCGCTGGACTGCTTCAGCTTCGAGGAAATCATAACTGAGTTTCTCGACGGCTTCGTTCCGGCTCCCGTGTATCATCGCTTCGAGGAGCATGCGACGAGTTGTGACAAATGCTCGACGCTGCTCACCGATGTCGTTTACGCTGTAGCCGCCTGCCATTCGGTTCACACCTATGAAGATTACGAAGCTCCTGATGCGCTGGTCGAAAAACTTTCGAGCGTGATGCCCACGCGCAGGCGCAGCGTGGCCAGAGTTTTTGCCGACCGCGTGACAGCCGGATTCAACTTAATCCTGCCGCGAACGACTCAGGGCGCGGCCTGGAGCTTCGCTACCGTTTCACTGCTCATCTTCACCACATTTGCCGCATTGCTGCTCGGATTTTCCGATGACGGAACGATGGGAGGAGTCTATCGCCAGGCTCATGTGAAAGCGGCGGAACTTTACAGCGAAGGAGCGGGTTTGTATTCGCAGAGGCAGGAAGTGGTGGCCGAGATCCAGCAGGTAGGCTCCGACATAGGAGAACTGTGGGACACGCTCGGCGGCCATCAGCAGAAGACTGAAAACAAGAGTGACGGTCAACCTCAGAAGGACACGACCCCGCAGGCCGATTCAACGTCGAAGTAGATCAGGTCTGCGGCGACAATAGCCAGAACCAATAAGTTAAGCCAATCGTTGTAGGCTGTGAGGAGTGATAAAAAAGACTCATGGCAAAGGCAAGGTTTAAGTATGTACTGCTCGTATCATCAGACTAATGCCGCGCGCTCACGTTGCGCCAATTGCGCTCGCCCGCTCTGCGCCGCATGCGATCATCGTATAAAAGGCTATCCATATTGTCAGGACTGCATAGTTCTGGGGATCAGTTATCTTTCCCGCAGCTATCGAACCGCCTCGCCCAGGAAAAGCAAAGCATGGCTTGCAACCCTCTGCGCGATGGTACTGCCGGGACTCGGCGCAGTCTACAACCGGCAGAACGTCAAGGCGGTCGCGCATTTTATCGCGGTCGCGGGGTTGTTTCAGTTCGCCGGCCTGCTGCCATTCTCCGGGTTGTTTCGGCTCGCCGGCCTCGTGCTTTACGTTCATTCGATAATCGATGCCTGTCGGACGGCGAAGATGATCTCTGAGGGAGAAAGCGCAGCCGAAAACGAAGCGCGATTCAAGCGCGCGCTCGCCCGCCGCGCTCCGGCCATAGGGCTTGTGCTCGTGGTGTCAGGTCTCATCTCGATCATTCAGATAGCCCAGCCCTTCGGTCTGACGATCTCTCTGCCCAGGCTGCTGCCAGTGCTGCTTGTGTTTTTGGGCGGCTATCTGCTCACAAGATATTTCAAACGCTCGCGTCAGGGCGACTATCCTGCTGACAAGCGCCCGCCGCTCATCCCGGCCCGGTTTGTGGATCGCAAGGATTCGGCTCGCGCTTCGCATCACGGCGATTACAGGTAAAATGGCTTCACGGAGAAGAGGCAAGGGACTGCTCCTGATGGGGCTGCTGTTGCTGGCAGCGGGGCTGGCGTTTGTGTTCGTGCCGTCGAGCGCAGGCCATGTGGCTCGATGGTTCGCCCGCCTGCTGCCAGTGTTTCTGATATGCGCCGGGGTCGTCCGCGTGATGGGCTTTGCCGTAGAGCGCAAGCCCCGCTCTCCGGTCGACGGCATGCTGTTGATCTGCATCGGCGTGCTCTGGCTTGCCAATCGCTTTCATCCTGAACTCAACGGACTGAGAATCTATGGCCGCTACTGGCTGCTGTTGCTCGGTGTGTTTGCAGCAGTCGATCTCGTCCGCTACTACTCGCACCGCGAAACGGACGGGCCTCCGCCGCGACTGTTCACCGCAGGGCGCCTGATGGTCATCATTTTCATTGCAGTGACAGGCGTGCTCGCCGGTCGCCTGTCAGGAAACAATCCGTCGCTGCTTTCCGCCCTGCATCTGGACGGCTTCCTCAACAACCTGCGCGATTCGGTCGTCGGTCAGGAGTATTCTTTCACCGATCAGACGGTCGAAATCTCAGGCGCAAAACCCGGCATCCGGGTGACGGTAAACAACAGCTATGGCGATGTGAAAGTGACGGGCGGCTCGGCGAGTTTGAAAGCGACTCTCACGAAAGGCGTGCGCGCGTGGGATGAAGGAGACGCCGGCAGAATCGCCGAGCAGATAAAAATCATCGTCGAGCAGACCTCAGACGGAGTGCAGATATCGACGAACCGCGATCAGTTTACGCAGCAGTTCACGACAGACCTGAATATAGAGGTTCCCGCCAGCGCGAGGGTCGAAATCACAGACAGCTACGGCCAGGTCTCGGCCAGCGAGCTTGACGCCAATCTCGATATCAGCGGAAGCCACCTGAGGACGGCCATCAATTCCATCAGCGGGGATGTTCTTCTTTCGCTCTCTTATTCGGATGTCGAAGCTTCCTCGATAAACGGCCGACTCAAGGTCGTGGGAGCGAAGAACGCGCGGATCAGCAGTATAGACGGGCCGCTTTCGATTGCCGCTTCCAACGGCACCATCGATGTGAGAGACGCCTCGGAGGTGGTCGAAATAAACGCGCCGTTTTGCCGCATCACTGCTCATAACCTTCAGGAAGCAGCCATCATCAAGACCGAGCATGGAAACGTGAGAGTGATCCGAGCGGCGGAAGTGACGATCGAGGCGCCTTATTCGCCGATTCGAATCGAAGAGATAGCCGGCGATCTAAACATCGCCTCTTCGAACAGCGACATTCAGCTTCGCTCTATAGCAGGCGGAGCCACGGTGGCGGCTCAACGGAGTTCGGTGAACGCCGACGAAGTGCATGGTCAGGTGGATTTCGTGACCTCGCACGGGAACGTGACGGTGAAGAATTTTCATTCAGGCGTGCGGGTGCTGACCAGCTATCGAGATGTGATGCTGGTTGCCTCCTCTCAGCCTTCGGCAGATATCGAAGTCGAAAACAGTCATGGCGAGATAAGGCTTTCGCTTCCCCAATCGAGTCAGTTTCAAATCGATGCTCTGAGCGAAAACGGGCAGGTTCGTGAATGAGGTTTTGCCGAAGCGGCGCAGCGCACGCGCGGGAGCCTGCTTGCGGTGCTCGGAACCCAGGGACCGAGGATAAGGCTGAGGACTTCGTTCAAGAACATACTGATTCAGGCCCTCGCGCGTCAGGGCGAATCGGGCCGGGGCGTCGCTTCGGGCGATTGATCGAGTTTACAATCAAAGGAGGTTGGTTATGGGATTTCTGAAAATGATCATAGGCACGGTGCTTTCGATAGTGGCCTTCGTCATCGCGGTGAAGATACTTGGCGTGCTGCTTGCGCTGGTCGGCATAGTGCTGGGTCTTATCAAGCTGGCGCTGATCGTGGGCGTCTTCGCTCTCATAGGCTGGATAATATACCGCCTGATTTCGCCTCGCCGGGCAGAAGCCTGATAGAGCACGGCGGCTCGGCATCGGGCCGCCGCAAAAACTCTCTCCCTGCCTGCGCCGCCCGCGGGCGCTGATTGTTGCAAATTTATTAAGCTGCTTTCCCCTCGCAGAATCGCTATTGCCAAAGGGCGAAGCGGTGTGATAGCCTGCGGGCTGCTTTGAGCGAGAATACGCCTCCAAAATAAAGGCTGGCAATTAAACCAAAGCAATCGCGGGAGTTGCTGTGGGACCTTAGGCAACATCCCCACACTCTGAAATCAGAGCCAAGGAGATGCTTAGTGTCGGATAGACGCCAGTTCACACTCATCGTAGCCCCTGACGCTTCATCACGAGTCCACCGTCTCCAAATCGACTACAAACTTCTCTACATAGCCGCCGGAGCAGTGTGCCTGTTCCTGCTGCTTGCGATACTGGGCGTAGTCCGAATGGTAAGACACGAGGCGCTCAATCTGGAATATCTTTCCGCCAAGAGCGAAAACGAGCGCCTCAAGCGCGAAAACGACGCCTACCAGAATTCTTATTCCAGGCTCAAAGGGCAGATTTCTTATATCGAGGATGTGTCGAAAGATCTTGCCCGAAAGGCCAACATGGAGCAACCCGCCGAGATAGATCAGCAGCCGGGCATCGGCGGGCCTGAGACCATCTCCTCTATTGACCGCGCAGCCGATCAGCTTGAGCACGACCTGCGCCGCATCTCAGACCGATTGCGCGACGATCAACTCCGCCTGGCCTCTATCCCCACAGGGCTTCCGGTCAATGGCTATATAACGGACAACTTTGGCACGCGAAGCAATCCGTTCGGCGGAGAAGGGCGGGAGAATCACGAAGGAATGGATATAGCCGTCGATTTCGGCACTCCGGTGACCGCAACCGCCGACGGCATGGTCATCTGGGACGCCCCGCACGGAGGCTATGGCAATGCGGTAGTGATCTATCACTCAAACGGCATCACCACCCGCTACGGCCACCTCTCGAAGATCACGGTCGAAGCCGGTCAGAGGGTCAGGCGCGGCGATCAGGTAGGGAATGTGGGCAGCACGGGACGTTCAACAGGGCCGCACGTCCACTACGAAGTTCGTGAAAACGATCAACCCCTCGATCCTCAACGCTATCTCTCCCGCCCGTAAGCGGCGGAACATATCTGCTCGCTTTGCCATAAGTTCTCCGCCTATGCTGCCTTCCTGCGGCACGAGTTGTCGTATCCGAGGAAAACTGAGAACTGAAAACTGATTCGTGCTATAATCCGGCCACTGGATAAGGATAGAGGCGCATGATTGCATACGTTTAGCCTGCTGCCGGCGAAAACCCATTGGCTTCTCGCTGCTTCCTGCCTCAAACCTGACCGGGAATTTCACTTCGCGCGCGGATGAGAGGAAATCCGGCAATGGAGGTCTTCAGCCGAATCGACGCAAAGACTGAAGCCGAACTCGTCGCAAGAGTTCGGGCCGGAGACGAGCGCGCGGAAGAGGAGTTGTACGTCAGGTATAAAAGAGGCGTCGCAATAATCATCAGCCAGGCCACCAATGATTCCTCTTCCGTCCCCGACCTCTGCCAGGAGACTTTCAGGATCACATTGCAGAGGATAAAACAGGGAAAACTCCGCGAGCCGGAAAAGCTCCCGGCATTCATCTGGAAAGTCGCCCAGAACCTGGTCATCGATCATTTTCGCAGGCTGCGCGCAGGCTCATACACCGACATAGAGGACGCCGAGCACATCAGCGATCCTCGCCCAACGCAGTTGGAGAGTCTGTTGCAGAAAGAGAAAGCCGCAGGCATCCTAAGGGCGCTCGATGAGATGAGCTCAGAGCGCGACCGACAGGTTCTCTACCGATTCTATATACTTGAGGAGAGCAAGAAGGAAATATGCGCCGATTTGGGGCTGACCAGCCTTCAGTTCAATCTGGTCATTTTCCGCGCGCGCAAGCAATACAAAAAGCTTTATGAAAAGATCGTCGGGAAGCTTCATTGACTGGCTGCATTTTTTTATGAGATGAAATAATCAGGGTATAGCTTACACTTTATAGGGCGGGGATAAGATCGATGGATCACGGGCACATAGAGGGGAACAATCTGGTCGATTTGTATCTGATGGACAGGTTGTCGGCGCGGGAGCGGGCAGCCTTCGAGATGCACTTCATCAACTGTGAAAGCTGCATCGAGGAGTTGGAAGAAGCTCGCGCCCTCCAGCAGGCGCTGGAAATCGCCTGGCCGGAAGAGCGCAGGCCGGCCAGGCAGCGACCGGGGCTGCTGGCCTGGTTCTCAAGGCTCCATCGGTCGTGGCATATCGCCCTCATCTCCCTCATCGCCTTGCTCATCGCTTTGCCTGTGGCTCTGCTCTTTCAGGAAATGCGCCGAATGCGCCGCGACCTCGACTCCATTCACGCGCACACCTCCGAGCAGACTCAAGCCGCGTCTTCTGAGATGCGACCCTCCGAGCCTCAGGCGCACATCAACACGCCCATCTTCGCGCTGAGGGCTGCCCAAGCCGAGAGTCCCGACCACTTCAACGAGATATCGCTCGATCAATCGCAGGCATGGTTCGTGATGTCGCTCCATCTGGATTCCGCCCCCCGGCACACGTCTTATCACGCCACCCTTTATGATTCAGCCGATCATATCATCTGGCGCGAAGGCAATATCAGGCCCAATGGCCAAAACGCCCTGACCATCAGCTTCCGCTCCAGCTTCCTTCCTTCGGGCAAATACCGCCTCTTTCTGGAAGGCATGACGGAAGGAGAGAAAACTGAGGCCATCGCCCATTATCCCTTCCGCATCGTCCAAAAAATTATGAAATAGAAAGCCAGTAGCTTTCACTTTAGAAGTGGGCGCAGAGACCCATCCGTTTCGTTCTCGACCTCGACGCATCCTGAAGGCTTCTGGAAGGGACGAATCCTCCGACCCGGCGCAGAAAAACCGGAGCGGGAATTTCTCCGGGAGAAAACGTCCTGCTGGATGTGAAGACGGCAGAGCGCGAGTTCATCTACTCGAACCTCGCGCAACAGGAGCGCGAAAATCTCAGGGCAGGGATTTGCAGAAAACTCGAAACCGCATCAAGGAGAAACAAGCCATGAAAAAACTTCTGATGTTCGTTGTTGTAATGCTTGCCGCATCTACCCTTGCCCGCGCGCAGGACTCTTACCCCAAGTCGGAGGTCTTCGGCGGCTACTGCTACGTGAACGCTGAGGGAAGCCTCAACGGATTCGGAGTGAGCGTCGCCGGGAACTTTCACAAAAACATCGGCATCGTCGCCGAATTCGGAGGCCACTACGGAAGCAGTCGCTTCGAAATTGATGAGTTCAGCCTCGAAGGCGATACCGATGTTTACAGCTATGTGTTCGGCCCGCGGTTTTCGTATCGAGCGAAGTCTGCGACCGTATTTGCCCACGCGCTCTTCGGCGGGGCCAGAGTGAGCTTCGACATCAACGCCACTATTCCGGGCGGGACGATTCGAGCCTCGGGGTCGGACACCGGATTTGCTATGGCCATAGGCGGAGGAATCGATGTCAACGCGGGCAAGCGCGTCGCTTTTCGCGCAGTGCAGGCTGATTACGCCCCCACCCGTTTTTCAGGAATATGGGATCACAACCTCCGACTTCAGGTCGGAATAGTGTTCAAAATCGGCGGCGATTGATCGCGCCGAAAACGAAAGGAGAGAATATGCGAAAGCTTATGATGATTGCATTGTTTGCGCTCGTCGCAATCACCCCGCCGGCTTCCGCTCAGACTGAAAAGAAAAAGAGCGGACAGGACACTGCTGCTGCTGCGGACTCAAAGGTGACGGTATGGGTATATCGCTATAAGCAGTATGCAGGGTCTGCTCTTGAGCCGTCTGTCTATTGCGATGAAGGCGAACTGGATTCCGATGGACGGTTGACAACCTGTATGGAAAGAATTACATTGGCAGCCATTTTGTGAGCTTCTCGGGCAGGTGAGTAAGTCAGGCACAGGAATAATCATAGGTGTAGGGTCGGATTCTCTCAAACGGGCAATGTGTACATCAAACCCGATTTCGGGATGAGGAGATATTGGTTTATGAATAAAGGAAAACTTCTTTCCAGCATTTTATCAATCATGGTCTTTCCCTCTCTGCTGGTGGCTCAAGACGGGCAGGTTCAACGGATCGGATACGATTTTTCGCAATTGTATGAAAGCCTGAATCCCAGCATCGTGAAAATTCATGCTGACAACACCACTGGCTCGGGGTCTCTAGTCTCCCCAAAAGGATTGATCGCAACAAATCATCATGTTGTCGCTAATTCGAGATATCTTGCAGTCGAATTCTCAGACGGTCGCAAATTCAGAGCCGAAGTTGTGGTTCTCAATCCACGTTATGATTTGGCTATTCTCAAAGTGAACAGTTCGCTCGTAGCCTCACTTCGCCCATTGGCTCTACTGCCTAAGGAGAAGGATTCAACAGTAAAGGCGGGTATTCCGGTTATAGCGTTCGGTTCTCCACTGAGCCAAACCTTTCTGATGACTCAGGGCATAGTGTCGAAGGTTGAGGAGAATGTGCTGCTCGGTGACTTTCTAATCCGGCCCGGCAATTCAGGCGGCCCGCTAGTGAACTTAAAAGGCGAGGTTATAGGCATAAATACGTTCTTATTAAGCGGGATTTCAGGAGCGGTTAGGGTGGGCATTCTGCGAGATACTCTGACCAGACCAGATGTCGAAAAGAACTCTCAGGAAGAACCGCCCGCCGATCCTTTACCTACCGTCAACCCCCGCCGCTATCCTACAGAGATATTGAAGGCAAAGATTCTTGAAGAGAGGTTGGACTGGTCGGCATACAGGTTTGACGGCGGCAAGTTTGTTGTGACTGTAATCACGCCTGTACTCGTTGGCAAGGCTCAGGTACAGGACGACCTAATTCAAGCTGCCAATCGCTACAAACGTCGTGGTAAGAAGATTAAAGACCCCAGCTATCAGCCTATTGATGAACCCTTCTATGAATGGCATAGGAATGCGATGCGCGAGCTTGACTATGTAGTGAGATTTGAAGTAAAGCCAGATTTCGGACTTACAACAGGTAGTAAGTGGGCTGTTGCTCTCACTGGAATCAGCGCTGGGCTGGGTAATCGGAATGCTGCTCAGAATCTTCACCTTAACATGGAATTCAAAGCTGAATTTTTAGACTTCAAGCTTTATCGCGATGGCGAGTTGATCCAACCGATACACCCTGGAAGAGCTATCACAGAAAGCAGCTTCGACAGTTCCCTCGCTACGTTTGTTGATGAAGCCTATAGCGGGGTGTACGTTTATGCGCCTGAAGCTTTCATGATCGGCAATGAGTTCCAGATGGACATTTACGACGCAAGAGAGCCGGAGAAAGTTCACAAGACCATTAAGTTCAAGGTTGACTCGAAACTAATCAAACAAATCAGGTCGGATTTTGCCAATACCTCTGAAAAATAAGGTCGGGCGCTTATGACTTGAAGTGGGGTTTGCATCTTTGGTGTTCGAGTTTTAACTAAGCCATCCTTGAAAACTGTAAAAAACAACAGGTTGATGAAA
>CAZPQE010000146.1:0-12954 GCA_964588615.1 uncultured Clostridia bacterium | reverse complement strand
CATAGTGATAATCTTACATTATAGCCACACGCATTTGAAACCCGCTATAAGCAAATATCTCACGCCGCGTCACCGAAGGGATACGAGCAACATGGCCAAATATCTCTTTGGCGGATTCAATCATTGCCTATATCCGGTACAGAAGTTTCAATCCGAGCCTGAGCGACGGCTGGCTGTTATTTTGGAGCGTGATTCATTGAAATGGTTCAGACCGGCCAGAGGGCAGTTTCAGATTTACTACAAGCGAGGTGTGGAGCAGGTTGAATATCAGCCTGATTTTGTCGCTGAAACTACGAACTGGATTTATATGTTGGAGCCAAAACGCGCCAACCAGATGGAAGATGAAGAAGTGACAGCCAAACGTGATGCAGCAGCGCAGTGGTGTAAACAGGCGAGCGATCACGCGAGGGCTTACGGCGGCAAGACGTGGAAGTATCTTCTCATTCCACATAACGTCATTGCCGAAAACAGGACATTGGAAGTGCTGGCGCAGCAATTTGGTGTTTCCTGAGCGAGAGAAAAGAGACGGCTGACGATTCCAGGCTGCGGACGGAGTCACTCATCTTCAATGTGTAGGCTCATCCCCGCGCGTTGCAGGTTTAGCATTCGGGCGCAAAATAGCCCTCCTCGCAATTTACGATCTCCGCCTGGTGATATAGAATGTCGGGTCGCTTTCATACTCACTCGAATGTCTGGAGGAACAATGGCTAGAAAAAAAATAACCGTCGTGGGAGCGGGCAATGTCGGCGCGACCGCAGCTCAACGGCTCGTCGATAAAGAACTGGGCGATGTCGTCTTAGTCGATATCATCGAAGGCATGCCGCAGGGCAAAGCCCTGGACCTTGCGGAAACTGCGCCCATAGAAGGCTATGACTCTCGCCTCGTCGGAACGAACGGCTATAAGGAAACTCAGGATTCTGACATCGTGATTATAACTTCGGGCCTTGCGCGCAAGCCCGGCATGAGTCGCGACGATCTTCTTCGCACCAACGCAGGCATTGTCGGCTCGGTGACCGAAGAGATAATGAAGCATTCGAAGAACCCTATCCTCATAGTCGTCTCCAACCCGCTCGACGCTATGTGTCATGTGGCGCTGAAAAAATCGGGCCTGCCGAAAAATCGCGTCATAGGCATGGCCGGAGTTCTGGACTCGGCGCGCATGCGATGCTTCATCGCCGAGGCTCTCAACGTGTCGGTCGAAAATGTGACCGCATTCGTGCTCGGCGGACACGGAGACACTATGGTTCCGCTCCCCCGCTATTCGACGGTCGCTGGCATCCCGCTTCCCGACCTGATGCCCAAAGACCAGATCGAAAAAATAGTCGAGCGCACAAGAAACGGCGGAGCCGAGATAGTGAGCCTGCTCAAGACCGGCTCGGCTTATTATGCTCCGTCTGCGGCTGCCGTAGAGATGGCCGAGGCGATCATCAAGGACAAGAAGAAAATCCTTCCGTGCGCCGCTTATCTCGAAGGCGAATACGGCATCAACAACCTGTTCGTCGGCGTGCCAGTCAAGTTGGGAGCAGGCGGCATCGAAGACATCATTCAGATCAACCTCACTGCCGAAGAGCGGGCCGACCTTCAACGATCAGCCGCAGCGGTCGAAGAACTCGTCAACGTCATGGGCCGCTGAAAGAATATAATCGAGGAGCGGCGACTGTTGCCGCTCCTCGACGATGCCCGCCCTCACCCGCGCTGCAATCGGTTTCGTTGCCCCGCCTCGCAGCGATGTTGTATCTTTAACCTTGAAAGCAGGCAGACAGATGTACGACCTTCTGATCGTGGGCAGCGGCCCGTCGGGACTGGCGGCGGCGCTGGCGGCAAAACGGCGCGGACTCGACTATCTCGCGCTTGAGCGCGGAGTGCTGGCCAACACCATTCACAACTACCCGCGGGGCAGGCCGCTCTTTTCCACCTCAAACGAAGTAGAGCTTGAAGCCCTCGCTCTGCCCCGCGATCAAAAGCCCACGCGCGAGCAGGTGCTCGATCATTACAATGATGTCGCCCGAAAAGAAGGTCTCAACATCCGAACCGGCGAAGAAGTCCGCCGCATCACGCCTGTGGGCGAAGGATTCCTCATCGACACGGACAGAGACAGCTACAGCGCGCGGTCGGTGATCGTGGCAGTGGGCGGATTCGGTCGGCGGCGAAAACTCAACGTACCCGGCGAAGAAGGGCGAGTGTCTTATCAGTTTTCAGAGGCGCGGTCTTTTTCAAACAAGCGCGTGCTCATCATCGGAGGAGGAAACTCGGCGGCTGAGGCCGCGCTGTTTCTGGCCCAGGAGGGCGCAAAGGTCGCTCTGAGCATTCGACGAAGCGCGCTCGACTCGGAGGACGCTCAGGAAGACCACGCGCCGCGAGCGCGCATCAAGCCCTGGGTGATGGAGCCTCTTGAGCGCGCAATCATTGAAGGCTCGATTCAGTTGATCGCCGCTTCGGAAGTGACGGAGATAGGCCCGCGACGGGCGCGGCTTCGAGTCGCGCGCGGCAATGAGAGCGAGACGGTGGAGGTGGAATGCGATCACATACTGGCGCTCATAGGAGCGGACCCGGACACGCGGCTGCTTGAGGAAGCGGGCGCGCTGGTGGCTGAAGACGGGCGTCCGGTTTACGATGCGACGACTTATGAAACCACCGTCGAAGGGATGTACGTCGCGGGACATATAACCCGCGAGTTGCACATGAAAAACGCGCTGGCCATAGCCAGACGGGTCGCTGAAATAATATCCTCACAGGCGCTTGAAAGAGTAAGAGGGCGGAAGTAGAGCCAGTTTATCTCGGCAGGAGCAGGCATTGCTATGTTTATAGAAGAGGATAGTAACCATGGGCAGGTGGCTGCGCGCATGGCGGTTGAAGGATGCGCGCGCGAAGATTCTTCCGGCCAGGCGCAGAGCAGCACGCCGATGGAGTCGGCGGAACAGAGTCCGCCCGATCCGCCCGGTTCGACGGCAGAGGCGGAACCCCGTCGCCGCAGCCCCGGCGCCAAATGGTGGGCGGTTGCCGCAGCCTCGGCGCTGGTTCTCATCTCGATCGCCACAGCCGCGACTTATCTCCTGACTCGCGGCCCTTCGACCGTCGATCAGATCGTGATAACGACCATTCCATCGGGGGCCGGGATAAGACTCAACTCGCGCGACTACGGACAGACTCCGGTCAAGATCGAGCAACTGCCCGTCGGCACATACACGCTGAGGATAACCAAAGAGTATTTCCAGCCCATCGAACTTCAGATCACGGTGACGGATTCGAACGCGCAGCCTCTGGAATTCGTGCTCAAACCGCAGCAGCCATCGGAGAGCGCCGGCCTTTCGACTGAAGACCAGATAAAGCAGTACGCGCAGCAGGCCGAAGAGTCTTTCGCCTCTCGACGGTTCGCAAGCCCGTTCGAGGAGAGCGCGCTGCATTACACGCTCTCGATTCTCACGCTCGATGAATTTAATCCGTTCGCTCTTGAGATGAAGGAGCGCATAAGACAGGCGCTGCTTTCGGCGGCGGAGACCGAACGCAGGCGCGGCGACGTGGGACAGGCCAAAGAAATCTACAATCAACTCGCGCAGTATTATCCCGGAGACCGCGAAGCGGCAGCAGCCCGCGCAAGGCTCGAAAGCGAGCTTTCATCGCGCCAGCCCGAAGCGCGAAGCCTGGCGCGCAAGGCCGAAGAAGCGTTGATGAAAGGAAACCTCACCGAGCCTGCCCGCGAGAGCGCCTATTACTATTCGAGGCAGGCGCTGGCCATCGATGCGCACAATAAACAGGCCCTTGGCGTGCGAAACGATGTCCGACAGAGGCTGGTTTCAGCCATCGAGCAGGCCCGATCAACAGGCGACCTCGACGCGGAGATCAGGCAGTTGAGTCACTTCCTGCAGTTTTTCGACGAAAAGCAGATGCGCGACCGGTTGAGCGATGTGAGGGCGCGAAAGGCTTCGGAGACGGCCCGAACTTCGGATCCGAACTATCGCCGGAGCGAAGGGCTGACGAAATATCGTCGCGCCGAATATGGAGAGGCCATACACGATCTTCAGTTCGCCATCGTCAACGGCAGCGGAACTGCCGACGCCATTTTCGCGCTGGCCCATTCCTACATGAAACTCGACCAGACGGATCAGGCGCTGACTTACTTCTCGCAGGTTCCTCCGACGGCGGGCGACACCTACAAATCGGCCCTGGGCGCGATGGGCGACATAGCCAGAGACCGGGGCGATATGAAGACGGCATTGAGGAGATACCGCGAGGCTCGACAACTCGGAGGCAGCCTGCTGTATTCGGCGACGGCCCTCGACGAGCGAATGGAAAAAATAGAAAAGCGCCTGCAGGCAAAGGCCGCCGAGCCGACCCCCGTATCGATTCGGGTCAGGCATCTTCATTCGGGATTCCTCGGAGGATCGTGCGAAGGCGTGCTGACGGTCAACTCGACAGGCGTGCTTTACAGGAGCGGAAGGGGCGACAACTATTCGGCCAATCTTGTAGGGCTGCGCGTGCAGGTGGTCAAAGACGAGATGACCGTTTTCGGGTTTCACAAAAACCCTCAGAAATTCAAGGTCGGAAGCCAGGACGCCGAGCGGTTCCGCGAAGCTCTGGCCGGATACCAGAACGCGGCCAGATGAGGCGGCTACCCGAAAGGGGAATTGACCGGAGCATTTTTTGATGTATAGTCGCAGATGTCACGCAAGTGACAGCGAAATCGACCAGCGATCTCAAGCTTCCACATCGAAAACAAGGTCTTGCCCCGCGAGGCAGAGACCGCTTTCACCTGGCATCGATGAGAGCCTTTCCGATTCCGTTCATCATTTCATCGAGACGGATGTCCTGAAGGTTGGTCATGATCGCTATCACTATTCCTCTTTCGGGAAGCACGTAAAGCATGCTGCTTGCGCCCGATTGATTGCCTCCGTGCGAAAACAGTTTCATTCCTGCCCTTTGCCCTACTCCCCAGCCAAGTCCATACACAGTCTCCTGACCGTCTCTGGTCTTGCTCGCCGTCCACATTCGCTCAAGAGTTTCTCTCTTCATCAGCTTTCCGCTTTGAACCGCGATGGCGAATCTAACCAAATCCACTGAGGTTGAAACCAGTCCGCCGCCCGGTATCTTCATGCTCGTGTCATGAAGCCAGGCGTTGACTATCTGCCCTGAAAGGTTTTCATACCCGCGAGCGCGATCGGCGATGATCGCTCGCTGATCGTCAATCCTGGTTCGCTCCATCCCTGCGGGTTTGAACAGGTGATCGCGCATGTAAACGTCGTAAGACTCACCCGAAGCCCCTTCTATCGCGCAGCCAAGCACGCTGTAGCCATAAGTGGTGTAGGAAACCTTCGCGCCCGGTTCGAACAGCAGCGCGTCGTCTTTGAAAAGGCTCAGAGAATCTTCCACTCCCTTGTAGTGACGCGCGCCGCGCGATTCTCCCGGAAGCTTGTAGTGACGTATGCCGCTCTGGTGGCTGAGAATCAAGCGCGCTGTCACAGGCCATTGTTTTTCGGGAAAGGCCCGGCAGTATTTTTGAATGGGAGAGTCGAGATCGATTTTGCCCTGCTCGACGAGTTGCATAACGGCAGTCGCGGTCAAAGGTTTCGCTATCGATGCGGTGCGATAAACCGTCTCGGCTTTTGCAGGAATGGAATTTTCCAGATCGGCCATTCCGAAGCCTTTCGCATATCGCAGTTGATTATCTACGGCTATGGCGACTGAGAGGCCGGGGATTTTCAACCGCGCCTTTTCGCTCTCGATGACCGCTTCGATTTTTTTAATCGTATCAACAGGAAGATCACTCTTTTGCTCGGCGGGCGCGGCTGAAAGAAGCGATAGGAAGATCAGACAGAATACGCTCAGTCTTTTCATGAAAATTCTCCTTTGATTGATAGCCCTAACTGTCGCCGGTCACTCGCTTCGCCGGATAATCTCTGCCCGAATGCCACAGGAGTTGAGTCACCGCGCCCTTCTCGTCCTTGACGAATCTCACACGTCCTCCGAAGACGCGATCAAGAAAGCTGCCGTCGGCCAGCGGAATCATCGCCGAGACGTATCCGCCGCCCCAGTTCAAAAATAAATCGTCGCCGCGTCTTTCGACCGCAAGTCGGGCGTTGGGCCTGATGAAATCCGCGCCACCCTGATAACGCCCCGTCAGAGCTTCAGCCGTTTTCGAATCGATGTGAGGGGAGCGCGCAAGCTCTATCGCTTCGTACTTTTCGCCCAGAGCTATCGCCGCGATGTCATCGATCATAAGGCTTGCCGTGCCTGAATAGTTGTTGCTCAACACGGCCACGAACACATCATCATCCGTGTAGCGTTGAATCTCGCATTGAAAGCCGGAGCTTCTGCCGTTCATTCTTATCGCGCGGCGATTGTGCCTTCGACTCACGAACCAGCCATAGCCCGTGCCTTCCGTGTGCGCGGTGAATATTTTGTCGAGCGTCGATTGCTTCAAAATCTTTTCCGTGTAAAGCGCGCGATCCCATTTGTAGAGGTCTTCAACGGTCGAATAAAGCGACCCGTTGCCGGTCTTGATAGTCCAGTCGAGCCAGGGCGCGTTTTCAAGCTCATTGAACGCTACAGGCGCATAACCGCTGGCGCGATTTTTGATCATCGTCTGTGGGCGAGCATCGTGCGCGGTGTCTTTCATGCGGAGAGGGTCGAAAATGTTTTCGCGCAAAAAATCGCCGTAGCTTTTGCCCGACACTTTCTCGATTATGAAAGCCAGCAGGTTATAGTTCGAGTTGCTGTAGCTGTAGCGCGCGCCGGGCTGAAAGGTGAGCGGGCGATTTTTGAACATCGCTATGATCGAATCCGTCGTCTGCGGAAATTTCGATTTCGCGTCGTAATCGGGAAAGTCATTCACATTCTGTATGCCTGATGTGTGCGTGAGCAAATGATGGATGGTTATCTTATCGCCGCCTGGATAATCCGCTATGAATTTCGCAAGCGTGTCGCTGACGCTCAAAAGCCCGCGCTCTTCGAGCATCATTATCGCCGCCGAGGTGAACGTCTTTGAAATCGAAGCGATGTGAAACCGGGTCTGCGGGGTGTTGGGCGCGTCAAGCTCGTAGTTGGCCATGCCATAGCCTTTGCTGAGTACGATCTTTCCGCCACGGGCTATCAGTATCGCGCCGCTGAAGCTTTTGGCTTCGAGGTAAGGTTTGACGTAAGAATCGACCTTCGCTTCGACACTCATTGATTGAGCGATGACCGGGCTGATGATCGCCAGTAATAAAATCGCCGCGCAAACGAATCTGATCATTTCCGTGCTGCCTTTCTTCGCCGGGACGCAGGAGATTATCTTACACCCTCATCAATCAGAGGTCTTGACTCAGATAAACATGCTTGATCGAAATCAGCGTCCGCCCATAAGCGCGCGGAACTGCCCCGGAGTCATCCCAGTCACTCGTTTGAAGCATCGCGAGAAATGTGTCTGATCGGCAAAACCCGCTGCGAGAGCTATATCGACGAGCGGGGCGTCACTCGTCGTCATCAACCGACAGGCATATTCGATGCGGAGGCGGCGGACGTATTCGCCTATGGTGCAATGCTCGAACTGGCGAAAGACCCGCGCGAGGTGAACCGGGTGAACTCCGACCATCGAGGCGAGAGCGGAAAGAGATGCAGGAGAGGAAATATCCGCGCGCAGAAATTCCTTTGCCTGCGCGAGCCAGCGAGGCGCTTTTCGCTCCGACGTTTTGCCGCTGCGCGCCGCGCGCGCAAGCATTTCCAAACCGAGTCCTTCGAGGGCGAGCGAAGAAAACTCATCGGGCGCGGAGAATTCTCTGTAGAGTCGGGCAGCGATCCAGCAGTCATCGCCTTCACGCATCGTTGCGGGAGATTGAAGCCTGGCCCCGCGCTTTTGCAGACTATCGATTCGCCACGCGTCGATCTCTATCAAAAAATGACGGCCCGCCTCGCGATGCGTTTCCGAGTGGGTTACATCAGGGGGATAAAAAATGATCGCTGATGGCCTGCGTTCATCCGTTCGCTGCCCTATGCTTTCGTCATAGCTGCCTTCGAGCACGAAACAGAAATGAGCCAGTTCGTGAGAGTGCCGGGGGATGCGCAGGCGCGGCTCATAAAATTTTTCGGTGAATCGAAAGCCGCTCGCTGCGATCGCTTTGACTGTCGAGCCGTAGAATTTTCCTGCTCCGAGTCTCAATCCGCCCTCCTCGAATCGTCATAGACCTTATACGCGGGAAACGGTTTATGGTTGCACTATCCCGCGACGGCGCATTCTTTGAAGCTCCCGGCTATGGGAAAATAAGGCGGCGTCTTCGCGCTCATAGTCAATCGCCGTTCGTTGATGGAGGCAAAAATTGAGAAAACACTTCTCGACTCTGCTCGCGGCTGCGAGGAGGAATGAGCAGGCAGGATCAGCGCGCGTGATGTATGCGACCGAAGCGATTTTACGATCTCATTTCTTTCGACTGCGTATGGCTTTTGCGGCTTCTTCCAGTTCCTTCATCAACTCGATTGCCGCCTGCGCACTCGGGCCGGTGTTGAGAGTGCAGGTTTGCTTTTCGAAGTTCCAGTCAGCCAGATGATTTGCTTCAGCGGTTCTGACCGCCTGCGCGTCGAAGCTTTCAGGATGTTCCATCTGTTTCTTGTATTCGATGAGGCTCTGGCGGATGGCCTCAGCCGAGTTGGCCCCGCACAGCCTGAAATACGGCCTGGCCAGCCTGGTAGCCAGCTTTCCCAGTTGAGAGCCAGCCTCGCCTTGCATGCCGCGCGCTATGCCGGTCATATCGGAATAAACTCTGGCCATCTGCAAATGCACCCAGGCCTGGTGAGCCAGCGCCGTTTTAATCGATTCACGATAATCATGTTCGACGAGCCGCTCCTGCCACTCATCTGTCAGGCGTGGGATTTCCGGCGCAACCCTAGCGATCGTGCGGTCGATATGCATGGCAATAAGCTGAGTTATGAGTTCCGGGCGGCGGCGCAGAGAACTGTTGGCAATCCAGGCGGCTTCTATCGCTTCTGCCGCTTCTTTCGATTTCCCCTGCTGAGATTTGTTCATCGCGTCGAGAAGGAACAACCGCGAGATGGCGCGCTGTTGCAAAAGATTCGGAATCGGACAGGCGGAGAATTTTTCAATATCCATCTCCCACTGCGGAGCCTGCCGGCGAATCTGCTCATACATACTCAGCAATTCCGATTGATGCGCTTCGAGGTAGTTTTGAGCATCCTGCGCAACAGGGCCTCCGCTATCAACCAGCTTCCATCCCCTATCCCACGGCGGCAGGCATTCCAGGCCACGCAATCCGAGCTTCCCGCCATCCTTGAACATCTCTTCGAGCAGGATCGCGGTCTGGTTCTTGTCCGTCTGCGGGAACCGCGACGGAAGAGAATCGAGATTACTGAAGGTTTCAGCCCACGCCTGCTCCACTTCCTTTTCCATCGGGGAAACTTTCAGATAAAGCCCCACATAACAGAGAGCGAACAAAACGATCAGAATGATCGCTGCCTGAGCGAAATGGCGCAGGATTTTCATAACGCGATTATACGAGATGGCGGAAGAGGAAAATAGAAAAAACCAAAAGGGATGACACAGCCCCCGTTGTCTCATCCCTCTCGGTTTTGCGTACTACTGTCTGTCGCTTCTTTTTCAGTCTTTGCGATGACCGACGCAGCCCCCGTTGCCTCGGTCATCGCGTAACTTTTTATCAAGCTACGCCGGATGAATTGGCAATGCGCGTGCCACTCGAAATGGCCTGTACAGGTAGCCCTAAGTGGCGTATTTGCGTTCGATCTGATCGGGCATCCTGCGGCGGTTTACAAAATCTGTCAGAGCGCGGGTGACGCTTATTGTGAGGCGAGGGAGGAAATTGTGTCCGCCGTCGCAAACGGGTAGCAAATCCCAGGAGTTCGGATATAATAGAGCCGGTCGGGATTCCCAAGCCTGGCCCGTTCGGAAGTCGGGCACGTTTCGGGTCGTATCTTTTTTCATATTGCCCGGAAGTCGCGCCTCAAAATCGCCGCTCTCTTTAGCTGGTTCAGGCGATAGTTCAAGCAGGAATATAACGATTGGGCATCTGCTCAGACGGAGCGGTTTTCCTGTTTGTTCCGGTTGCAACCCGACTGTGAACGATCTTTTACAATTGATCGCAGCGTCGTCAAGCAGGAACGGCTAACGCGACAAGCAAGACGAACGGAGGTACTATGCGATTTGATGTGACAGTGATTCGTATCGTCTTCATTGCGGCGCTCGTGGGTTCAGCTTATTACCTCAGGCCTGTCAGCGCGAAACCTCTGATTTCGGCAGGACTGGGGCTGGCATTTGCTGTGGCAGTTATCTTTTTCGAAACCCGTATTCGCAAGGCCAGCCTTAAAACTCTCATCGGCGGAGCGGTCGGTTCCATACTCGGAATAGCGGGCGCTTCTCTGATCGGCTGGATTATCTCAGCGCAGCATGGAACACCTTCTGAAGGTTACAGCATACCGGAAAATTTCAAGTCCTTTATGACCCTGGCCATGCTCTCCGTGATGGGTTATGTCGGACTGATCGTGGGCGCGGTCAAGGGGGATTACCTCGACCTGACGGCTCTTGGCGGCATATTCGTCGAGAAAGGATCAGGCAGAGTCTCGCCGCTGATACTCGACACTTCGGTCATCATCGATGGCCGCGTGGCCGATATTGCCGAAACCGGATTTCTGGCCGGCACGCTGGTCATCCCGCAGTTCGTCCTTCGTGAACTCCAGCAGATTGCCGACAGCGCCGACTCGATCAAGCGCAACCGGGGCCGTCGCGGGCTGGACATCCTTCAGCGCATTCAGAAGAACAAGGGAAACTACGAGGTCATAATCAGCGAGGCCGATTACCCCGACGTGCGCGAAGTAGATCACAAGCTCATAGAACTGGGCCGCCAGATCGAAGGCAAGATCGTGACCAACGATTTCAACCTCAACAAGGTCGCGCAGCTTCGCGGCGTGTCGGTGCTCAACATCAACGAACTGGCCAACGCCCTCAAACCCGTTGTCCTTCCCGGCGAGATCATGCGGGTGTTCGTGCTCAAGGAAGGCAAGGAGTACAACCAGGGAGTGGCCTATCTTGACGACGGCACGATGGTCGTCGTCGATAACGCGCGGAGGATGATCGGCAAGAACGTCGATGTGTCGGTCACTTCCGTTTTGCAGACCACTGCGGGCAAGATGATCTTTGGCCGCTACAATGAGGACGGGCGCGCTGCGAGCGGCCCGCGCCATAACACAGTCTCGCAGTGACCGACCGCAAATCGAACATCGCCATCATCGCCGCCGCAGGCATCGGCTCGCGCATGCAGACGGACCGCGCCAAGCAGATGATAGAGCTCGGCGGCGTTCCGCTGCTCGTTCATACCCTTCGACGCTTCGAAGAGTGCCCGGACATAGATCAGGTCATACTGGTGCTTCAACCCAGCCTGACGAACGAAACACTCTCGCTCATCTCGCGCCACAATCTTACCAAGATTGCCCGACTGGTGGCGGGCGGAGCCGAGCGCCAGGATTCGATCTATCGCGGAATCCAGGTCATCGGCCCCGAATCAGCAGGCATCGTCGCCGTACACGATGCCGTCCGCCCCTTCGTCAGGCCCGAAGAGATAAGCGCGGTCGTCCGCCGCGCCCAAATTAAAGGGGCGGCTTTGATGGCTCTTGCCGCCACAGACACCATCAAGCAGGCGAGAAAAGGCCAGGTGCAGAAAACCTTCGATCGCCGACTCATCTATCACGCGCAGACTCCGCAGGCTTTCCGCTTCGAGATACTGCGCGAGGCTTATGAACGAGCCTGCAAAGACGGGTTTATGGCGACCGATGATTCGCAGCTTGTCGAAAGAACCGGTCATCGGGTGTCGGTAGTCGAAGGCTCGCCGATGAACATAAAAATCACCCGCCCGTTCGACCTCAAGATCGCCGAAGTGATACACTCGGAATTCTTCTCAGAGTGAAAAAGGTGTTCGATGCCCGCGGAAACAGACTCGCATCTGACATCCAATCTCTGACATCTGCGTATGAGCGAGTTTCGCATAGGCACAGGTTACGACATTCATCCTCTGGTCGAGGGCCGTCGGCTCATTCTGGGCGGAGTGGAAATCCCTTTTGAAAAAGGCTTGCAGGGACATTCCGATGCTGACGCGCTCACCCATGCCGTCTGCGACGCGCTGCTTGGGGCCTCCTCGCTGGGCGACATAGGCCGTCATTTCCCCGACAGCGACCCCAGGTGGAAAGGCGCATCGAGCCTCGATCTGCTCTCTCGCGTCGTAGAGTTGATCGGGGAGCGGGGATTTGCAGTGTCGAACATCGATGCGGTGATCGTGACCGAGCGGCCCCGGCTTGCCCCGTTCATCGAAGAGATGAGAAGCAATCTGGCTGCGGCTCTGGAAATCGAGATGGATCGGGTGAGCCTAAAAGCGAAGACCAACGAGGGATTGGACGCAGTGGGGCGAGGCGAAGCCATAGCCGCGCATGCAGTTGCCATGCTGATTGCCCGATAACTTGAGTAAAGCATCAGATGAGAAGATCGAATTCCATTATCGCATCGCTGCTGCTGGCCGTGATTGTTTCAACAACCGGCTCGGCGCAGTCGCGCGTCGAAGCTGAAAAGGCCATACGCCAGGCCACCTTCGAAACGATGAAGGCTTTCATCCTGGCCGACGCCAGAAGCTTCAAGCTCCGCGTCACTCAGCGCACCATTCAATTGCTCTCCCTGGCTCAGGACGCGCTTCGACAGGACGGCAGATACAGTGAGGAGTTGCGCCGCGCAGGAATAAACAACTTCGATCAGTTCCTCGAATACATCTTTCGCAACCTGTCGCCTCAGTTCGCCGCCCTCGCCCCCGCGTCGCCCGAAAAAGCCGCTGAGAAAGTCGCCAGTCAGTCTCAGATTTCATTCATCAACAACTCCGAAGCAAAAATACTGTTCAATAATGCGGAGCTTGCTCGCGCGAGACTTGCGGGCAGCCGATGGCAGATCGATCTTACGGATATGATCAAAAAAATTCTGCT
>CAZPQE010000145.1:0-13055 GCA_964588615.1 uncultured Clostridia bacterium | reverse complement strand
CGAGGGCGTGATTGAGTTTGTCTGTGAGCGGTTCGCCTCCGAGCGGAGTGAGGGAGATGGAAAGGTTGACAAGGTCAACGGTCAGGTTGCGCGAGCGGTCACGGATTGAAACCTCTCCGCCGATGAGTTCGATGTTTGCGTTTGAAAATTTGATCTGCCCGTCGGCGTCTTTGTCTTTCCGCTCCGGCGCGCGAAGCGAGTCGAGGTTCAACCTGCCCTGTTCGTCGAACTCGACTGTCAGCCGGGGCTGACTGATGATTACGCGATTGATGCTCAGTTTCTGGCGAAGGTAATCGAGGACGGAGAATTCGACTTCGATGCTGCCGATCGAGCCGAACGGTTTGCCTTCCTTCTCAGTTTCGAGTTGTATGTTTTCGAGAGTGACTTTGTACCCGCGAAGGTCCAGATGAGTGCGTTCGATCGAAGCGGTGGTCCCGCTTTCCTTCAACGCGGCGATGATCTCTCTTTGAACCAGGTTGTCGAGACGCCCGCTTCGGACATACCAGAAAGCCACAGCGAGCAGCGCGAGAGCCAGGCCGAGCAGCGATCCGAGGGCGATCAGTATTTTCCTGCGCATAAGTCAGTGGCCACTACACTTTCGTCAACAGATGTCCCAGCTTTTCTTTTCTGGCGCGAAGAACTTTTTCATTGCTTTCATTGGGCTCGATTTCAATCGGCACGCGGTCTGTAATCTCAAGTCCGAAGCCTTCGATGGCCGCGCGCTTGACCGGATGATTGGTGATGAGCCTCATCTTGCGCACGCCGATCGTGTGAAGTATCTGCGCGCCCATGCCGTAATCGCGCGGGTCCATGCGCTGGTTCCCGACCACTTCGGCGTCGGCTTCGACGGCATCCCGATCGCGTTCGTCCATCAATCCGTAGGCGCGAAGGTGGTTTATCAAACCGTGCCCGCGTCCTTCCTGTCGGAGATAGAGCAGCACTCCGCGGCCTTCGGCTCCGATCATCTCAAGCGAGCGATGAAGCTGCCATCCGGTGTCGTCTCTCAACGATCCGAACACATCGCCCAGCACGCACTGAGAATGAACCCTTACGAGCACGCTTTCATCCTCGCGGATTTCTCCCATCACCAGGGCGAGGTGAACGTCGCTGTTGATTTCGCTGGTGAAAGCCAGGGCGCGGAACTCCCCGTAAACCGTAGGCACGCGCGCATGGCTTGCGGCGCGGACGAGGGCTTCATTAGCCATGCGGTAGCGCACCAGATCAGCGACCGAGATGATCTTCAGATCGTGGATGGCGGCGAACTCTCTGAGTTCGGCCATCCGCGACATGGTTCCGTCGTCGTTCATGATTTCGCAGATTACTCCGGCGGGAGTCAGTCCAGCGATGCGCGCAAGATCGACTGCGGCTTCGGTCTGACCGGGCCGGACGAGGACTCCTCCGCGACGAGCGCGAAGCGGGAAGATGTGACCGGGGCGCGCGAGGTCCTGCGGGCGCGTACGCTGATCGACGGCCACTTGAATGGTCGTCGCCCGATCCGCCGCCGAAATTCCAGTCGTAACCCCTCGACGCGCTTCGATCGAAATGCAGAAAGCCGTCCCCATCGCCGCAGTGTTTTCCGCATCGGAAATCTGAAGCGGTATCTGCAACTCATCGAGCCGTTCGGGAGTCATCGGCATGCAGATCAATCCGCGCCCGTAGCGGGCCATAAAATTTATTATATCGGGCGTGACCTTTTCGGCGGCGCAGGCCAGATCGCCTTCATTCTCGCGGTCTTCGTCATCGACGATGATTACCAGACGGCCCGCTCGAAAATCTTCCAGAGCTTCTTCTATCGTTGCCAGTGACATAAACATCTCCAAGTCGTCAGTCGGCGGTGATCAGTGGTCGGTGGTCAGTGGTCAGTGGTCAGTGGTCGGTCTGTTTCACCTCATCACCTCATCACCTCACCACCTCTTTACCTCATCACCTCACCACCTCTTCACCTCTTCACCTCTTCACCCCTGCTTCCCCTGCTCCCCTGCACCTCTTCACCCGTATCCCATCTCAGTCAAAGACTCGGCGGTCAGTTTGCTTCTTGCGGTATTCCGCCCGTCGTCTTTCAGAAGGCGTTCGACGTATTTTGCCAGCACATCGACTTCGAGATTGACTCGGCTTCCCTGCTTCAAATCTCTCAGAGTGGTCTCGCGCCAGGTGTGCGGGATTACTGCCACCTCGAACCAGTCATCGCCCAGCGCGGCCACTGTCAGGCTGATGCCATCGACGGCTATCGAGCCTTTGAGCGCGATGTAGCGGCCAAGCTCACCTGGAAAGCGGAAGCGGAGACGAAAGGCATTGCCTTCGGCGGTGGCGGAGATGAGTTCGCCCGTGCCATCGATATGGCCCTGAACCATGTGACCGCCCAATCGTTCTCCGACGGCGAGCGCGCGTTCGAGGTTGACCCTCGTCCCCGGACGAAGCAGGCCGAGGGTCGAGCGGCTGAGGGTTTCGAGAGAGATGTCGGCGGTGAAGTGATCTGAGCTCATCCCGGTGACGGTGAGGTCGACTCCGTTGATCGAAATCGAATCGCCTGTGCGGGTTCCTTCCAGAACCGCGCGGGCTTCTATGGAGGCCCGCGCGCCGTCGGCGCGTCGTTCGATTCGACGCACGCGGCCCGTTTCCATAATCAATCCGGTGAAGATGCCCATGACTTTTTTGGCGTGAGGCGCGTCCACATATCAAACCCGAATGAATCTGATGAACGCGAATTAACGGCAGAGCCAGCGGCGAGCTTCTCTTTCAAATCAGGATCATCTCAAAAAAAATTCGGTTTCGAGCGTTCCGACCTGGCGAACTGGAAGTTTAGCCGCGAGACCGGACAATTTCAAGGACGCGCTCGAAGACGCCTTCGATGCCGAGGTCAGATGTATCGATCAAAATCGCGTCATCGGCTTTGATGAGCGGAGTGGCTTCACGCTGGCGGTCCCTGCGGTCGCGCTCGTCGAGTTCGGCGAGCACCTCCTCGAAAGTGATTTCTCGTCCGCGAGCGAGTTCTTCCTCAAAGCGGCGGCGCGCACGGACTTGGGAAGACGCTTCGAGGAATATCTTCACCTGAGCGTCTGGAAAGATTTTCGTCCCCACATCGCGCCCGTCCATGACGACTCCACCGGCGCGGCTCATCTCTCTGAGTTTTTCGACCACAGCCTCTCGCACTTCCGGGATAGTGGCCACGACCGACGAGGCAGCAGTTGCGTCGGGCAAGCGGATTTCCGCAGTGACATCGCGCGAGTCGAGCCGGACTCGCAGGTTTTCCGCGTCGCCTTCGAGTCGGATGTCCGAAAGGCGGGCTATGCGCGCAAGCGCAGAATGGTCGGTGAGGCTCACTCCCTCATCTATGGCCTTGCGCCCGACTGCGCGATAGAGCGCGCCCGAATCGATGTAGAGGTATCCGAGCAAGCGGGCGATGCGTTTGCCCAGGGTGCTTTTGCCCACGCCCGAAGGGCCGTCTATTGCGATGATGAGTTTTTCCATTTCGTCAGATGACCGTGCCGTCCGAGATGACGCCGTTTTTGGGAATGATGACGATTCCGTCGCGGATGAAATAGCCGTCCCCATCGTGCTGCTGCCGCCGTTCCTCGTTGACTATCAGCACGCCCGATCCGATGCGCGCGTTCTTATCGATTATGGCACGACGGATGAAACAACTTCTTCCGATGCCTACTCGCGGGTGGTTGCGTTCGGTCTCGGTCTGCATTTCGTCAAGGGTCTGGTAGTAGTCGGCTCCCATCATCAGCACGCCTTCGAGACGCGATCCGTGCTCGATTCGAGAGCGGATTCCGATGATGGAATCGGTGATGGTCGCGCCGTTTATGATGCAGCCCTCGGTGATGATCGAGCTCTGGATGTGGCAGTCGAGCAGCTTCGATCCGGGCAGGTAGCGCGGGCGGGTGTAGACGGGCGCTTCAGCGTCGAAGAAATTGAATGGGGGAAGAGGAAGGGTCATCTCTATGTTGGCTCGATAAAACGAGCCTATGGTTCCGATGTCTTCCCAGTAGCCGTCAAACAGGTGGGCCTGCACGTTGTAGCGGGGCAGCGCGCGCGGAATGATCTCCTTTCCGAAATCATCAGCCAGGGGCATCTCTTCGAGCAGCATATTGCGCAGCAGTTCCTTGCGAAAGACGTATATTCCCATCGATGCCAGGAAGGGTCGCTGGCTCGCTTCATCAGGCGCGAGACCCAGATGCGCCGTGTCTACTCGCATGCTTTCGAGTTCTTCGCCTTCCGGTTTCTCCTTGAATTCGGTTATGCGCCCGCCGTCGTCGGTCTTGAGCAATCCGAAGCCGGAGGCTTCTTCGGCGCGAGCGGCTGTCACCGACACAGTCAGATCGGCGCCGGTCTCGTCGTGGCGGTCGACGAAATGGCGATAATCCATGCGATAGAGGTGATCGCCTGAAAGTATGAGCACGGTTTCCGCATCGTGGTCTTCGAGGTGATGAAGCATCTGGCGGACGGCATCGGCTGTTCCCTGAAACCAGTCGGGCCGCTCAGAGGTCAACTCTGCGGCCAGCACCTCGACAAATCCGTTGGTGAACTGGCTGAAGCGATAGGTACGGGAAATGTGTCGATTGAGCGAAGCGGAGTTGTACTGAGTGAGAATGAAGATGCGGCTGATATCGGAGTTGATGCAGTTGGAGACCGGGATATCTATGAGTCGGTACTTGCCGCCGAGCGGCACGGCGGGTTTGGCGCGCTGGCGGGTGAGCGGGTGCAATCGTTGTCCCGCGCCTCCGCCCAGTATCACAGCTATGACATCCTTGACCGGCATTGAGTCTTTCTCCCTTTATCGCGAAAGTGTTTGTGAGGTTCAGAGTATACCTTCTCTTTCGCCTGCTGTGGAAGTTTAGACTTTTTAATTGATGGGCCTGATGAAGGAGATCAGTCGGGGCTATTGGTGATAAAAATCTGCGTTCCGTGGCCTTCATTCTGGATCAACACCTTCACATTCTCCGCGTCGAACATAACGCTCTCTCCGGGAACTATTTTCTTTGTATTGGGCTGTATCCTCACTTCGTACCATCGGGCAACTCTGTCTATCGGGTCGGCAGTGTAAAGCTGGATGACGCTTGAGCCGTTCCTAGCGACCATGTTCAAAATCACTCTCGCGTCGGGATACATCAGGCCCCTGATGATAGCAGGCTGGTCTTCGGATTGAGGAATCGGGGGATGTCGGGGAGCGGCGGGAGGAGGAGGAAAACCTCTGGCGCGGTGCGACGGCCTGCCCCAGAAAGTCAGCGCGACTCCCAGACCTGCGATAGCGACGATGAAGAAGGCGATCAGGCTGAGGGCGATCACAAACAAACGCTTGTGTCGTCGCTTCTCGATTGGCTGGGTGTCGGGGGCTGCGGCGGCGGGCATCGTCTGAGGCATTCCATAGGTCGGGAAGGTCGGAGACGGATCGAATCCCTGAGTAGCGGCTCCGAACTGATCGGGTATAGGCATCCTCGCCGTCTGCGCTTCGGCTTGATTGATCGCCTGCCCGCACAGACGACAGAACCTTGCCGTATGATCGATATCGGCTCCGCAGTTTGAGCAACTGATGATGGCCATAAACCGGAATAAGATTACGTCAATACCGAGATGTTGCACAACCGACCCTGCGCAGAATTCTTTATCAACACGCCGCTACTGTGATAAAGTCCCCGGCTCGATACCTGAGTTTATTCTCGAATGCAGAGACCACGATGATGAAAAAAATTCTCACCTTGCTGATAGCCCTTTCGATGATGCTGGCTCCGGGCCTGGCCGGGCAGAAATCCAGGCAGAAACTCAAAGACCTGCCCTGGGCGGAAAAAACTCTTTCTGCCATGACTCTGGATGAAAAGATCGGGCAGATGATAATTCCGGCGGTGGTCGGAATGTTTCTGAGCCGCGACAGCGAGGTCTTCAAACGCATTCAACGCGACATCAAAGAGTTTCATGTCGGCGGCTATCACATGCTGGGCGAGGTCAACACGCTGCATGAACCGGCGGGAGTGGCGCTGTTGCTCAATCACCTTCAGGAGATGTCGAAGCTTCCTCTCTGGATCACGGCGGACTTCGAGGGCGGAGCGGGACTTCGCTACCTGGGGGCTACACGCCTGCCGCGCGCGATGGCGATGGGGGCGACCGGAAACGAGGAGTACGCCTTCGAGGCCGGGCGCGTCACTGCCCGCGAGGCCCGCGCCATCGGCATCCACGTAAATTTCTACCCCGTAGTCGATGTCAACAACAACGCCCGCAATCCTATAATCAACATCCGCTCGTTTGGCGGAGACCCCCGTCTGGTGTCGCGCATGGCGAGGGCCTACATTCGCGGCTCTCAATCAGAAGGCGTGATGTCGACGGCGAAACATTTTCCCGGACACGGCGACACCTCGACGGACTCTCACCTCGAACTCCCTTCGGTCGATGTCGACCGGGCGAGGCTCGACGAGATCGAGCTTCCCCCGTTTCGCGCCGCAGTCGAAGAGGGAGTGGGAGGGGTGATGAGCGCGCACATCGCCCTGCCGCGCATCGAAACTGAAAAAGTTCCCGCGACGCTATCTCAGAGGATGCTCACCGGAGTGCTCCGACAGGAGATGAAGTTCGACGGAGTGATCTTCACCGACGCGATGAACATGCGCGGAGTGGCCGCGCATTACCCCGAAGGCGAAGCGGCGGTGCGCGCAGTCCGGGCCGGGGCCGATATCATTCTCTATCCTCCCAGCGTCGAAAAAGCTTTCAATGGATTGAAGGCCGCCGCGCAGTCGGGAGAAATCACCGAGTCGCGCATAGATGAATCCGTCCGCAGAATTCTCAAGGCCAAAGAGCGACTCGGGCTCGACCGGAATCGCTTCACCGACATCAACAAACTCGACGCCGTTTTAGGCAGCAGCGATCATCAGCACGCAGCCCGCGAGATAATCGAAAGCTCCATCACGCTTGTGCGCGACAGCCGGGGCGCGCTTCCGCTCGCGCTTGAGCCGGCGCATAAAGCGCTTTTCATAAGCATGGTCGATAACAGCGAGGGCTGGCGCGACGGAGTTCCGGGCAGGGCATTCCTCGCCGAGCTTGTGAAGCGGCATCCGGCGACGACCAGCATTTATGTGAGCGACAAGACATCGCCCGCCGAATTCGAGATGATAAGGAAGCTGGCCGCTCTGTCGGACGTGATCATCTGCAACGGGTTCATCCGGGTTTCATCCTTCAAAGGCTCCGTCGATATGACCGAAGGGGAGATAAACCTGCTCAGGCACCTGTCATCTCTGAGCAAGCCCTTCGTCTTCGTGCTCTACGGCAGTCCGTATCTCATCTCGTTCGTTCCCGAGCTGCCAACCTACGTTCTGGCTTACGAGTATTACCCGGCAGCCGAAGAAGCGTCGGCAAGAGCGGTGCTGGGCGAGATAGAATTCAAGGGGCGGCTTCCAGTAGAACTGCCCGGCTTCTACGATATCGGACATTCAGCCGTCAGGAGACGCCGCGCGCCTTGACCGATGCAGATGGATGGGTTCAACATTTGCGCAGGGAATCCTAAGATGTATGAAGAAGCCCAGGAGGTAAAGACTTTCACTCTGGCCGAGGCCCGCAGCCTGCTTCCGAAACTTCGCAGGCTTTTGCCCCGCGTCACATCGGAGCGGGAGGCCATACTCGATCTGCGGATTGAAATGGATGCAGTGCGTGAAAAAGCCGAACTCAACAGCGGCAGCCCTTTTGGACCGGCATACCTCTCTCATCTGACCGCATTCACCGAGGCGGTCGAAGAGGTTCAATCACTGGGGGTGCAGATCAAGGATTTTCGCACGGGGCTCGTCGATTTCCCCTTCGAGCGCGACGGGCGAATAGTGTTTTTGTGCTGGAAACTGGATGAAGACGAAATCAACTTCTGGCATGAAATGGAGGCCGGGTTTGCCGGGCGTCAACTTCTGAGCGATGAGCCTGAGTGAGAGAAGAGGGCGTGAGGGGTGAGAGCAGCAGAATCAGGCAGAGCGATGCGATTCCTCTCTCCGTTCTACATCTTCGCGATAGCGTCGCTCATCGATTTCCTTGCGTTCGTCGCCCTTCATTCCGCTCTTGAAGTTGCGAATGCCTTCGCCGAGTCCGCGAGCCAGTTCGGGTATGCGGCGGGCGCCGAAGAGCAGGACGATGATCACCAGGATGATTAGAATTTCAGGAAAACTGATACTCCCCATGTGAAAATGCTCCTTCCGCAAATTGCCAACAGACGAAGTGATTGTAGACCCCGCCCCATCGAGTGTCAAACCAAATCATCCGGGTGTTTCTTGCTTTTGCCCCGATCTGACAGTATACTGCGCGCTATAGCAGGCCCGATGTTATTGCCTGATAGTCTTGAGCAGGATGGCTGACGATTGTTATAAAGTAATTTCCCGTTAGGAGCAGCACGGAGATTATTCGAGGGTTTTGCTTGCAAGCTTCACATCAGATTTTTAGCAGACGCGGCATAGGGATATGACCGAAACATGCCCCAAGTGTAAATCTCCGATAGCGCGACAGGAGCAGCGATTCTGCTACCGTTGCGGCTTCGAGTTGCGGCCACAGAACTCACAGGAGGTGCTCGCGCAACCCGCGCCTCCCGATCCTTCGCCCTACCCGCCCGTTCACCACGCCGACAGCTCGCAGGTTCCGGCAGGCCAGGTCACTCCGGGCCAGCAGACGGTGGTGATAAATTCTCCTCAAGTCCCGGCCAGTCCCTCTCTACCCGAAAGCAGCGTGCAACACTCGGCCACGCTCCGGGTGCTGCTTCCATCGGGAGACCTCTTCGACAGGGAAGTCAACAAGTCAGAAACTCAGGTGGGCAAAGGCCCTCGCAACGACATAGTGATTGCCGACCCCGCAGTCTCCACTTCTCACGCAATGATTCGCGCCGAGGGAGAAGGATTCATCATCGCCGACATCGGCAGCCGCAACGGCACATTCGTCAATGGTGAAAAGCTTTCCGGCCCCAGAAAACTCGAACACGGCGATGTCATCGGGATCGGACTCTCGAAGCTGACCTTCCGATTGAAAGATCACAGCGAAACCAAAGTGTTCGATGTCTCAAACCTGGCCTTCTCCCCGATGGCTCCTCTGCCGCTGACGGAAGACTCGCTCGCCTCGGCCCTCATCAACGAAGGTCTGGTCTCGAAGGCTGATGTCGACCGTCTGCGCGCTCAGGACGCTCGCGGACGACGGTTGTGCAGGGCGTTGATCGAAGAGCGCAAAATCGATGAAGAGCGGCTGCGCGATCTGATGTGCAGGATTTTCCAGCTTCCGTCAATCGATCTGAAAACAGCCCATGTAGATGAAAACCTCGCTGTGGGTTTCCCGTCGCGCATCGCGCGAGACCACAGTATATTCGCTTTTCGGAAGGAAGGGGATCAGTTGCTCCTAGCCGTTCTCGACCCGACCGATAAAGAAGGCATAGAGAAAGCCCGACTGGAGACTCGGACGGCGGTCAAAGTGATGATCGCAACTGCCGGCACGCTTTCCGATCAGATTGAAAAATATTACGGCCCCAAGCTCATCGGCGTGCTCCCTTCGGGAGAAAAGCTGAGGTTCCTCATAACCAATCAGCCGGAGATAGGCATAGGCAAGGCCACGCACAACCAGATAGTGCTTTCTGACCCTACCGTCAGCAACAGCCACGCAGTGATAATGGTGCGCGATGGCGGATACAGCATAGTCGATTTGGGAAGCCGCAACGGCACATTTGTCAACGGCGAGCGTCTCTCGGCTCACGCGCGCACTCTCCTGCATGGAGATTCGATTCAACTCGGCCAGACGACGCTCACCTTCAGAAACTCCGGCCAGACTACAGAAAACGTGACGGCGACTCTCTCGCCCTCCGTGCTTCAGGAAATTCTCAAGCGCGCTAACCTCCCTGATCTTGCTCCGGCGCAGCCAGGGGCAATGCAGCCGGCGCAGGCGGGAGCCATCGCTCTGGCTCAACCGGTCGAACTTCGGCAGGCCGTAGCGCAAGGGGATGTCTCGGCTGCCGCAGACGAAGACGAAGACGAAAAGAAGAAGAAGAAGAAAAAAAAGGATAAGGAAGACGAGCGCCTCAAAGCGGCCAAAATTGGAGCCTACAGCCGAATCGTCGCCCAGATAACCAGCGCCCTTCTGACCGCCACGCTGACGGCGGTCGGAATCTGGTGGGCGTCGCGCCCACCGGCTCCTTCACCCTCGACTCAAGGTACGGGATCGACTACGACCAATGTCAGGCAGGGAGAAAAACTCGCCAACGCCGGCCCTGAAATGCCTATCAGCGGCGGCACGTTCGAGGCTTCAGGAGCCGTGCATGTGCCGGACTCGGACGGAGTGCTCTTTGTTGACGACGCAAAACCCGGCAAGGTTTTCTGGGTGCAACTCGATGAGTCGGGCAAGCAGATCGGAGATTCCAAGTCCGTCCAGCTTGGCGCAAGCGTAGAAAACCCCGAAGGCATCACTTATGGCAACTCCTCGCTGTTCATAGTCGGATCGCAATCCGATCCCGCAAAGGGCGAAAAGAATTCCATCGCCCGCTTCGGTTTCGACACCTCGACTCAGACCGTCAGGGATCAGCCTGAAGTCATAACCGATTTCAGGAGCTTCCTTATTGAAAACGTCCCCGAACTCAAAGGCGAGGGAGAAAAGCCTGGCGTTCAGGGCGGGCTCAATGTAGAAGGTATAGCCTGGGACCCGACTCAGGAAAGATTGCTCCTCGGCCTGCGCCAGCCTTTTCTGGGAGGAGATGCGCTGATAGTTCCGCTCAAGCTGCGCGATCCCAGGAGCTTCACAAAAGAAAGTCTGACCGTTTCCGGCTCAGGGATCATCCGCCTCTCATTGGGCGGCCAGGGCATTCGTGATATTCAGTACGACACCAAACTGAAATCGTTCCTCATCATATCGGGAGAGCCTGAAACCAGGAAAAAAGGTGTGTTCAAGCTCTGGCTATGGGACGGCGGGAGCGGATCGCAGCCGAGCGAGGTGGCGTCGCTCAACCCCGATATGAAGCCTGAAGGAGTCACCCACGTCAGCATCAGCGGAACCGAATACGTCGTGGTGTTCGGCGACGCCAGCAGGTTTATGAAGATCGACTACGCTCAGTGAATCGCTGGTGGGAAAATATGTATTGCATATAGCCACTCGCGTGTAATAACATCCGTCAGCCCCCTCCAAGTTCAGGCGCAAATTCACTCGTCTCCTGTAAAACATAATGGATTTGCCCTCCGACGGGTTCTTTCAGCCGACGAAGCGATTGGCTTCTGGAATAAGGAAAGGCCGATGGCGATAATAAGCAACTCTTCATTGCCATTCAATCAGGATAATCCGCCCAGGATTCTCATCATAGATGACGAGCCGAACGTTCTGTCGGTGCTCTACTCCCTGCTCTCCGAGCAGTATCAATGCACCACGGCGACCAGCGCCCACGAAGCTCTCGAATACCTCAAGCAGGATCTGCCCGATCTGGTGCTCTCCGATATCATGATGCCCGGGATGAGCGGCCTCGAATTGCTCGAAGAAATCAACCGCCTCAACCGCGATATAGTAGTCATCCTCATTTCGGGGAACCTCAACATCCAGAGCGCGATAGAAGCCATGAGGCGCGGCGCTTTTGATTATGTCACCAAACCGTTCAACCTCTCGGATGTCGAAACGGCAGTCCAGCGCGCGCTCCGCCACCGCATGGTGCTCAAAGCCAATCAGCTTTATGAGCAGCACCTCGAAGAACTCGTCAATTTGCGCACCACCGAACTGACCCTGGCCAATTCCAATCTCAATGTGACGCTCGAAAAGCTTTATCTGAATTATCGGGCTACGCTGAAAGCTCTGGCTGCCGCCCTCGAAGCCCGCGACGTGGAGACTCGCGGGCATTCCGACCGCGTAGTGGCCTACTGCCTCAAACTCGGAAAACAACTGAGTCTTGCTGATGGAGAACTCAAAACGCTCGAACACGGAGCCCTGCTCCACGACATAGGAAAGATCGGCGTGCCCGACGCCATACTTCTCAAACGCGGGTCGCTGACCGAAGAAGAATGGGCCTATATGCGCAGGCACGTCGAGTATGGTTCTCAGATACTGAGCGGAATTGATTTTCTCGAAGGCGCGTCTCAGATCGTCGCCCAGCACCATGAGCGGTACAACGGGAGCGGCTATCCCAACCGATTGGAAGGCGAAAACATCTGTCTCGGCGCGCGCATATTCGCCGTAGCCGACACGGTCGATGCCATCACTTCGGATCGCCCTTACAGAAAAGCGCGGCCCTTCGAGGAGGCCGCCGAAGAACTGGTTAAATGCTCGGACACGCATTTCGATCCGCTGATCGTGAAAGCATTTCTGGCCATACCGCTCAACGATTGGGCAGAAATCAGACAACTGTCGAACGAGCCGGGCATGACTTTCAAGAACCCGGCTACCGGAAGGGAGATTCGCTATTCTGCCCTTCAAATCAGTGGACCCAACAGCATCATTGAAACTTCCAAGTGAGGGTGAAACGGAACGGTAATCAAAGCTGTTCCATTTCACAGGCTACTCTGACACCGAATGCAAGTATCGCCGCTCATCAGAAAGCTCCTCTCTCCTACGCCGGGCCAGAGCGGTTCACCGGTTGACGCCGACCGATTCGACCCGCTTCTCAACCCTTCTTTAGCTCAGAGCCAGCCCTTCGATCACATAGCCAAAGAAATCTGCAACTCGCTTGAGGCCGACAGGTGTCTCATCTCCTTTGGCGATGCGGGGCGACTCGGCGGCCTCTACTGCAATTCGGCTCTCGAAGAGCAAAGCGTCGACATCTTTCTTCTCATTGACAAAAACATACACGACGAACTGAACGCTGATACGGAATTCCTCGATATTGTAAGCTCCGACCCTGCGCTCAACCGCCTGCTGACAGTCAGTCAGAACGAGAGAGAGATGAGAATCGAAAGAGCATTTGCCGCGCCCATCAATCTCGATTCCCAGGACAGAGGAGCGGTAATCATCTACTGGCAGAAAGCCTCGGCATCCCTCTTCGACCCAAGGCTGACGATGATGACTCTGGCAGCCAGGCTCAATCTTGAAATCCTCAGACTGGCGGTGGGGCAGAAAGCTGCCGAACTGGAAGAAAGAGAGAGACTGACCTGTCG
>CAZPQE010000144.1:0-13089 GCA_964588615.1 uncultured Clostridia bacterium | reverse complement strand
CTGGTGATGAAGCGAGTGCGATCCACTCCGTTGATTATCACACGGGGAGAAGGGTCGAGGAAACGCCCGTCGATGGTCAGCTTCTTCGTCGAATCAAAATAGGCTGAAAGAATTTCCGGCACTTTGAAACGCCTCTTGAAAAGCCCGGCTCCGCCGCTCCCCGTGTAAACGATGGCCGTGTCGCTTGGGTCGAGGGCGACGAAGTTGTTGCCGATTCCGGCCAGGCCCGCCGTTTCGCGCGTCCAATTCTCGCCCCCGTTGTCGCTCATAAACACGCTGCCGATCACCGTGCCGGCATAAATGACGTTGCTCTCCAGCGGGTCAACGACGAGCGAGATGACGTTGAGATCGGTAAGACCCGTGTTGATTCGAAACAGGTTTGCGCCGCCGTTGGTGCTTTTGAACACTCCTCCGACCCCGCCGACGTAAACGGTTTCGGGCCTCGCCGGGTCTACGGCTATGGCGGTGACAGCAAGGAGCGACCGTACTGTGATTTCAGTCCACGACTGGCCGCCGTTTACGCTCTTGAACAGGCGTTCCTCCATCCCCACGTAGAGCGTGCTGGTGTTGACAGGATCAATGGCAACGACGACGCCGGAGTTTCGGTCGAGTCCGTTATTGATCTCCATCCAGCTTGCGCCGCCGTTTGTGCTTTTGAACACGCCTCTGCGGGAGACTCCGGCATAGATGATATTCGGATTGAGCGGGTCTATGGCGAGCGAAGTGACCGACCTGTCAGGCAGTCCGTCATTGATCGAAATCCACCGGACGCCGCCGTCGGTGCTTTTGAAGATATAGATCAGGTGAGTCACGGCGTAGACGGTGCTGGTATTGATCGGGTCTATTGCAAGCCTGATGATGGACAGATTGCTCGGAAAATTCAGCGTCGACCAGCTTGCACCGCCGTCTGTGGTCTTGAAACTTCCGTTGAAAGAAGTTCCCACATAAATGACGTTCCCGTTTGACGGGTCTATGGCCATCCCCCGGATGTGAGAGTTATGAATCCCGGCGTTGATCGCGCTCCAGCTTGCGCCGCCGTTACTGCTCACGAAGACGCCGCGTTCCGTTCCCGCATAAAAGGTATTACTATTCGACTGATCCAATGCAATCGAAAGGACTCTTGAGCCGCTGAGTCCCGCAGCCGTCCAGGTCTGTCCGCCATCTGTGCTTTTGAATACCCCTCTGTCATCAACCCCTGCGAAGACGATGCTGGCGTTCGAAGGGTCGAAGGCGAGGGCAAAGACGCGGAGACCCTTCAATCCATCGATTGCCGCCCAGTCTTCGCCGCCATTGACGCTCTTGTAACCTCCCAGATCGGTGGCTGCATAAACGATTCCCGTGATGGTCGGGTCTATGGACACATCCCAGACGCGAGAGGCGGGCATCCCCCTTCCGACGGCAGACCAGCTTGCGCCCCCATCGGTGGATTTGTGGACGCCCGATCCTGCCCCGGCATAGACGATGTTTGCGATGGAAGGGTCTATGGCAAGCGCCTGTATTCGATTCCTGACCACTCCATTTCTGAAGTCGGTCCAGCTTGCGCCGCCGTCGGTGCTTTTCGTCACGTAGTCCTCATTGTCCGCAGAGTTCGTTCCGGCGTAAATGATGGTGGGGTCGGACTGATCCATCGCCAGCGCATCGATATAGTTGGTGCGCTTGACCAGTGTCCAGCTTGCAGCCCCGTCCGCGCTTCTGAAGACGCCGCTTTCAGTCCCGGCGAAGATGATGTTGGGATTGGTCCGATCAATCAGGAGAGCTTTCACCTCAAGAAAATTGGTGCGTATCAATCCGTCGCTGGCAGACTTCCAGCTTGTCCCGCCGTCGGTGCTTTTAAAGACGCCGCTACCCCATGTCCCCACGTAAACCGTTCTGGGGCGAGATGGGTCTACGGCGATCGCGCCGATCGTGCCGGTATAAGGGCCAAGAGATGTCCAGCTTTTGCTTTCGGCCCGAATCGGGGTCGCGCTCGACGGCAAAGTGAGAGTGAGCAGGAGCAGCGCGCGAAAAGCGAGTCCGGCACTTGCTGTCATATTCGTTCTCCCGATTGTCTATTGCGATCAGTGACGTTATCAAAAACTTGCAGCCTTATGAAGATTATGATTGCGTTGATTGAACGACACTCTTCCTCCACATTGCATGGATTCTGCTGTCTGAATCGCCGCTGTGGTTCCGACAGAGAGAGTCTGTCAGTAAATCCGACCAACTAACCCGGATTTGAGGATTGACGACCGACCTCGACACTTTTTTAACCTGTCGCTGACGGGGCATGAGAAATCCGGGCCATCTGTCAGCGTAATGCAGAAAAACAAAGGGGAGGAGATACTGGAAACATCTCTCCTCCCCGATCTTTCGAGGCCGCGCTTTTCGCAATGCGAAGCGATCAGTCGCCGACTTCCTTTGCTTCGACACGGATTTCCTCGACTTCGATCTCTTCTTCTTCGTAGTCTTCGACCGTGCGATCAGGCTCGATCTTCATCGCCCGGTAATACTCCATCCCGGTTCCTGCCGGAATCAACCGCCCCATGATGACGTTCTCCTTGAGGCCCCGCAGATAATCGACCTTGCCGCTTATGGCAGCCTCAGTCAACACGCGGGTGGTCTCCTGGAAGGAGGCCGCCGAGATGAACGACTCGGTGGAGAGCGACGCCTTCGTGATTCCGAGCAGCAGAGGCTCGGCCTGAGCAGGCTGGCCGTCTTCCGCCATGACGCGGTCGTTTTCTTCCTGGAACCGGAAGCGGTCTACCATGTCTTCGAGCAGGAATTCGGTGTCGCCCACATCCTTGATCCTCACCCACCGGAGCATCTGGCGCACGATCACCTCGATGTGCTTGTCGTTGATGTTGACGCCCTGAAGGCGATAGACCTCCTGAATCTCGTTGACCAGATATCGCTGCAACTCTTCTATTCCGCGAACTGCGAGAATATCGTGCGGATTCAATGGGCCGTCCATCAGCGGCTCGCCCGCTTTGACCACATCTCCTTCCTGCACGTTGACGTGAACGCCGCGCGGGATGGAATACTCGCGTTTCTCTCCATCGGGAGCTTCGATGACTATCCTTCGCAGCCCCTTGACCACCGGCCCGAAATGCACTGCGCCGTCGATTTCGGTCATCACCGCAGTTTCGCGCGGCTTGCGCGCTTCGAACAACTCCACGACGCGAGGCAGACCGCCGGTTATGTCTTTCGTCTTGGTGGTCTCGCGCGGAATCTTGGCTATGATGTCGCCCGGAGCCACCCTCACGCGGTCTCTCTCTTCCTGCGCGTGAGTGGCCTCGACCTTTTTCTTCTTCCACTCGTCGTGGTCGCTCACGAGCAGGTTGGCGCGCACCGGCATCGGATAGGTTCGAAGCAGCTTGCCCTTGTCGTCCTTGATCTCGATGCGAGGCTGACGCTTCTCATCGGGCGAATCGGTGACCACCAGGTGCGAAAGCCCGGTCACTTCATCGACTTCCTCGCGGACTGTTACGCCTTCGATCAGGTCTTTGAAGTGGATGGTTCCGGCGTACTCGGTCAGTATGGCGAAGGTGTAGGGGTCCCACTCGGCAAGCTCCTGTCCCTCTTCGACCCTCTGGGTGTCGTGAACCTTGAGCGTCGCGCCGTAGACTATCTGATAGCGGCTCACCTCGCGCCCGCGATCATCGATGAGAAGGATCGAGCCGTTGCGGTTCATCGCCACCAGATCGCCGTCGCGGTTGCGCACCGTGCGCAGGTCTTCGAATTTGACCGCGCCCGAAGTGCGCGCTTCGTGCTTGGTGCTTTCGCTCACACCGCCGGCGACTCCGCCGATGTGGAAAGTTCTCATCGTAAGCTGCGTGCCCGGCTCGCCGATGGATTGAGCGGCGATCACCCCGACCGCCTCGCCTAGCTCGACCAGTTGTCCAGTGGCCAGGTTTCTTCCGTAACACATTATGCACACGCCCCGGCGCGATTCGCAGGTCAGAACCGAGCGTATGCGCACGCGCTCGATTCCGCCCGCCAGTTGAATCTGCCCGGCGAGGTCTTCGGTTATCTCCTGATTGGCTTCGACCAGCGTGTCGCTCGTCACCGGGTCGCGGACATCATCCAGAGCGACCCGACCGATGATGCGGTCGCGCAGGGATTCAATCTCTTCGCCGCCTTCGATGATGGCCGTAGCCCAGATGCCCTTGACCGTGCCGCAGTCAGGCTCGCTGACGATCACATCCTGAGCCACGTCCACGAGTCGGCGCGTGAGATAGCCCGAATCGGCGGTCTTGAGCGCGGTGTCTGCCAGTCCCTTGCGCGCGCCGTGAGTGGAGATGAAGTACTGAAGGACGTTGAGTCCTTCGCGGAAGTTGGCGCGAATCGGGGCCTCGATGATTTCGCCCGACGGCTTGGCCATCAGGCCGCGCATTCCGGCAAGCTGGCGAATCTGCTGTTTCGATCCCCGCGCGCCGGAATCGGCCATAACCAGTATCGGGTTCAACTCGCCCTGATCGGATTCCTTCTTGTTCATCTCCTCGAACATCGCCCCGGCGACTTTCTCAGTCACCTTGTGCCAGATGGCGATGACTCGATTGTAGCGTTCGCCGTTGGTGATGATGCCCTCCTTGTACTGGTTCTCGACCTCATCGACCTCCTCCTGGGCCTGTCCGACGAGTTCGGCCTTCGAGGGCGGAGTCACCAGGTCATCGATTCCAATCGAGATGCCCGCTTTGGTCGCATACAAAAAGCCCAGTTCCTTGACCTTGTCGAGCATCCTGACCGTCTCCTGATGTCCGAGACGCAGATGGCAGTAGTTGACCATCGATTGCAGGCCCTTCCTCCTCATGCAGCCGTTGATGAACGGCATATCGGCGGGCATGTGCTCGTTGAATATCACTCGCCCGACGGTCGTATCGATTACGCGATTGGTCAGCTTGCGAGCCTGAGCGCGGATGACATCCTGATCGTCGCGCTCATGTTCCAGGTCGATGATGTTGCCCGAAAACATCAGCTTGATCGGAGTCTGGGTGTGAACGTCTCCCGAATCCAGAGCGATGAGCACCTCGTCAGGCGACGAGAATTTGCGCCCGGCGAATTTGTCGTCCGGCTTGGCCTTAGTCAAATAGAAGCAGCCGAGCACGATGTCCTGAGTCGGGACGGCGATGGGCTGTCCGTTTGCCGGAGAGAGGATGTTGTTTGAGGCAAGCATCAGCACGGAGGCTTCGACCTGCGCTTCGGGTGACAGCGGGATATGCACAGCCATCTGGTCGCCGTCGAAGTCGGCGTTGAAGGCGGTGCAGACCAGCGGGTGAATCTTGATGGCCTTGCCCTCGACCAGCACAGGCTCGAACGCCTGAATCCCCAGCCGGTGCAGAGTCGGCGCGCGGTTGAGCAGCACGGGGTGCTCGCGTATGACTTCTTCGAGGATGTCCCAGACGACGGACTCCTGACGCTCTACCATCTCTTTGGCCTGTTTGATGGTGGCGGCATACTGTTTCTTTTCAAGCAGGTTGTAGATGAACGGCTTGAAGAGTTCGAGGGCCATCTTCTTGGGCAGCCCGCACTGATGCAGCTTGAGTTCGGGGCCGACGACGATGACCGAGCGTCCCGAATAGTCTACGCGCTTGCCAAGCAGGTTCTGACGGAAGCGGCCCTGCTTGCCCTTGAGCGTGTCCGACAGAGATTTGAGCGGGCGGTTGTTGGCTCCGCGAAGCACTCTTCCGCGACGCCCGTTGTCAAAGAGCGCGTCTACGGCTTCCTGAAGCATGCGCTTTTCGTTGCGCACGATCACTTCAGGAGCCTTGAGCTCGATGAGCTTCGACAGCCGGTTATTGCGGTTGATGACGCGGCGATAAAGATCGTTGAGATCGCTCGTTGCAAAACGACCGCCGTCGAGAGGGACGAGCGGGCGGAGTTCGGGAGGGATCACGGGTATGACATCGAGTATCATCCAGTCGGGTCGATTGCCCGAACGTCGGAAAGCATCGATGACCTTGAGCCGTTTGGAGAACTTGAGCTTCTTCTGCTGCGAAGTCTCATCCTTCATCCTCTGTCTGATCTCCAGAGCCAGGTCTTCGACTTCGACTCGCTGAAGGAGTTCCTTGATGGCCTCAGCGCCCATCTTGGCCGCAAAGCGTCCGGGGTAATCGTGCAAAAGCTGTCGGTAGCGGTCTTCGGTGATGAGTTCCCGCTCCTTGAGTTCAGCGACCTCGCCCGGATCGATGACGATGTAGGACTCGAAGTAGAGAACTTTTTCAAGCTCGCGCAGCGGGATATCGAGCAGGTGGCCTATGCGCGAGGGCAGGCCCTTGAAGAACCACACATGCGAGCAGGGCGAAGCGAGCCGGATGTGGCCGAGGCGTTCGCGGCGCACTTTCGATTGTGTGACTTCCACTCCGCACTTGTCGCACACCACTCCTCGATGCTTCATCCGCTTGTATTTTCCGCACAGGCATTCCCAGTCGGTCACGGGGCCGAAAATCTTGGCGCAAAACAGCCCGTCGCGCTCCGGCTTGAAGGTGCGGTAATTGATCGTTTCTGGCTTGGTCACTTCTCCGTGAGACCAGGAAAGAATCTTGTCGGGCGAAGCCAGGCTTATGCGTATGGCTTCGAAGTCAGGAGCCAGGTTCGTCTTCTGTTCGTGCGTCCTAAACATTTTTCCTCCGTTGTCATTTGTCCTTCGTCACTTGTCATTCGTTCTTCTCTCCTTGCAACTCTCCGAGCAAAGGACTAATGGCCAATGACCAATGACAATCGACTATTCCATTACCACTTCTTCTTCTTCGCTGCGTCGCATCAGTTCAACGTCGAGGCAGAGCGATTGCAGTTCTCTGATCAGCACGTTGAAGGATTCGGGCACGCCAGGATCGAAATCGGCCTCGCCTTTGACTATCGCCTCATAAATCTTCGACCGGCCCGCAACGTCGTCGGATTTGGCTGTCAGGAGTTCCTGAAGTATGTGCGCCGCCCCGTAGGCTTCCAGCGCCCACACTTCCATCTCTCCGAACCTCTGGCCGCCGAACTGCGCCTTGCCTCCCAAAGGCTGCTGGGTGATGAGCGAGTACGGCCCGATGGAGCGCGCGTGTATTTTGTCATCGACAAGGTGCGACAGTTTCATCATGTAGATGTAGCCGACGGTGACTTTCTGTTCGAACGGCTCGCCCGTCATGCCGTCAAAGAGCATGGTCTTGCCTGAGGTGGGCAACTGAGCCACTTCGAGCAGCTTCTTGATCTCCAACTCGCGCGCGCCGTCGAACACAGGCGAGGCGAACGGAATTCCGCCCATCATGCTGCGGCTGAAAGCTATCATTTCCTCGTCCGACATCTCGGTTATCTTCTCCTGCCATTCGGAAGAGGGGAAGACTTCGCGGAAGAGTTTGCGAACCTGCGCGAGGGCCTCCTTAGGGTCGCCTGCCACAAGCAGGTCGCCCACCTGACGACCTAGTTCTTTGGAAGCCCAGCCCAGATGGGTTTCGAGAATCTGGCCGACGTTCATGCGCGAGGGAACGCCAAGTGGGTTTAGCACTATATCGACGGGAGAGCCATCGGGCAGATACGGCATATCTTCTTCGGGAAGTATGCGGGCGATGACTCCCTTGTTGCCGTGCCGCCCGGCCATCTTGTCTCCGACCGAGAGCTTGCGTTTCATGGCGATGAACACCTTGACCATCTTGATGACTCCGGGCGGGAGTTCATCGCCCTTCTTGAGCTTCTCGACATTTTCGCTGTGCAACTGTCGCTGGACGTTTATCTGTCGTTCGGTTCGCCGCTCTATCTCGCCGATTTCGGACTGGATATCGAGACGCGAACCGGCGACCTCGGCCCGGCGCAGGGCATTGATCTCGATCCCTTCCAGAGCCTCGCGCGTGAGCCTGGTCCCCTTCGAGAGCAGTTTCTTGTTCTTGTAGACGAGGTCTTCGGCCAGCTTCTGGCCTTCGAGCAGTTCGTAGATTCGCTTGTTGCGCTCGTCTTCGAGAATTCGAATCTCGTCGCTGAGGTTCTTGAGCAGTTTCTCTTCCTCGCCGCGCTCGATTGCCATCGAACGCTCGTCCTTCTCAGCGCCCTTGCGGGTGAAGACCTTCACATCGACGACCGTTCCATCGATTCCGGGCGGGCAGGTGAGCGAAGCGTCGCGCACGTCGCCTGCCTTTTCGCCGAATATCGCGCGAAGCAGTTTCTCTTCCGCCGTCAGTTGAGTCTCGCCCTTGGGCGTGACTTTGCCGACCAGTATCGAGCCGGGCTTGACCTGCGCCCCTATGCGGATGATGCCCGAATCGTCGAGGTCTCGAAGAGCCGACTCCGAGACATTGGGGATGTCGCGGGTGATTTCTTCAGGGCCGAGTTTGGTGTCGCGCGCCTCGACTTCGAGCTCTTCGATGTGGATGGAAGTGAAGGAATCCTCCTTGACCAGTTTTTCGGAAACCAGTATGGCGTCCTCGAAGTTGTATCCGCGCCAGGGCATAAACGCGACGAGCACGTTGCGTCCCAGGGCGAGTTCGCCGCCGTTGGTGCAGGGGCCGTCGGCGATGACATCTCCCTTCCTGACGACCTGCCCTTCGCGGACTATGGGTTTCTGATTGATGCAGGTGTTCTGGTTCGAGCGTTTGAACTTGGTCAACTGATAGATGTCGGCGTTGATCTCGCGCGAAGTGGTTCCGCCGGCTATTCCGTGCTCGGCGCGGATGATGACGCGCTCGGAATCCACGCTATCGACCACGCCGTCTCGACGGGCGATGACCACTGCGCCCGAATCCTGAGCCGTCACGCGCTCCATCCCCGTGCCGACGAGCGGCGCTTCGGCGCGAAGCAGCGGGACGCTTTGGCGTTGCATGTTCGATCCCATCAGCGCGCGGTTGGCGTCGTCGTTTTCGAGAAACGGGATGAGCGAAGCGGCCACCGAGACCAGTTGCTTGGGGCTGACATCGAGGAACTCGATTTCCTCGCGGCTGGCGGGCTTGAACTCTCCTGCCTTGCGCGCCGTCATGCGTTCCTGAACCAGCCGGTTCTGCCGGTCGACTTCGACCGAAGCCTGGCCGATGGTGTAGCGGTCTTCCTCCCACGCCGACAGGTAAAACGGATACGGCTCGTAGTCGGCGGGCGATTTGCCTTCGGAGACGAGTTTTTTGTTCGTGCGGTCGACCTGTTCTTTCTGAAGGTGGTCGCCGACAGCCAGTCCGCTGTCGCCCGCCGAATGGATTCGCACGAAATCGATCACACGGCTGTTTTCGACTTTCCGGTAAGGAGATTCGATGAAGCCGAACTCGTTGATTCGCGCAAAGCACGACAGCGACGATATCAATCCGATGTTCGGGCCTTCAGGGGTTTCGATGGGACAAATGCGACCGTAGTGAGTCGGGTGAACGTCGCGGACTTCGAAGCCTGCGCGCTCGCGCGAAAGGCCCCCCGGCCCGAGGGCTGACAGGCGGCGCTTGTGAGTGATTTCGGAAAGCGGATTGGTCTGATCCATGAACTGCGAGAGTTGCGACGATCCGAAAAACTCGCGCACGGCAGCCGTGACCGGCTTGGCGTTTATCAGATCGCGCGGCATGGCCGTCTGCATTTCCTGATGGATCGACATCTTCTCCTTGATAGCCCGCTCCATCCTGACGAGTCCGATGCGGAACTGATTTTCCAGCAGCTCGCCGACCGCGCGCACTCTGCGGTTGCCCAGATGATCTATGTCATCGGCCTCGCCTATGCCTTTTCGCATCTTGAGCACGTAATCGATGACGGAGACGAAGTCGGAAGTCGAAAGCGTCTGATGTTCGAGGCGGTCGCGCTCCGGCTTTCCGAGCTTGATGTTGAACTTCAACCGTCCCACGCGCGAGAAGTCGAACTTGCGCTCGTCGAAGAACATTCCCTTGAAGAGGTTCCACGCTGTCAGTATGGTGGGAGGGTCGCCGGGGCGCATCTTGCGATAGATTTCCAGTATCGCGTCGCGGGGCGTCTTCACGCTGTCTTTCTTGAGCGTCTGGCTGATGACGGGTCCGACATCATCGCGTTCGGGGAAGAAGATTTCGACTTCACCCACGCCCGACTCGATGATCTGCTGCCACTCGCGCGCGGTCAGTTCGGTATTGGTTTCGCCCACCACCTCGCCGGTTTCGGTGTTGACCACATCATCGATGAGCCACGCGCCTTCGATTTCCTGCGCATCCACGGGGACGGAATGAATCTTTGCCTTGATGAGCGAATCTATATCGCGGCGGGAAAGTTTCCTGGCCGTCGCGCCGCCCCGGACTATAGTTTCGCCCGCGCGGTCGGTGATCGATTCGGCGAGCCGCAGCCCGACAAGCCCCTCGCCTGGCTCAAAGTGCAGTTTCCCTCCGCTGATTTTAGCCTTGAGCGAGGTGTAAAACATGCGGAGCACTTCGGCGTCGGTGTAGGAAGACCGCTTGATTTCGTCTTCAAGCTGAGAGTCGGTAGCGATGCGATCGAGATCGATCTTATCGACGAGACCGAGCGCGCGAAGGAAGACCGTGCCGTAGAATTTGCGCTTGCGGTCTATTCGGACGTAGAGCAGGTTCTTGGTATCGTATTCGAACTCGACCCACGATCCGCGATAAGGGATGACTTTGGCCAGGTAGATAGGCGATTTCTCGAAGAATATTCCCGGAGAGCGATGCAACTGGCTGACTATTACTCGCTCGGTTCCGTTGATGATGAAAGTCCCGTTGTCGGTCATCAGCGGCAGTTCGCCGAAAAATACTTCTTCTTCCTTGATATCGCGTATGGATTTTTGTCCCGTGTCTTCGTCGGTGTCCCAGACCGTGAGCCGGATTTTGACTTTCAGCGGGACGGCGTATGTCATGGATTTTTCCTGGCACTCTTTTTCCGAGTGCTTGTGTTGAAGCGTGACCGGCTCGCCGCAGTTGTCGCACAGCACGGGCGAGACCTTGTTCATCACGCTGCACTGCGGGCAGGTCACGTCTTCGGCGGCGTAAGGGTTGACTCTGAGGATCGCGCCGCACGAGCGGCAGTTGGTTCGCAGGTGATAGAGACCTTCCAACTGGCCGCACTTGCACTGCCAGTTGCCTATGGAATATTCGACGAAGTCGAGTTGCGAGGTTTCGCGGAAATCGGTTATGGGAAAGACAGAGCGAAACACGGCCTGGAGTCCGATACTTTCCCGTTCAGCCGGAAGCAGGTCCATCTGGAGGAAGCGATTGTAGCTTTGCCGCTGCACCTCTATGAGATTGGGAATGCGTATGGCCGTTTTGATCCGCGAAAAATCATACCGCTCGCGCTGGTTGCCGTTGATCGTTGTTGACATATCTCTCCTCGATTAGAAGGCAGGAAAAAGCTTGCAGCGAGCCTTGCTGTCAGCCCGGAATGGAGAAGCTGGCCCACGCAAAACGGGGTAAAGCAGCGGCAGAAGGTCTGCCTCTGCGATGCGGGGAATATTCTCAAGGCTGAACAGATAAAGACTCACTGCAAGCTAATTGACTGATTGAAAGACACGAACGCGAAGCGCGGCCAGGGACACCTGCGCCAGCCGCGATCTTCGCGTAATTTGTGAGTGCCTGATTATCCTGTTTATCGTCGCCGTCCTCTAAAATACGAAACCTGATCTTACCACACAGGCCGCCTGCCGGGTCAAGCTGCATAGGTGACAGGGAACAGGGGACAGTCTTAGGGTCATTTAGTTTTCAAAGAAGCAACAGAGCTTTGGCATCCCATCGTCGAAAATTAAATGGCCCCAGGCACAGGGGGCGAAGATTCTTCCTCTTCCCTCTCCCCTGTAACCTGTAACCTACTTCAACTCGACAGTAGCGCCAGCCTCAGTGAGTTTCTTCTTGAGGGCTTCAGCTTCGTCCTTGTTGACCGCTTCCTTGACAGGCTTGGGCGCGGCTTCAACCAGGTCTTTGGCCTCTTTGAGCCCAAGCCCGGTGATTTCGCGCACCACCTTGATGATGCCGATCTTCTTGGCCGGATCAACCATCCCGGAAAGCACCACGTCGAATTCGTCTTTCTCTTCGACCGGAGCGGCGGCGGCAGCAGCGCCCGCCGCAGGGGCGGCAGCGACGGCAGCGGCGGCAGCCGAGACGCCGAAGGTTTCTTCCATCATCTTCACAAGGTTCGCCGCTTCCAAAAGCGAAAGGTCTTTTATCTGATCGACTATTGCCTGAAGTTTCTCTGACATTCCAATTCCTCCTGAAAATCTATCCTCGAACAGTCGCTTCTCGCCCTCGGCGCATCTCCTCAAGGCTCGAAGCCAACTCGACCGCCCACTGACATCGACGGTCACTTCTCTGCCGGGCGAAAGGCTCCACAACCTCCCGCGCCGGTCGCCGGTTTTCAGTGTTGGCTTTCAGTCGGGATCGCACGCTTCCCGTTTCTGAAGACTGAAAAGCGGAAAACTGAAAACTGCTCACTCTTTCTGCGCGCGAACCTGATCGATTACGACCGTGAGGTTTCGCGCGACCCCGCCGAGCGCGACCGCAAGTCGCTGCGCGCCGCTGTTGACCAAAAACATGATCTTCGATATCAACTGTTCCTTCGATGGCATGTTGGCCAGCGCGTCGATATCGGCCACTTCGATCACCCGGCCTTCGACCACTCCCGCCTTGAACTTGAGCGCGGCGTTTTCCTTCGCCCACTTCGAAAGCACTTTGGCCAGAGTGACCGGATCGTTTTTCGAAAGAGCCACTGCCGTCGCGCCGACGAAATTATCCTTGACCTGCTCGATCGGCGTGCCTTCGGAGGCGCGCACGGCCAGAGTGTTTTTGACCACCTGATAAGTGAGATTGGCCTGGCGCAGATCGCGGCGCAATCTCTCGTCATCAGCCACCTTGATGCCCTGAAACCCTATCAGCAATGCGTTGGGCGACTCCTCGAACGCGCTTCGCAGGCTTTCGACATCCGATTGTTTCTGCTCTCTTGTCTTCACGGTTGAACTCCCTTGCCGGAAGTCAGCATCGACTGACCACTGACTTCTGACCTCTGTTAAAACTCAGTCGTATTGAGACGGATGCCCGGCCCCATCGTAGATGAAAGCGTCGCGCTCTTGACGTACTTGCCTTTGGCCGTAGACGGCTTGGCGCGCACTACGGCATCGATGAGAGAACGGGCGTTTTCTATCAGCAGGTTTTTCTCGAAGCTGACCTTGCCCACCGGAGCGTGAATGACTCCGGTCTTATCGACGCG
>CAZPQE010000143.1:0-13133 GCA_964588615.1 uncultured Clostridia bacterium | reverse complement strand
CCCTGTCAGTTCAAGCGCGCGCGATGTTTGACAAAACTCCGATGCGTTTATATTATGCGGCAAAAATTCGCTCCCTTGCGCTAATGAGAGTTCGACTATGAAAAAGACGATCAGCGATGAACAGGCGACTCAACTGAAATATCTCACCGAGAACATGGCTCGCATGCTCGATGTCGCGCATGAAGCTGCGGGCCAGCATCGGGAGCCTGACTGCGGCGTGTGCAAAGTCATAGAAAAAACGCGCGGCCTCCTCGAAGAGATAACTGACCGCCGAAAGGCGACGCGCGTCCATCACCTCATAGACGTGGAGGGAAACAGCAAAGCTACGGGGCGATTCTCCACCCGGTTGAGCGACATCTCCATGACCGGAGCTTTCATGGATTCGGTCACCTGTTTTCCCGAAGGCACTGCCCTCGAATTGAGGTTCAAACTGGGGCCTAAGCAGATAAACGTAAACTGCGAAGTGCGCTATGCCATCGAGCACGTTGGCATGGGGATTCGCTTCCTCGACCTCAAGACTTCGGCCCGCGATGCGATGGAAAAATTCCTCGGTTCGAAATCGAACGGCTAGTTCGCCGCCTGTCTCGTCAAAGTGAGTTGATAGAAATCGGCGTACATCTGCGCCAGTTTGGGCTTTACAGTAGGATCAGCCTGCGCCAGGTTGGTGGTCACTTCGTCGCGCAGCGAGAGCATCTCCTGAAGTTTCTTTCTGTCCGCTTCGACTTCGGTTTCCGCGATGAGCTTCATCAATCCGTTGAAAAAATCAGAGGAGAACTGCGCGGCGTTGGCGTAGTTGTTGCGATTGGCCTCGTAGCTGGTCATCCCGATCTGGCCGAGCAGATCGGACATGCGGACTTTGCGCTCAAGCTGGGCGGCGCGCTGCTGGGCATTTCGCGCGCTCACGCACGAAGGCAGGTAGCCGAGCAGGAAGGCGATGACGATTGCCCCAATAATCACGGCAAGTTTTTTCTGAGGACCCCACTCGACTGCGATGTCTTTCTGATCTTTCATCAAGTCTCCTTTCCGTGGCGCGACTCGCTAAGAATACCGACTGCATTTATCGCGCGCCAGTCGGAGCGAAATATCCTTCGCGCGATCTCACGATCAGATTTTTTTTGCTCGCGTCACCAGACGCGAGCCTGACCTTGATCGAATGCCATTTCCCGTCGCGCAGAGCGGGCTTGAATCCTATTCGATACTGACAGCGCAACTCGGCGACTATCTGCTCGAATGCCTTGTTCAATTCGGCAAGCGTCGCGGGAAAAAACGCCTTGCCGCCCGAAGCGGTAGAAATTGTTTCAAGCATCCCCTCGCCAAAACTGGCCAGCCCGTCATGCACACGATCAACCAGACCTATCGAGTAAACCACGACATCCGACTGATTCAACGCATTACGCAGTTCCTTGTATTCGCGCTGCGACGAACTGTCCTGCCCGTCGCTGATGATGATGAGCGCGCGCCTCGCCTGACCTCCGCCCGTGAGTTTTTCGATGGCCGCATAGCAGGCGTCGTACAAAGCAGTTCCCTGCTCTCGGCGGTTGAAGTCGATTTTATTCAGGTTTTCGGCGACCTTGTTTCCATCCCTCGTCCAGTCGCTCAAGAGCAGGGGCCGCGCGCCAAAAACATAAATGAAGTACTCATCCGACTCGCGCCCGCTTTGAATCATGTAGGAGAGCATGTCCCGGATGAAGTCCATCCGCGATCTGTTGCGACCGATCATCGATTTCGAGATGTCCAGAGCTATGCCTGCGCGGACGGGCGAATCCTGATTATCGAATGATGAGATTTCCTGCGCGGTCTTTCCGTCATAAACGGCGAAATCACCCCTGCTCAATTTATCGGCGCAGCGGCCTGCTTTGTCAGTTACGGTGACAGTCAACAGAACCTCGTCGTTTTGTTTTTGAGCCGCGCCTTCAAAAGCCAGCAGCAGCGCAACTATGGCAGACAGCGGGAAAAGCAATATTCGAATCCGCTTTCTCTGCAAACGGATCATCGGTTGGAATCTCCCCCCAGGAATGTACAGTAGGCTTCCGGCCTGCTTCACATCCGATTTTGGCGCTTTCAGCATATCAACAAGTTGGCAGCTCGTTGTACCTGAGCGACCGCATCCCCACCATGCGTCCACCGCCGCCTCAAGGGCGTGTCAACAGGCTGGCAGCCTGTTGTACAAAATTTTTATCGAAGCGATCACTGCAAAGCGCAGTTGCTTTCCACTGAAGTTGCGGAGGGGTGTTTACTGAATCACAAGCTCGTAGCTGCATAGGACGATCTTCTGGCCCGGCGCGACCTCGGCGCTTTCGCCCGCAGGCACTTCACGCCCGTCACCCAGCAGGACGGGGTTCGCGCCGTGACAGGCGATAGTAAAAACGCCCTCGTTGACACGGGTGAGCGTCGCGTGCCTGCGGCTGACCTCCATATCGCCTTCGAGCCTGAGATCGACGGCGACCTGGCGCGAGCCGCGACCTATGTGGATTTGGTCTTTGTAAAACTGATGGGTTTCAGCATCGCCTTCCTGATCGGCGCGGCGGACGGAAATCGAAAACAGCGGCTCGGCTGATTTGCGCGGGCGGACGAGAGTGGCTTCGTCGTCTGCCGGGGGAGCCGCAGCCGCTTCCTTCTGCCTGCGCGGCTTCACCAAGGTTTTTTCAGTCTCGGCGTCCCAGGTGTGCTGCACGCGGAAGCGCCCGCGTTCGAGCGCGGCATCGACTCTGAGTTCGAGAGCCAGCGTGCGGGTTTGAAACTCATTATCGCCTGCAAGCTCTCTCGCCCGCTCGGCCAGCACGTGATGGAGTCCGCGCTCCAGCCCTTCGCGCTTTTCGCCCTGCCACTCGATGTCATCTTCAGGGTTGAGAAAAATCAGGTACTCGCGCGGGATGTAAGTCGGCCCTCCGGGAGGAGTGAACATCTCGCGCTGCATGCAGGTTTCGACCTCGCGGGCTATCGAGACCAGAAAGTCATCCCACTTCGAGCGCGGTCGCGCCTGACCCTGCTCGTCGATATCCTCTTCGCCATCGATCCATTTTCTGACGCTCTCAAGCCATCCCAGTTTCATTTTTCTCTCCCGTTGAGCCGATGGCTCAATCCAGCCTCACGAACCGGCTGTTGACCCAGCCTTCGGTCGGAGCATTGCCCGGCGCTGTCCCGACCCATCCGACTACCCTGACCCTAACCCAGCCGTCCCGCTCTTCGTAAACCCTCAGCCGCGTGCCTTCAGGCAGCACCGCAAGCACATCGCCGCGAGGCTCGCTGCGCATGTTCACATTCGGCGCGTCGGCTATCAACCCGTCGCGGAAGCCCGGCTCCGCGAAATGAAAATACGTCGAAGCCGAAATGCCTATCAACGCCGCCAGCAGAAATATGATAAATGCCACGCGCAGCCATTCGGTCTTGAATCGCCTCCGCAGGCGATCAAACGCGCTGAAATCGATCAGGCTCGCCGACCCCTTCGCCCGCTGTTGGGCAACCGTCTCCCGGCCTTTTTCGACGACTGTTCCCTCGGCTACCGCCACTCCCGCCGCATTGCCGTTGGAGACGCCCGCGCCGAGCGAGCCGTTTTGTTCCTTCTGCTGACGACTCGTTGGCAGTTCGACGACTATTCGCGCGTGGTGCGGGCGATGGCCTCCGCTATGAGCCGCGGCGTAGGTCTGAAAATGCGGCTGCGCGGTCGCCTGCTCTGTCACGTCATCGGTTTTCAGGCGCGAGCGGACGCGGGTGGCTTCGGGGTCGTCTTGCGACGGGAGGTCTGAGAGGCTGCTCAACAGCGCGAAGTCTTTCCAGAACTCCTGAATGGTTTGATAGCGGTCGGCGACGTTTGTCGCCGTCGCCTTGCGCAGCGTCGCCAGAAGCCCCATGCCCCAGGGCTTTGCGGCTATCTCTTCGGGAAGCTCGGCTATCGGAGACCGCGCAAACTGGCGGGGAGCGCGACCAGTCATCGCGGTGTAGATGGTCTTGGCCAGCGAATAGACATCAGCCGAAGGAGTGAGCTTCTGGTTGAGCGCGTCGGTCGAAGAGTCGGGATGATGCTCAGGCGGGGCGTAGACGTTCGTTCCCACGCGGGTTATTTCGCCCGCGTCGTCGGTCGCAATTTTCGCCACGCCGAAGTCGGCTATCTTGACCACGCGACGGTCTTCAGAAAGCAGGAGGTTGTTGGGCTTGATGTCGCGGTGAATGACCTGTCGGCTGTGGGCGCAGGCAAGAGCCTCGGCCACCTGCTGAAAATAGAACAATGCCCGGTCGAGATCGAAGGGTTGTTTGCGGCAAAGCGCGAGCAGATCGCCGCCGGGCATGTATTCGAGGACGAGATAATGAAACGGCACTTCGTTAAGATCGGCAGCCGTGCCATGTCCGAGTCGGCGAATGATGTTCGGGTGGCGAACTTTGTCGAGGGCTACGGCTTCGTTTTGAAAATTCTCGATCAGCGTCCTTTCGAGTTCCGCATCTATCGCGCCCTGAAGCGATGTGTTGAGCGCCTTGATGATTACCTGCTCGTTGCCGCGCGCTCGGTCGCTGGCCAGGAATATCTCGGCATAGCTGCCGCGACCCAGGCAGCGAGCCACCAGATAGCGATCATCGACTATGCTGTTTTCCAGAATCAGTTCCCGCACCGTGTCACCTGAGAGCCAAAGACCGTTCATCTCCCGCTGTGTGAAGAACGTCCGTCCCTGCGTCGTTGTTCTGCGTAGAGGCGGAGCATCCTGTCGGCCTTGTCCTTTTTTCCGACGACGGAGTAGGCCGCAGCCGCCTGAACGTAAGCGTCCTGAAGAGCGGGCTGAAGTTTAATAGCTTCTTCAAAGTTCTGCGAGGCTTTTTCGTACTCGCCCTGTTCCATCTGCGCGCGACCCATCCAGTATCGGGCATCGGCATCCTTAGGGTCGCGTTTGATTACGGAATCGAACTCGACAGCCGCCCGTTGAAACTCTCCTCTGTCGAATGCCTCGCGCCCCGTTTTCATCGGATCGATCACCTCGATTGCAGGCTGAGGTGATGGAGACGATCTCGCTCGCGCGAGGTCTGACGCGCGCAGCCCGGCGTAAAAAGCCCCGGCCAGCAGGACGAGTGCGACAAGCGTGTAGATTATTTTTCGCGTCGTCGAGGTTCCTTCTTCCGGCTCATCGAAGCTTATTCGCCCGCTCGAAGGATCAAGCTGTCGATAATCTCTGCTTTCGTCCTTTTGCTCCACGCTTCCGAAATCGACCTGAATTCGATTGCGCGCAGAGGGCAGCTTTTCCAGGCCGACGCCTGCGGCCTGCGCGCTGAGGGATTTTTCCGCTCTGCGCGCCGCGAGAGGTTTTCGCGCGCGGCCCAACTGCACGACCAGAGCGGTGAGGTTGTCATCGGCTCCTCGCTCATAGACCAGGCGTTTCAACTCGTCGGCTGCGCGCTGCGGGTCTTCGTTTTCGGCAAGCGCGCGAGCGATTTCATCCTCGCCGAGGTGTTTGTATATGCCGTCGCTGCAAAGCAGGAATCGAGCGCCTTCGCCTGCGCGAATCGTTTTCAATTCGACATCGACATCAGGCTCGACGCCGAGCGCGCGATTTATCACGTTGCGCTCGATCTGACGGGCGGCCTCGGCGCGGGTGATTTTTCCGGCGCGAAGATCGTCGTTGAGGTCGGTGTGATCTATCGTTTCGAGAGTGAGTCGCCCGCCTTCGAGCAGGTAGACGCGGCTGTCGCCAACGTGCGCCACCGTGATAGTTGAATCATCGATGTAGACGAGGGCGACGGTCGTGGCCATGGTTCGGTATTCGGGATTGGACTGGGCCATCTCGAAGATGTCGCGGTTGGCGAACTCGACAGCGCGGCATATCAGATCGGATGAAGAGTTGGCTGAAGTATGAGCGAGAGCTTCTTCGATGGTTTCGGCGGCAGTCTGGCTTGCGACTTCGCCCGCGCGCTGACCACCCACGCCGTCGAAGACGGCAAACAACCCGCGTTCGGCCAGGGCCAGGAAGCGATCCTGATTGACCGGGCGGCGTGGGTTCAACCCCCGGTCGCATACCGTTCCGACTTTCAACTCCATAAGCGGTCTCTCACGGCCTTGCTTCGATGCTCTATAACGCTCCGGCGTTTTAGAGTGTTTGATATTTTATCACCGCGCTTTTGAGATGAAGAGGTGCGAGTGTCGGTGGTCGGTGGTCAGAAGAAGAATGCGGAGTGCGGAATGCGGAATAAACAGATAATCCGGCTCAAATCCATTCCGCATTCTACATTATTCTCTGCTCCACCTCACCTCTTCATATATCAGAACCGCACAACCGTGTCCGGGCCTCCCTCGATGTGGACGGTATCGATGAAGCGGGCAGTCTTGTCTTTCTCGGTGGCCATGATTATGGAAGAAGTGCGAATGCCTGTTCCGAAGAACCGCACGCCTTTGAGGATAGTCCCGTCGGTCACGCCGGTGGCGGCAAATATTATGTGCTTGCCGGGCGCAAGATCATCGGTGTCGTAAATGCGCCTGGGGTCCTGTATTCCCATTTCGCGCATGCGCTCGACCACGCCTTCAGGGATTCGGCTGCGGTCTTCGATATCTTCCAACTGGTCCTTCAATGCGAAGCGAGCGAGTATCTGCCCGTTGAGGCATTTCATAGCCGCAGCCGTCAAAACGCCTTCAGGAGCGCCTCCCGTACCCATGACCGCATGCACGCCTGAGCCTGCGACAGCAGCCGATATGCCGGCTGAGAGGTCGCCGTCAGAGATGAGCCGGATGCGCGCGCCAGCTTCGCGTATGTCGGCTATGAGTTTTTTGTGCCGGGGACGGTCGAGGACTATGACCACCAGGTCTTCGATGTCGCGGCTCAGTCGCCGGGCTATGGCCTTGAGGTTGTCTCTGACCGGAGCGTCGAGGTCGACTGCGCCTTTAGCGGCGGGGCCGACTATGAGCTTTTGCATGTAGACATCGGGCGCGCGCAGAAGGCCGCCTTTTTCAGAGCAGGCCATGACGGCTATCGCGTTGGCCGACCCCGTAGCGCAGAGGTTGGTTCCTTCCAGCGGATCGACTGCGATGTCGACTTCGGGAAACGAATCGCCGTCTTCCACGCCGTCCTTGTAGCCGAGCCCGACTTTCTCTCCGATGTAGAGCATAGGAGCTTCGTCGCGCTCGCCCTCGCCTATGACAATCTCTCCGCGCATGCGCACAGTGTCCATGACTTCGCGCATGGCCTCGACCGCCACGTGGTCAGAGTACTTGCGGTCTCCCTGACCCATGGTGTGCGCCGAAGCGATGGCCGCAGCTTCTACTACTCGCAGGAAATCAAGACCGAGTTCATGCTCCATCCATTTTTCTCTCATCCGCAAACCTCCCGCCTCGTTATTGAAATGACATCGAGCGTGCCTGAAGCGGTGTGATGATGATTGAAATGATGAGTTTTTTCAAGTTGCCGGGCGCAAAGCGAAAGAGCGGAGGCCAAATTGAGATCCGGGCAGTCATTGGCCCGCAAGATTACATTTTACATTTTACGCTTGCGTATCATTTGTCATTTTTGCGAGCGGTGATATACTTACGCACGCGCTGGCGATTTCTACTGCACAGCGTCACCGACCCGCTAACCTCAAGTTGCCGTTCCGAAGGTCTTGATCAACAAAAAGCGTGAAAGCCGCTTTTGTGGAGACTTGCCATGCGCGGAAGAAAATCAGCCTCGCTCTTTTGCCTTTGCATCTCGATTTCAGGGCTGCTTGCGTTTGCGCCCGCTAAGACAGGATCGACGCCTGAACCGCTCAGGCCCCAGGCCGTGCCGCTCATCATCAACGAGTATTTGGCTGATCCGGCTCCCGCGCCCGACGGCGATGCAAACGGCGACGGGATAAACAACTCAACACAAGATGAATTCGTGGAACTGGTCAACACCGGCACGGTTCCCCTCAACATCAGCGGATTCACCATCAGCGATTCGACCGCCGTGAGATTCACTTTTCCCCCAGCGACTACTATTCCGCCGGGCGAAGCTACAGTAGTCTTCGGCGGCGGCTCGCCGACAGGGACTTTCGGCAACGCAATGGCGAACGGGCTTGTGTTCAAAGCATTAACCGGTTCAGGGCTGAATCTCGCCAACAGCGATGATGCGATCATAGTCAGAGACAGCATGAACAACGAGGTGGCAAGCATAGACTATCCGCCGCCAGCCAGCGATGTGGACCAATCGCTCACTCGCAGCCCGGATATTACAGGCGGCTTCACAACGCACCTGCTCGCGTCGGGCAACGCCAGGCGGTTTTCTCCCGGAGCGCGTATCAACGGTCGCCCGTTCGTGACCAATGACCCGTTGATAAATTCCATCTCGCCTGATGTGATCGTGTCGGGAAGCGGACAAATCGCTGTCACTGTCAGCGGAGATAAATTTCAAAACGGCGCGCAGGTTCGCATAAACAATTCGCCCATAAACACCACCTTCATCAGCGCGAATCAGCTTGATGCGATCGTGCCTGTGACCATCACCAGCGCGCCCGCCGCTTACGCGCTCGATGTCATCAATCCCGACACGGCGACATCGAACGCTGTCTCTCTGACCGTGTTTGCTCAGGTTGGAATAAACGAGTTTCTCGCCGACCCGTCCACAGGCCCGGCAGGCGACGCAAACGGCGATGGCGTGACCAGTTCTTCTCAGGACGAATTCGTCGAGATCATCAACCGCACATCGATGCCCATCAATATCGGCGGCTTTTCGATCGGCGACCCGGCAGGCGCGCGATTGACTTTTCCTCCGGGTTCGATCCTTCCCGCAAACGAAGCGGCGGTCGTCTTCGGCGGCGGCTCGCCGACAGGCGATTTCGGCAACGCCGCTTTGAACGGACTTGTGTTTCCGGTGGGTGGGTCAGGGCTTTCGCTTCTTAACGGCGGCGACACGATCACCCTCAGAAACAACAGCGGCAACGTGATCGAAGAAATCACCTACGGCTCAGAAGGCGGAATGAATCAATCGCTCAATCGCAACCCTGAAGTCCTGGGAGTGAATTTTTCTCTCCACTCGACTATCCCGCCGGGCAGTCTCTTTTCTCCTGGCACGCTTGCTGACGGCTCGCCTTTCACCATCGGCCCTCGCATCACCGAAATCGCTCCTGACCGCGTGATTCAGAACAGCCCGCCTTTCCTTCTTTCAGTTCACGGCAGCGGATTCGAAATCGATTCGGCCATCACAATCGATGGAATTCCGCTGGCAACAGATCTCGTCGGCGCGGATGAACTCACCACGACCGTACCCGCAAGCGTTATTTCAGTCACAGGCCCTCACTCCGTTCTGGTTCGCAACGCGGGCGGCAATCGATCCAACGCAAAGACGCTCACTATCATTCCGCCAGCGCCTCTGCTTTTCGATCTTCTGCCGAGATTCGTGACTGCGGGCGGAGGCGACTTCACGCTGTTTGTGACGGGCAGGAATTTCGAGCCTGCATCCGCAGTCCTGATCGAAGACCTGATGGTGATGACTCAGTTCGTCAACGTCTCGGAATTGAGGGCCACCGTTTCAGCCGCTTCGATTGCTATGCCGGGAAGCCGAAGGGTGAGAGTCAGAAACGGCGACGGGCAGATGTCGGGCGAAAGGAGCTTCGAGGTCATACTTCCCACATCGCGCATAACGCGCCTCTCTCCCGCGCGTCAGGTTGCCGGCAGCCCTTCGTTCACTCTCACGGTTGCGGGAGTGAATTTCAGAAACGGCGCAAATATTTTGTTCGATCAAACGACTCTTGCGACGAGATTCGTTTCTTCGACGGAACTTCAGGCCGATGTTCCGGCTTCTCTGACAGCCGTTGCGGGACTCAGAGGCGTAGCAGCGCAAAACGATGACGGGCAGTTTTCAAATGAAGTCGTCTTCGAAGTCTTCCCCGACCCTCCGCGCATAGATTCCATCGATCCACGAACAGTCATCGAAGGAAGCACTGACGTGGAGATCGCAATCATCGGAGCGAAGTTTCAACGCGGCGCGTCGGCGAGAGTCCTTGAAAACTCACTGCCCGCCATGCGACTTGAGACCGTTTTCATAAGTGATGAGCGGCTCGCCGTCGCTCTTCCCGCCGCGCTGATTCAGAGAGCGGGCAAAGTATCGTTCAGAGTTGAAAACCCTGACTCTGGAATATCGAACACCGTTTCGCTCGATGTTCTGATAAAAGACCCGCTGGTCGTCAATGAGTATCTGGCTGATCCGCCCGACGGCGCGGCGGGCGACGCAAACGGCGATGGCTCGCGCAGTTCTTCTCAGGACGAATTCATAGAGATAGTCAATCGCACGTCCGCGCCAATCGATATTTCAGGCTACAGGCTTATGGACTCTGAAGCTGCGCGTCATGTTTTCGCGCAGGGCGCGATCATTCCTCCGAGAGAATCGGCTGTGGTATTCGGCGGAGGAACTCCGCGAGGGCGATTCGGCAACGCGGGTGAAAACAGGCTGGTCTTCATCGCCTCGACCGGCGGGCTGTCGCTTGCAAACGGCGGCGACACGATCCGTCTGGAAGACGCTCAGGGCCGCGTCGTTCAGCAGATTCAATTCGGCGCGCTGGAAGGCGGCGCAAATCAATCGATCAACCGCGACCCGGATGTCGATGGGGCCGCCTTCGCGCTCCACACCATCGCAGCAGGAAACTCAGAGCGGATTTATTCTCCCGGCGCGAGAGCCAGCGGAGAGCCGTTTACCATCAAGCCATCGATCAGCGCGTTGATGCCTGCAAACATCCGGGCCGGTTCGCCTTCGTTCGCGCTCAAAGTATCGGGCGAGAATTTTCTGCCCGGCGTGACAGTTCTGTTCGGGCAGACGCAGCTTGCAACCGAGCGCAGATCATCGACCGAGCTTGAATCTCAAGTGACAGCATCTTTGATCGAAGAAGGCGGCGCAATCGAAGTGAGAGTGAGGAACCCGTTGGGAGAAACTTCCTCGCCCGCGCGATTGACCATCTTCGACGATCCGCCTCGGATCGATTCGATCACGCCTTCGCGGACAGGGACTGGCGCGGAGAATTTCGAGTTGATGATTTCAGGCCAGCGTTTCCAGCGTGGCGCGAACGCTCTGATTGCAAACGAAATGGTCGAGACGATATTCATCTCGCGCTCGTCGCTCGCTGCGCGCGTGCCTGATCGGTTTTTCACCCACGCGGCAGACCTCGAAGTGCGAATCGTGAACACCGACGGCAACAGATCGAACTCGACTCGTCTCACCATCGAAAATGGCCCGCTCATCACCCGGCTGCCGCGAAGGATCAAGGCCGGGAGAAGCGATGTGGAAATCACCATAGGCGGCGTCGGGTTCAAATCCGGCATAGTTCTTCTGGTCAATGACACGAGGGTTCAAACCAGATTCATAAACGACACTCAGTTTTCCGCGCGCATCCCGGCAGAGATGATCGCGCTGCCAGCGACGCTCACGCTTCAGGCTCTCAATGCGGACGGAGGAAGATCGAACCGCGCAAGCATCCGCGTCGTCGATTGATTATCCGCAGATCACGCAGACTTCGCGCGCGCAGATTTACGCAGATTATGAGCCTGTGGCCGAGCGGTCGAGAGTACACGCGATAAATCTGCGAAAATCTTTTCCGTAAATCTGCGCAATCTGCGGATTCGTAATATGTGGATTGATGATAAAATTCCTGCTGATGAATCAGGCTGGCTCGTTCTCAGTACGGGGAAATCAGAAAATGCAAAGATTCTTAATCGCCACACTCGCGTCAGCAGTCCTGTTGGCCTCGGCGTGTTCTGCCGGCAAGGCTCCGGGCAAGTGGTCGCTGCTCGACACCGGAACTGGAGACAGTTTTTATTCGGTCAATTTCGTCAACGAGGAGATTGGCTGGATCAACGGACAGACCGACCGCAGTTCGATAGTCATAGAAGAAAACGAAAACAGCAACAAACGCGCGAAGAAACCAAAGCCCGGCGAAAAACAGGAAGACCCTCTGAAAGAAAATCAGGGCTTCGAGGTGTTGCAGACGACAGACGGCGGGCATACCTGGAAGCAGATTCCCGATCAGTTCAAATACAAAATCCGCTCGGTGTGGTTCGCGGATTCTCAGTCGGGCTGGGCGCTTACGATTGATCGAGACATCCTGCGCACATCAGACGGGGGAGCAAGCTGGTCGCTCCAGCGAAAAGCCGGAAAGGTGAAGATGAAGCTCTTCGGCAATCGCCGTCAGCCTGAGCTGGAGCAGCCTGAACAACTCGACCGCATTTACTTCATCGATTCACAGCGCGGATGGGCGTGGGGCGGCGGGCGCAAGGACGAATATGCGAAGCAGCCCGGCGTCTTTCTCACCACGCTCGACGGAGGTCAGAACTGGAATGAGATAGCGTTCCCGTTCGATCAGAACGTCGCGGAGATTTTCTTCCTCGACACCGAGCGCGCATGGGCAAGCGTGATGGGCGGCAGTTTTTATAAAACCACAGACGGCGGATTGAACTGGACGAAGATTCAAACCAAACTGCCGGAGGATGTGTTCAGGGCGATTTTTTTCATCGATGAAAACAACGGCTGGGTGGCAGGCCGAAGCGGGCGGCTTGCCAAGACCACCGACGGCGGGCGGACGTGGATGAAGATGTGGAAGATCAAGGACGAATTCAAAATGCGCGACATCTTCTTCACCGATTTGAGTCACGGCTGGGCCGTGGGCGATGACGGAGCGATCCTCTACACGCCCGACGGAGGCGAGACGTGGCTGAATGCGAGTTCGCCCCTGCCTGCCCAATTGATCGATGTCATCTTCGTGAGCAGCCGGGCAGGCTGGGTCGTCGGGCTGGGCGGCGCGGCGCTGCGATTCGAGCCGTGAGGGAATCAAACGACGCCCGTCGGGGATTTTAATGCAGGCGGGCATCCAAATTCTTTCGCCGTCGCACCAACAGGATTGCGCAGGTGGGAACATTATCTGCAAGCCCGATTGCAAAGAGCATTCTAGGGTTGTCGAGGGAAAAACGAGTGCCCACTCAATCACACCAGAGCGCCGAGAACGGATCGAACCGCTGCCTGAATTTTATTCATCTTGACACCGGCAAGACCTGCAAGGGACAATGGGCCAAGCCTGTCATTTGTGGATCACAGGCAGGAACACAACAGAATGGGTAGGCCTCTAAGCCCTGAAAAGATGTCTCAAGGCATCAGGCTTTTGGAGGGGAGGTATGCAAGAAAAAACATTATTCGCAGATGCTTTTCTCAATCAGCCGTTCATTC
>CAZPQE010000142.1:0-13144 GCA_964588615.1 uncultured Clostridia bacterium | reverse complement strand
GTCTGTGAGCAGGCATGAGTTTTCCTTTCAGGTTTCGTTATTCCACGCTTGAAGCAATACGCGGGCTGACGAGCTTATGGCTTTTCGAGCCGGGCGCCTGCTCAAATCCTGTCGAGGTCAGCGACGGTGAAATCGTTCTCCACGTTGCCGGTGTTGAGCGTTGACGCAGGCTCGAACAAAAGCACCGAGACTTCTTCATCCGCAACGGGGCGATGCTCCGTTCCGCGAGGCACGACGATGAGCTCGCCTTCTTCGATCATCACCTCGCGGTCTCGAAACTCCATGCGAAATGTTCCTTTGACTACAAGGAACATTTCGTCTTCATCGTCGTGGTGATGCCAGGTGAAAGGCCCCAGGAATTTGACTAACTTGACGTGCTGGCCGTTGAGCTCGGCGACGATGCGCGGACGCCAGTGATCGTCGAAGAGTGAGAATTTTTCGGCAAGGTTTATTTTTTCCATAGAGACGATTCCTCGGTTATGCCTTCACCTTCCGCCCGTCAGCCTCCACCGCTCGTTACTGCACATCGTAGAGTTTGATCGGCTTGCCCTGAAGATACTTGTCGAACCAGTTGAGGATGTGTTGCAGCCTCTCGATGCGATGCCAGGGCGCTCCCGACCGCGACAACTCATGCGATTCGTTCGGGAAGCGCACCATCACCGTAGGAACCTTGCGATACTTCAAAGCGCGAAACATCACTTCGCCGCCTTCGTTGGGAGGCGTGCGCCAGTCGGCTTCGCCTTCGATGAACATCATCGGCGTGGTGACGTTCTTGATGTATGTTATCGGCGAACGCTTCACGAAATCTTCAGGGTCTTCCCAGGGAGCGGCGCGAAACCAGGTAGGAGTAAAAAGCGTGAAATCAGCCGTGTACCAGAATCCCGCCCAGTCGGCTATCGACCGCTGAGAGACCGCCGCCTGAAACCGCGTCGTGTGTCCAACAGTCCAGTTCGTAAGCACGCCGCCACCGCTTCCGCCAGTCACGCCCATTCGAGCAGTGTCTATGTAGCCGCGTTTGACGACTTCATCGACGCCTGCCATCAAATCCTTGTAATCATCGCCGGGATAGTTGTACTGAATGATGTTGCCGAAATCCTGCCCGTAGGAAGTGCTCCCTCGCGGGTTGGTGTAAAGCACGACGTAGCCTCTGGCGGCCATCCATTGAAATTCGTGGGTGAAGGTGAAGCCGTAGGCCGCGTGCGGCCCGCCGTGAATTTCCAGTATGAACGGATACTTCTTCGATGGATCGAAATCGGGCGGCTTCTGAATCCACGCCTGAATCTTTTTGCCGTCGAAACTGGTGTACCAGATTTCTTCCGGGTGAGTCAGATTGAGTTGCGAAAACAACTCATCGTTGATGCGGGTCAGTTGAGTCATTTTTCCAGACGCGGTGTCGAGCAAAAAGATATCGCCGATGTTTACCGATGACGCGACGAGCAGCGCCATCCGCGAAGCGTCGCTCGAAGCTGTCCAGGACTGCACTTCGTGATCGCCGGTCGTGAGCGGTTCGACTTTGCCCGTCGTCGCATCGATTCGTTTGAGGTTGGCTCGACCGTGCTCGGCTACGTTGACATAAAGCGAGCGGCCATCCTTGCTCCAGATGACTCCACCGGCTCCGCCTCCGCGCGGCGCGCGCTGATCGCCGCCGATGCCTCCTCCGATATCGAAATCGTAATTTGCCGTCAGGTTCCTGGGCGTCGCGCCCGTTTCATTATTCATCACGAACAGATCGGGCTGCGTGTAGGATTGCACGGGCTTGTGCGCCAGCGCGCCGCCGAAGGCAATGCGTTTGCCGTCTGCGCTCAACGTGTAGCCGCGCATGCCGCCGTCGAAGCTCATCACCTTTTTCTCATCGCTGCCGTCCGCAGCGACGGAATAAAGATCGGTGCGCGGCGGTTCGTAGTAAGGTTCGGCCACGCGATTTGCAATGAAGTAAATGCGCGAGCCGTCTGTCGACCACCGGTGACTGCCTTCATCGAAATTGCCTTTGGTGATTTGTCTTGCCTTTGGCATCTGGCCATCGAGCGCGGCGACCGTCCAGAGATGGGAATGAGATTTGGGATTGAGATAGCCGGGGCCGTTCGAGCGATAGGTGGCCTTCGTAATCACCCGCACGTCGCTTGTGCGCTCTGCCGACTTCCCTTTCATCTCGCCGTTTTCCATCGCCCGCTCTTCGGCGCTCGACTCTTCGGAGCTCACAAAGGCTATGGTCTTTCCATCGGGCGACCATTCGATACCTCCTGCGCCGCGCGGCATTTCTGTAAGCGGCTGCGCTTCGCCGCCCTCGAACGAGAGCAGATAAATCTGCGACGGCTGCGGACGGCCTTCTCGTTCAGCCGAGCGAATGAAGGCCAGCCGCTTGCCGTCGGGCGACCAGCGCGGTGAAGCGTCGCGCGGCCCTGCGGTAAGCTGTCGCGCCGCGCCTCCCGCAGTCGGCACGATCCACAGCGCGGAGTCGTAACGATCTGATTTCTGGTTCACCCACACCCGCGTGAAGGCGACGCGCGAGCCGTCGGGCGAAATCTGCGGATCGGCGATCCACACGAACTTGAACAAATCCATTTCGGTGATCACGCGCTTGTCCGCGCCCTGCGCAGGAAAACTCAACGCTATGACCGCCACTATCACGAGCAGAGAACTGATGCGACGATGTATATAAATCATTGGAGATGCCTCTTTGAACCTTTTGCGTCCACTGGAAGTAGACGAACTTTAATCGCAGCGAGCGCGATTTTCAATGCGGGTGGGGTAAAAGCTCAACGATACCGGCTCAAGGCAATCAACTCTCATCCTGTCGCTCAGGCGGATGCGACTCCCGGTTTCATTCCTTTACGCGCTGCCACTCGATGCCGAATCGCGCGAGGTATTTTCTCAAACGATCCGCATCGTTGGCGGTCTTTTTTCGATCACGCGAGTTTGAAAAGAGTTTGCGTCCGGCCTCAGACAATGTGCGCGACTCCGCGCATACCTTCAGCACTCCCCCAAGCTGCAAGCGGTCGAACAGATCGAGCGCGCGGATGCGGTCACCAGAGACGAATCGCTCGATCATCTCTTCGCCTTCGTCTGCGCGCGACTCTCTCCACGCCGCGCCCAGGCGATGGATTTCGTCTTCTACCGCCTCGACTGAAATCCTCCCGCCCGGCGCAAGCGTCGCCATCCTTGTCACCGAGCCGTTGAGGTCCCGGAAATTGCCCGACCATCGCGCGTCGTGCGAAGTGGCAAACTTCAGAAATTTTTCTCTCGCTTCGCGGCTGAAAGTTACTCTCCGGCCCGCGCGATGAGTGAACTGATCGAGTTCGTATTGAAGATTCGGCTCGATGTCTTCCATTCGCTCGCTCAGGCCCGGCAGTCGAAACATCCACAGGTTGATTCGCGCAAGCAGGTCTTCCCGAAATCGCCCTTCTCTCACTTTCGCGGCAAGATCGCTGTTGGTTCCGGCTATGAGTTGAAAATCACTGCGCACTTCACGGTCGCCTCCGAGCGGAAAGAATTTTTTCTCCTCAAGCGCGCGCAGAAGCATAGCCTGTTCATCGATTCCAAGCTCGCCTATCTCATCGAGGAACAACATTCCATTGTCGGCAGCGCGCAGGAGTCCCGGTCTGTCTTTGACGGCTCCGGTAAACGAGCCTTTGACGTGGCCGAAGAGAGCCGACATCGCAGCGTCCCCGCGAATGGTCGCGCAGTTGACCTCGACGAACTCGCCCTTGATCTGATGTCGGGCGCGCTTGAGTTCATAGACGCGGCGCGCAAGCTGAGACTTTCCCGCGCCCGTAGGTCCGACCAGAAGCAACGGATCGCGGGAATTTATCGCCACCTGCTCTATTCGATCAATCAGAGTGTTGAACTTCGCGTTGCGGGTCTCGATGCCCGACTTGAGAAACGAAGTTCCCTCTCGATGCTCCTGGCGGAAGCGCGAAGCGATGCGGTCATAGCGCGAGAGATCGAGATCGATTATTTCGAACAACCCCGGCCCGGATTTGCGGCGACCGGCAGGCGGAGAAGTCTGAATCAATCGAGCGGGAAAATGCCGCGACTCGGTGAGCAGGAAGAGGCATATCTGAGCCACATGCGATCCTGTGGTGATGTGGATGAGGTAGTCTTCGGTGTCGGGCTTGAACTGATAAGCGCGGGCGAAGTCGTGAAGCGCGCCGTAGACTTCTTCGAAGTCCCATGGATCGCCGAAATCGATTTCCGTGAGCCGCACCTCGGTTTCAGGCGAGACGCTTTCGATGTCGGAAGCGACGGAGCGAGCCAGGTTGAAAAATTTTTTCTGACAGAGAAGTTCGAAGCGGTCTATGAGCAGGTTCTCCTGACTGCAAAGCGAGACCGAAGGCCGCCACTTCTCCCAACGCTGGGCGCCCTGCCCCGCGTCCAGATTCGAGCCGAGCAATCCGATAGCTATGGTCTTTTTTCGAGGCATAGATTTTATTCCAGTCTTTTAGATTTATAGATAATGAAGCGGCTCGTCGGATCAGGCAAGGCTTTCTGGCTCGACTGGCTGAACGCCTTTGTTCATAAAGCCTTGATGACCTGATGCGGCATAGTCGCAATCAGCGGCACGGCAGATGCACTATCATCCCGCGTGTGAAGGGTGATGAGGTGATGAGGTACAGGGGTGCAGGGGAGTGTAAGACAAACTGTCTGACCACCGACCACTGACCACTGACCACTGACCACTGACCACTGTTTTTCGAAGGAGAGAAAGATCATGAAGCTTGCAGAGGCATTGATATTGAGAGCGGATTGTCAGAAGAGAGTAGAGCATCTCAAGCAGAGGCTCATCAAGAGCGCGAAGGTGCAGGAAGGCGACCGTGCGCCTGAAAATCCTCAGTCGCTCATCGAAGAGATGGAGCGCACATTGAGCCTTCTCTCCGATCTGATCAAGAGGATAAACAGGACTAACTCCGGGACGGAGTTCGAAGCGGGCAAGACTCTTTCGGACGCTTTGGCAGAGCGAGACATACTGCTTGCAAAGCGCGCCGCCTACAACGGGCTGGCGGAAGCGGCTTCGGTCGTTCAGACGGTGTATCTGCGTTCGGAGATAAGATTCGTAAGCACCATCGATGTGGCCGAGATGCAGAAGCAGGCGGATGAACTGTCCAGGCAGTACCGCGAGATGGATTCGAGAATCCAGGAGATGAACTGGAAGATTGAACTTGTGGAATGATCGCTGTCGGTAGCTGAGTCGGAGGAAGCGAGCGCAAAAACCGGTTCCGGGCGGTAAACCCGGCTAATGGCAGCGACGGGGCAGCGCCGAGGGTTCAAATCCCGAACTAACAAGTTATGCCCAGCAAAGTGACAGTCGCACCAGGCAATGTCAAAGTTACTACCGCGCGCTGGTCTTCAGCCTCAGCGAGGGTGGGTAAGGGGAGCGGCGATTGATTCCACTGCAACATGCGGGTTTGAAAGAAAAGGAGAAATAGCGATGGCAAACAAGACTTTGTTCAATTCGATAATCGGAAAGCTGATACCGGCAACCGACGCTCACAACGACGAGCGCGCTCCGGCTTATGCGTTCACCCCTGAACACGCGCTGGCTCAGTACGCGGCGACCGGATGTCTTAACTCGACTTTTTATGCCAGCGCCGAAGACCAGGCGGCTACTGTGCTCAAGCTCTCGAATCGAGTTGACGCGGAGTTCATCGCGCTGACTGCCATCTACTGCCGCGAGCGAGGGCTGATGAAAGACATGCCCGCGCTGCTGGCTGGAATTCTCGCCGCCCGCGATATACGACTGCTCGGCGAGGTTTTCAATCGCGTAATCGACAACGCGAAGATGCTGCGCAACTTCGTGCAGATCATCCGTTCGGGATTCGTCGGGCGTAAGTCGCTCGGAACTGCTCCCAAGCGAATGATCCGCGAGTGGTTCGACGCGCGCTCGGATGAAGAGATATTCAAAGGCGCGGTCGGTCAGACTCCTTCGCTTGCGGACATAATCAAGATGGTTCATCCCAAGCCCGGGAATTCGGGACGTGAAGCTCTCTACGGGTACCTGATTGGCCGCAAACACGACCGTGAGGCTCTGCCTGCGCTGGCGCAGCGATTCGAGTCATACAAGGCAGGCGAAACTTCGGAAGTTCCCGATGTGCCTTTTCAGATGTTGACCGCGCTCGAACTCGGCGCGCAGGAATGGACAGCCATCGCTCGCAACGCATCGTGGCAGACCACGAGGATGAACCTCAACACGTTCGCGCGTCACGGCGTCTTCGAGCAGAAAGGGATGGCGAAATTGATAGCCAATCGCTTGAGCGATCCGCAGGAGGTCAAGCGCGCGAAGGTTTTTCCTTACCAGTTGCTTGCGACCTACAAGGCGATTTCGAAAGAGATTCCCCGCGAGGTGCGCATCGCTCTCCACGATGCGATGGAGATATCGACTCGAAACGTCCCTGCGATCAATGGTCAGATTTACGTCTGCCCTGATGTGTCGGGATCGATGTCGTCTCCGGTGACTGGCTATCGTAGAGGCTCGACCAGCGCGGTTCTCTGCATCGATGTTGCCGCGCTCGTTGCAGCCGCGATCATGCGTCGCAATCCCAATGCTGAGGTAATTCCTTTCGAGCATGACACGGTGAAGGTGAGCCTCAGCGCCGGAGCGACGATACTGAAGAACGCCGAGAAGCTGGCTTCCATCGGCGGAGGCGGCACGAATTGCAGCGCGCCTCTCGCGCTTCTCAACAAGCGAAAAGCCGAAGGCGATCTGGTCATATTCGTTTCCGACAACGAATCGTGGGTAGATGCGGGCCGGGGTCGCGGAACGGCGATGATGGCGGAATGGAATGCGTTCAAGCGTCGCAATCCGCAGGCGAAGCTTGTCTGCATAGACATTCAGCCTTACCAGACGACTCAGGCGCAGGAGCGCGAGGACGTACTCAACATAGGCGGGTTCTCGGATCAGGTCTTCGACGTGATAACCGAGTTTGCTGCCGGTCGGTTGAATGCCGCTCACTGGGTCGGCGTGATCGAATCGGTGAAGTTGTGATGAGAGTGGGGCCGGATGCGCGCGGGACTACAATCAAGACTGTTCGTCTCGCTCATACCTTGTCGGCCCCGCTATGGCGAATGCCGGTGGGAGTACATGGAAGCCCGTGGGGTTCGAAGCCCCAGCCGGGAAACCGGTCGGGCAACTCTCACCTCTTTTGTCGCCATTAGTTTCAAGCTATGTCTTGCGCTGATAGTCACGTATGCGTAAACATGCAGCGCATGCCGGGTTGCGCGTTGTGCAAAAGAGAAGTCGTTCGCACGACGAAGCATCATCTGATTCCGAGGTCGAGGCATCGCAATCGAAAGAAGCGGGAAGAGATTGATCGCGATGAACTGAATCGCGTGATCGATATATGCTGGCCGTGTCACAAGCACATTCACGCGGTGCTGACGGAAAAAGAGCTTGACGCGGAGTACAACACGGTTGAAAAAATCGTTTCCTATCCGCCGGTGGCAAAGTTTCTGGATTGGGTCAGGAAACAGAGAGACGCGCCGATTCGCGTTCGCAGTTCGAAGGCAAAGAGAGAAAGAGAAGCTCGCAGGCATTGAATCGCGGCGAATGCTGTGGGAACTACATAGAACCCCGGAGGTCCCTGGGCGCGCGTCCCAGGTCGCCGTAAGGCGGTAGCTCAGAGGCAGAGCGCCGGGCTAAATTGTTTCCACAACTTTTGTCGCCGCGATTCTTCGTGGCGCGAATGCGGCTGGAAGTACATGGGTTCCGGGTTCGAATCCCGGCGGCTCCACTCGACGGGGCCGTAGCTCACAGGTAGAGCATCCTTTCAGCGAACCTTGTCGCGCTGATTCTCGACAACGACCGAAACAGAGAGGACTATGAAAGAATCAAAGAAACTCATCAACGCCGACAACTGGAAGCGCCTTGCGCGATGGCATGGCGACGGATATTACGAACTCCGAACCGAAGACATCGGAGACGTGCCTGTGCGATTGTTCCTCACGCCGGGGCTTCTCAAAGACGCCGAAGATATTCTCTATCGGCAGATCGTAAACGCCACTCGCTTCCCCGGAACGCGCATGGTCTCGATCACGCCAGATGTTCACTACGGCTATGGCGTGCCTGTGGGCTGCGTGCTCATCACCGACGGCGAAGAGGGAGCGATTGCGATGGGGCCGGTAGGCTACGATATATCCTGCGGCATGGTCAGCGCCCGATCCGAAGTGCCTGCCGAGGAGGCTAACCCTGATCGAAAGCTCCGCTTCAACCGCGAAGTGATGGAGCGAGTCGATATGGGCGCGGGCGGACACAGCATCAAGCTCGGTCGTGTCAGCCAAAGCGAATTCCTCAACCTCGTTCACGGCGGCGCTGAATACTACGTCGAAAAATACGGCGCATCTTTCGACCGCAGCCACGCTGAACGCCATCGAATGCCTGTCGATGATGACTGGCAGGCTCCCTGGGGCGGAAGAGGAAGACCCGAACGCGGAATGAATCAGATCGGCTCGCTCGGTGGAGGTAAAGTGATTGCCTCCCAGTTATAGCAATATAGCTGCAACAAACTCGTGCAAATCGGGAAAGTCTGAGATGACAATTCCGAGGGAAGGTTTAAATACCCCCGTAGAGAGCATAGGCACTTGGGCATCCCACGCGGATGAAGATGTGCTCCGATCTGCACCGAAGAGGAAGGTGCAGAGCCAGGCAGAAATGACCTGGCCACCGCGCAGTTGTTCGTCATCGCTGTGATGAATGGAATTATGACAGACGCAAACGAACAACTTATCGATTTAACGAATCCTGTGCATGCGTATATGTACGGGCTGTTTCAAACCGACGGGAGCTTGACTCGTTCTGGAAAGAACAAAGGCAGGCTTCAGATTGAGATTTCTCGCAGGGACGAAGATATTCTGTATAAGATCGCTCCTGCGATCCCCTGTTATACGAGCATCAAATTCAGGAAAAGAGCAACGAACTTCTTACCTGAATATGAGTCGGCGGTGCTGACAGTTTGCTCGCTTCAGTTCAGAGAGAACCTGATTCGACTTGGGATGAGCTACGGCAAGAAGTCCATGAAACTGGACGTTCCCAAAGTCAGATTCTCTGAGGCTGATTATTTCAGGGAAACCGTCGATGGCGATGGCTCTCTCGGTTTGACGGCAAATGGCTTTCCATTTCTTTCTCTTTGCACGGCAAGCGTGCCAATGGCGATGGCCTTTGAGCAGTTCATTTCAGGAATAACCAGCAAGAGAAAGGGTGTTCGGCCAAATCGCAGAGACAAGGTTTTCAATCTGTGTGTGTACAAGGAGGGCGCTCAGGCAGTTGTCTCCGTTTTGTACTACCCAGGTTGTATAGCGTTGCTGCGAAAAACCGAAGCTGCTGCAAAGGTCCTGGCCTGGAAGCGACCCGAAAATATGCGCAGAATTGATTTCCCAAAATTACCATGGGATGGGGAGCAGGATCGTTATGTTCTTAGTCACACAATCGAAGAATCGTCCGAAGCATTGGGGCGAACCACTAAGAGCGTCAGAATTCGATTGTGGCGATTGCGCGGGAGTAACAAATAGAATCACTTCATCGAGCTTCAACGATGCGAAGAGACCGGGACTCTGTTCGTGCAGGCGCACACCGGCTCGCGCGGGTTCGGACACGGACTGGCCACGAATTATTTCGATCTGGCCAAACGCGAAAACGCCGCGATTACCGATCTCGACCTCGGCTACTTCACGCCGGAATCGCGTCATTATCGCGATTATCTCAACGCCGTCTCTGCCGGCGGAAACTTTGCCATCATCAATCGGCTGGTCATCTTCGAGCAGATAGCCGAGGCGTTTCGCAAAGTCTTTCGCGCCGATCTCGAATTGATTTATGAGATCAGTCACAACCTCGTTCAGAGAGAGCTTCACCCTGAATTGGGCAAAGTGTGGGTGCATCGCAAGGGAGCTACGCGGGCTTTCCCTGCCGGGCATCCCGCGCTTGTCGGTACGATGTGGGAGCATACTGGTCATCCGGTGCTAATACCCGGATCGAACAAAGACTGGAGCTACATCCTTCGCCCGGCGGAAGGCGCAGTCCGCAGCGGCTACTCGGTAAATCACGGCGCGGGCCGAAGACTCTCGCGTGGCGAAGCGACTCGAAGCCTCAGCCAGAGTCAGATCGATAAAGAGTATCGAGAAGCGGGAATACTCGTGAACACCGATGGCCGCGTGCCGCTCGACGAAGCCGCTCCCTGTTACAAGCCCGCAGAAGAAGTCATCAACGCCGTAGTCGAGGCCGGTCTTGCGACAGTCGAGCATCGCCTGTGGCCACTTGCCTCGCTCAAAGCCGATGACGGGAAGAAACGGAAAAGGAGATGAAGAGGTGACAGGGAACAGGTGACAGGTGACAGGGTGAAGAAGTGAAGAGGTGAAGGGGAGCAGGGAAAATGTAGAATGCGGAGTGTAGAATGCGGAATAGATTTGAGCCGGATTATCTGTTCATTCCGCATTCCGCATTCCCCACTCCGCATTCTTCTTCTGACCACTGACCACTATGATAATTGATGGATCACATGGAGAAGGCGGCGGGCAGGTTCTGCGCACGTCGCTGGCGCTTGCTCTGGTGACGGGCAAGGCGTTTCGAATTGAAAAAATTCGCGCGGGGCGCAAGAATCCCGGACTGCTCAGACAGCACCTCACGGCAGTGAATGCCGCTGCGAGTATTTCGAGCGCAGAGGTTGAGGGAGCTAACATCGGCTCGCGCGGGCTTGCTTTTTCTCCGGGAAAAATCGAGGCGGGAAGATATTCGTTTGCGGTGGGGACGGCAGGCAGCGCGACGCTCGTGCTTCAAACCATTCTGCCTGCGCTCATCATTGCATCGGGGGCGAGTGAGATTGCGCTCGAAGGCGGCACGCATAATCCTTTCGCTCCGCCATTCGATTTTCTGGCCCGCAGTTTTCTGCCTGTCATCAATCGAATGGGCGCAGGCGTCGAGGCGCAACTTGAGCGTCATGGGTTTTATCCTGCGGGCGGCGGGAGGTTCACAGTGAAAGTCGAGCCTTCCGATTCGCTTCGCCGTGTCGATCTGGTTGATCGCGGAAAGATTATTTCGAGGCGAGGGCGCGCTTTAGTCTCAAGCCTGCCGTTGAGCATCGCCGAGCGAGAGATCGGAGTGATAAGAAGAAAGCTGTCGTGGAACAGAGAATGGCTCGAAGCCGAGGAAGTTCGCAACTCGAACGGGCCGGGCAACGTGGTGATGATCGAGGTCGAAAGCCAGAACGTCACTGAGGTTTTCACCGCGTTCGGCGAGCGTGGGGTCGCAGCCGAGTCGGTAGCAAATCGCGCGGCTCAGGAAGCGAGAGTCTATCTTGCGGCTGAGGTCGCGGCAGGCGAGCATCTGGCAGACCAGTTGTTGTTGCCGATGGCAATAGCAGGCGGAGGATCGTTCACCACGCTCCCGCTCTCGCGCCACTCGACTACAAATATCGATATCATCAAAAAGTTTCTGGATGTCGAAATCGCGGTCAGTCAACTCGACCGCCGGGCTTGCAGGGTAGATGTCGTCGTGTAGATCAGGATTGAATTTCATTCCGCCTCATGCAAAAAGGCCGCGAACCAAACCTGAATTCGCGGCCCTCTCATCGAAACTATTTCAGATCAACTTCAGGTCAGTCGCCTGCTCTGACGCGAAAGCTGATAGCTTTGATAAGACATCTTCTTGCGAGTCATTTTGATGTCGCTTCCCGCCGCAATCTCGGCTTCGAGTTCCTGCAACTCGGCAAGCTGCTGCTGGACATCAGCGTCGTCCATCATCGGAGCGCATGCGACTTCATAAGCGTGACGGGCTTCGCCTAACAGAATGCCGCAGGCCATAATGTCGCCGCTGTCGAGGTGATTCATCGCTTCGCGGCGCGCGCGGGCAGCGATGAGCGATTGCACCGCTTTGATCACCCGATCATCCATCGGACTTCGTTCGGCCTCTTCTTCGTTTGCAAACTCAAGCGTGACGCTGCGGCCCAGTACCTCTCTTTCGCTCGTCGGCGCGTCCTGCGGAGTCCACGCCAGCCGGAGATCGAGAGCCTTGAATTGCTGGCCCGCTGCCTTTGCAGGCGCTTTCAAACGAACCACCACATCGATTGCCGAGCCTGCCAGCATGTTCGGCAGTTTGTAGCGGCCAGTGTGCGTGACCTCGAAATCGTTGAGCACATCGATGACCTTCACGCCGTCTGAAGGAGTAAGGCCGAGGCTTACGGTGTGACCGACCTGAGCGACGAGGCCTTCGAGCTCTGTGGCGAAGATATGCTGAAGCTCGGAGGGTTCTTTCACGTGCCATGCGTTTCCGCGACCGGCTTCGGCCATCGGGATGAGAAGGTTTTCGTTGAAATCGTTTCCGATGCCGATAGTCGATGTCGACACGCCGCGCGAGGCAAGCTCTCCCGCTTGCGAAACTATCCGGTCGGTGTTGGTTTCGCCGACGTTTGCAAGCCCGTCGGTAATCAGTAGCACGCGATTGATAGCGCCTTCCTTCAGATGCTCGCTCACCTGCATGCCGCCTCTCACCCAGGCTTCGTGCAGCGCGGTGGAGTTGCGGGATTTTATGCGCGAGATGATGGACTTGATCTGCTCGCGGTTTTCGACCATCTGGCTTGGCACGATCACTTCGATCACATCGTCGAATATGACTACGCTCACTCGATCCTGCGCCACCAGTTGATCGATGCAGAAGCAGGCGGCCTCGCGCGCGCGGGCGATCTTCTCTCCCTGCATGCTGCCCGAACGGTCGAGCGTCAGGCTTAGGTTGAGCAGCGGTCGCCTGAGTTGCTTTTCGATCTGCGGCGGCGTGATGCGGATCAGCGCGTCAGTTGTGATTTCCCGGCCCGCTGCGAGAAGCGGGCGTTCGGTGATGATTTCGATATTGGGTCTGTTGCTCATTATGATCTCCTTGGAAAAGTCTGGAGTCGAGAGTCTGGAGTCTGGAGTCCGGGTGTGCAGACATTCTGTTTTCGACTTGCGCCTCTCAATTCAACTTTTCATCTTTTCCGGGTTTCGTCATTGACGACATCAAAGTTTCCTCAGTGTTGAGTCGAGAGTCTGTGAGGATTCCGGACTTCAGACTTCAACCTCCTGACTCAGGACCTCTTTTCAATTTCGGCCATTATTCGGCGAGCCAGTCGCTGGCGTTCCTTCGCGTCATCCATGAGCCGGTAGTCTTCGCGGACGTGAAGTTCCAGCCCCG
>CAZPQE010000141.1:2518-13202 GCA_964588615.1 uncultured Clostridia bacterium | reverse complement strand
CGCCGAGGTGATCGAGCCATGGGTCGAGCCCCAGCCGATGACCAGCAGTCGGCCTTCGTCCTCGCCGAAGACCTCCGCGTCGGGAATGTCGTCGGCGATGCGTGCGACCTTTTCGGCGCGGGTCAAAACCATGTGCATGTGATTTTCAGGATCATAGGAAACATTGCCCGTGATGTCCTGTTTTTCGATTCCGCCTATGCGATGCTCAAGTCCAGCAGTGCCGGGTGTGGCCCAGAGCCGGGCCAGCGTTTCCGGGTCGCGCCGGTAGGGAGCGAAATCGTTCGGGTCGGTGTGGAACCTGACCTTGATGCGCGGCAGCTCGCTCGTCTCAGGCACGCGCCAGGGCTCGGCTCCATTGGCCAGATATCCGTCCGAGAGATAAATCACCGGAACCATGTGGTGGACGGCTATGCGAAAAGCTTCTATCGCCATGTGAAAGCAGTCGCCGGGGGTGGCAGGGGCGACCACTGCGACCGGGCATTCGCCGTTTCTTCCGAAAACCGATTGCAGGAGGTCGGCCTGTTCGGTCTTGGTCGGCAGCCCCGTAGACGGGCCTCCGCGCTGCACGTTGACGATGACCAGCGGCAGTTCGGTCATGACGGCAAGCCCTACGGCTTCGGACTTGAGAGCCAGCCCCGGCCCGCTCGTCCCCGTCAGGCCCAGTTGACCGGCAAACGACGCGCCGATGGCTGCGCACACTGCCGCTATTTCATCTTCGGCCTGAAAAGTTTTCACCCCGAAATTCTTCCGGCTCGAAAGCTCATGCAGTATGTCGGAAGCAGGCGTGATCGGATAGCTTGCGTAAAAGAGCGGGGTGTCGGCAAGGACGGAGGCCGCGACAAAGCCGAGCGCGGTCGCTTCGTTGCCGGTGATCTGACGATACTTGCCCGGAGTGATGGCGGCTTTGCGGACGCGATAGTGAGTGGTGAAAAGCTCTGCCGCATCGGCGTAAGCAAAGCCCGCGCGGAGCGCGGTCTGATTAGCCTTGATGAGTTCGGGTTTGTTTTTGAAGCGCGCTTCGATCCATTTCATCGTCGGGTCGAGAGGGCGATCATAGAGCCAGTACATCAGGCCGAGCGCCCAGAAGTTTTTGCAGCGGTCGATCTCTTTCGACGAAATGGTGACTTCGCTGCGCAGGGCGGCGCGATTGGCCGTAGTGATTGCGATCTTGAACACGCGATAACCGGCCAGTGTTCCGTCTTCGAGCGGGTTTTGGGTGTAGCCCGCTTTCTTGAGGTTGTTTTCGTTGAAGGCGTCGGTGTTGACTATCAGCATGCCGCCTGATTCGAGGTCTTCGAGGTTGACCTTGAGAGCCGCCGGGTTCATAGCGACGAGCACATCAGGCTGATCGCCGGGTGTGCGAATGTCGTGGTTGGAGAAGTTGAGTTGAAAGCCGGACACACCGGGAAGACTTCCTGCCGGAGCGCGGATTTCTGCGGGGAAATCAGGCAACGTGGAGATGTCGTTGCCGACGATGGCCGAGGTGTTAGTGAATTGGGTGCCGGTCAACTGCATGCCGTCGCCGGAATCTCCTGCGAATCTGATGGTCACGGCGTCGAGTTCTTCGACGTGACGTTCCTCGACGTTGTTTAGAATCGTTGTTGACTCCATAGCAGTCCTGTTCCTGTAATAAAAATGATGGCCGGATCGCTGTCTGATGAAGAACACTGGGCAAGCCAGTTGCGGCGGTGTCCGACCCGTCGATTCTACACAAAAAGGAAAGCAGGCGCAAAGCTTGAGTTTTTTCGACAAACAATGATCACTTGATTCACTCCGTCGTCTCTGTCACAATAAGGGGCCATCGGATCGTGCGCTCTCCGAGACTGCCCGGCGATCCAGCCCTTGAATCTATGTCAAGCCTGGAGGAGAAATTGAAGGCCGCTGTGATAATTCTCGCGCTGACTCTTGCGACATCCGCTCGCGCGCAAACCACTATCACTTCGATGACGCTGGGGCCGAACGAAATCGGAACCATCAGAACCACCCCCAATCTTTCTACCAGAATCGTTTTCAGCGACCCTGTTCAGGATGTCATCTGCGGCGACCTCTACGACGCGGGCAGCGGCAAGGGAACTTTCGTCGTGGCCCGCGGCGGCACGGATCAAAAGCCGAGCAACGACGTGTTCATCAAACCCATCGCGTCGAAAGGCAGGAGCAACCTGTTCGTCAAAGTGGGCGAGAACGGCAAGCAGACTTTCAACTTCGTCCTGGTGGTCGTCTCCGAAGACAAAGCTCACATAGCTGTCAATGTGACAGCGCCTCCTGCGACAGCTTCTCAGCCGGATTCTTCCTCCGGGTCGGAAACGCCTCCGGTCAACGCCGATCTGGAAAAGCGACGGGCAGAAATCGAACAGCAGGCCCGACAGGAGGCCGACGAGATATTGCGCAACGCCCGCCAGCAGGCCAACCGCATCACCGCAGAAGCCGAGGCCCGCGTACAGGAAGCCGAACGTCAGGTGCTTGCGCGCGGCGAACAGGTGAGCGAAGAGAGGTTTGTTCAGGGATTGATGCTCGGCCTGCGCGAGATCAAAATCAACAACCCGCGAGTGACCACCAAACGGGCATCGGTCACGCTCGAGTCTCGCGCTCTGAGCTTCGACGATAAAATCTATCTGCGCTACACCATAACCAACAATGACGTGAAAGAACTGGTCTTCAACCCGGTCACGCTCGAAGGCGGGCCGAGCAGCAAGGAGGCTCAACCGCTTACGATCAAAGTGGCGCAGACCAAACAGGAAAACAAACTCGATCCGGGCGAATCGCTGACCGGTGTCATCAGCCTGGACGCGAAACTTATCTCCGCGAAGGATCGAGTGATCTTTTTCGTCCGCGACAGTGATGGGACGGAGATCGCGCGAATAAACATTCAATAGAATTATGCTGAAATCTATCGCATCATTTTTAATCCTTTTGATCGCTCTGGCCGAGTCGCAGGCGCAGGAGAAAAAGCCGTTCACGCCGCCCGATCGCCCGCCGGTTCCGATGACCGCCGCAGACCAGGAGCGGCGGATGAAGGAAGAAGCGGCCAGAAAAAAAGCGGAAGCGGAAAAGAAACCCGACGCTCCGAAAATCAGAATACCTGTCGCGCTCGCCGGGAGGCACATCAGTTCCGGCAACCCCTCAATCGATGCCATCGTTTATGAATCGGCTTCGCAAAACGGTCTCGACCCCTGTTTGATCTTTTCCGTTATGCGCGCAGAGTCGGGATTTCGTCAGACGGCTGTTTCGCACAAGGGAGCTTCCGGATTGATGCAGTTGATGCCGGCTACGGCTTCGCGCTTCGGAGTGAGGAACATCTTCGACCCGCGCGAAAATATTCACGCAGGCACGCGCTATCTTCGCTGGCTGCTCGACCGATTCAACGGAGACCTGCGGCTGGCTCTTGCCGGGTACAATGCCGGAGAAGGCGCGGTCGAATTCTACGGCCAGCGCATACCCCCGTTTCTCGAAACCCAGAATTACGTGCGCATAATCTATTCGCGCTACAGCGCGGTGCATGCGGGGTCAGCGCCGCCTCCCCTTCCGGCAGTCGAAGCCCCGGTGGCGGCTCAGGAGAAGTTCCCGACTTACAACCAGATCATTCGGTCGACTTCTTCGACCGGAGACTCTTCAGGCTCCTCTCGATGAAAAGTCGAATTGATGGATAGTTGCTTTTGCCCCTGGCGGTTGTGAAATCGAACTGTTGATGCGCAAAAGAATGAAGCCATCTGTCGATCATTATGATCGCCTGCGCGAATCGGTCTGCCTGAGACGGACGCTTCGCGCGGCGATGTTCGTTTTTCTGCTCGCTTGCGTCTTAACGACCTCGGAGGCGATGGCTCAATACCGACTCGACCAATTCACGACCGGCAATGGATTGCCTCAAAACACAGTCTCTGCGATCACCCAGACCCGCGACGGCTACCTGTGGTTTGCAACCTATGACGGGCTGGTGCGCTATGACGGAATTCGCTTCACCACATTCGATAAAGGCAATTCGGAGGGGATAAGCGGCAACCGGTTTCTGTCATTGTGCGAAGACGGACGGGGAACATTGTGGGCTGGAACCTCTGACAGCGGGCTGATTCGATATCGCGACGGCTCGTTCACCTCTTTTACAACCCAGCAGGGCTTGCCGCTCAACTACGTCGGAAGACTTCAACGCGCCGAAGACGGACTGCCTGTCGTCTTCTTCGGCATAGGCGAGAATAATCATATTGACTGGGCCAACGGCAACTCGCTGACCTCCGTGAATATCTTCCTGTGGATGGAAGACGATTCGATGGTTCCAATCCATCAGCGCCCGGTCACCGAATTCGCGGATCGCTCGAATGCGCGCTGGGCGCTTGAGCCGGGCCGTCTGATCAAATTCAAGGGCGATCGGAAAACAGTCTTTCCCGTCACTCTGACTCCTGATGTTTTCTTTCGCTTCCACTACGAAGACCGCGCAGGCAACATGTGGTTCAGCACCAGAGACAATGAAGTCTACCTGGTGGCGGGCGATGCCATCAGGCATTACACCAGATTCGACGGCATCACCGGCCCTACGCCGATCAAATTCGCCGGCGAAGACAGCGAAGGCAATGTCTGGCTCTACAGCGACAGAAGAGTGATTCGGTACAGCCATGGCCAGTTCACCATACTCACTGAGAAAGACGGCATAGAGAGCCGACATATCAGGGCCGTTTTTTGCGACCGCGACGGGGCTATATGGATCGGCACCAACGAGCGCGGGTTGTATCGCCTGACCCGACGGTTTCTCACCGCTTATTCCGAACGCGACGGCATTCTGAGCAATATCGTCTATCCGATCTATGAGGATCGCGCGGGCAACATCTGGATCGGCTGCGGCGATGGGATGAACCGATTCGCCAACAACCGTTTCACCTCCCATCACCTGACGGTCACGCCAGAGGGCAGGTACAAAATGGTTTCAGCGCAGCCGTCAGACAAGAGAACCGAAAATGGAGCCCGTTCGTTTTGTGAAGACCGCAAAGGCCGTCTGTGGATAGGTGTGGGAAAAGGCGTTCTTACGTTCAAAGATGGAAGTCTGACCAGCCGATCTGAACTGGTCAAAGAAACCGCCGTCGACGCTATATTTCAGGATAGCGCGGGAAATATGTGGATGGGCACACAGACGGGCTTGTTCAGAGAGCGGGCCGGCGCCTCGACTCGGTTCACCACCAAAGAGGGCCTGCCCAACGATCGTATTACAGTGATCTACGAAGACCGTCAGGGCGCGCTATGGGCAGGCACAGGAGGCGGGCTGGCCCGGCTCGAAGGCGACCGCTTTGTCTCTTTCACCACAAAAGAAGGACTGATCGGAGATCGCATCCGCAGCATATACGAAGACCAGGACGGCGCTCTCTGGATAGGCACTTTCGACAGCGGGTTGAGCCGCCTCAAAGACGGGCGATTTACGAGCTACACCACCCGCGAGGGATTGTTCAGCAACGGAGTGTTTCAGATTCTCGAAGACCATAGCGGCGATTTCTGGATGAGCTCGAATCGCGGCATCTATCGCGTCAGCCGCCAGCAACTCAACGACTATGCCGAGGGCAGGGTCTCGGCCATAAGTTGCGTCGCCTACGGCGCTCAGGATGGCATGCTCTCTGTCGAATGCAATGGAGACCGGCAACCGGCAGGCATCCGTGCGCGGGATGGCCGCCTCTGGTTTCCGAACCAGAGCGGCGTGGTCGTGATCGACCCCGAGGTCGTTCCCCGCAATTTGCCGCCTCCGCTGGCCATCATCGAATCGGTCGCCATAAACCGCAGCGAGGCGAACTTCAAAGACGGCATCGCCCTTGAGCCCGGCCAGGGAAATCTGGAAATTCACTACACCGCGCCGAGTTCCATCAAATCCGAACATATTCAGTTCAGGATCAAACTCGACGGCCTGAGCGACGAATGGAAAGAAGCAGGCACACAGCGGTCGGTTTATTACCCGCACCTGCCTCCGGGTCGTTACACCTTCAAGGTCATAGCGTCCAACATCGATGGGGTGTGGAATGAAACCGGAGCGACGCTCGAAGTCTATATGAAGCCATACTTCTACCAGACGCGCTGGTTCTTCGCGCTGTGCATCATCGGGGCGATGATGCTGGCGGCTGGCATTTACGGGTTTCGAGTGCGTCGTCTGAAGGTCAATGAGAGGAGGCTGACCCGACTCGTCGCCGAGCGCACGATGGAACTGGCCGAGCGCACGCGACAACTGGAAGTCGCAAACGAGAAACTGGAAAAACTGGCCACCCTCGACGGCCTGACCAACATCCCGAATCATCGCCGCTTCAAGGAATTCCTGTCTCAGGAATGGCAACGCGCGCAGAGAACTCAAGCGCCTCTCTCTCTCCTGCTGATGGATGTCGATCACTTCAAGGCTTATAACGACACCTACGGCCATCAGGTCGGCGACGAGTGTTTGAAACAAGTGGCCGGGGTGTTGAGCCAGACCGTGCATCGAGCGGTAGACCTGGCAGCGCGATACGGCGGCGAGGAATTCGTAGTGGTGCTGACCGATACCGACAGAGAGGGCGCGATGATCGTCGCAGAGAAAATACGGGCGCAGATAGAGGCGCTCGGAATTCCGCACTCCGGCTCGAAAACCAGCGATGTGGTAACTCTGAGCATAGGCGTTGCCACTGCGATTTCCCATCAGGAGTCCGATCCGGATGGTCTGATCGCCGCCGCCGATCAGAATCTGTATCGCGCCAAAGAGAGCGGACGCAATCGTTGCTGGACTGAAGTCAAAGTCTGGACATAATCGCTCCGGCGATTCGACTGCCTGTAATCGGCTGCTTTCTTCTGACCCGTCGCTTCATTGTCGAAGTTTCCGTTGTCGGTTTGATATGTTTTGGGATCATGTGTTTTCATTTGATGCTCTGATAATGATCGTGGAGGGATTATGCATATTGCAGTCATAGGCACGGGATATGTCGGCCTGGTCAGCGGCGCATGCTTTGCCGAGTTTGGCAACGATGTGACCTGCGTCGATAGCGACGCGGCCAAGATAGACATGCTCAATGAGGGCAGGCTTCCGATCTACGAGCCGGGCCTTGCCGAGCTCGTCGCAAAGAACGTCCGCCAGAACCGACTTCATTTCAGCACGGATGTAGCGGGCGCGGTCTCTCGTTCGCTGGTCGTGATGCTCGCCGTAGGCACGCCGCCCAAATCCAATGGCGCGGCTGATATGAGCCAGATAGATGCGGTTGCTTATGACATCGCCCGCGCGCTCAATGGCTACAAGGTCATCGTCACCAAGAGCACCGTCCCGGTAGGCGCTGCCGGGCACATAAGAAAAATCATAGAGGAAAACAAGGAAGCCAGTTGTCGATTCTCGGTCGCGTCGAACCCGGAATTCCTCCGCGAGGGAGCGGCCATCAACGACTTCATGCGCCCCGACCGGGTGGTCATCGGCTGCAACGACGAACCGGCCATAGAGATTCTCAAGGATATGTACCGGCCTCTTTACCTGCTCGAAACTCCCTTCGTCATCACCACCCCCGAATCGGCTGAGATGATCAAGTACGCTTCGAACACCTTCCTGGCCATGAAGATTTCCTTCATCAACGAGATCGCCAACCTCTGCGATCAACTCGACGCCGACGTTCACGACGTGGCTCGCGGGATGGGAATGGACAAGCGCATCGGGTCGAAGTTTCTGCACGCCGGCCCGGGATTCGGAGGCTCATGCTTCGAGGGAAACGAAACCATCTTCACTCTAAACAGCCCCGTTGTGGCGACGCAAACGCTGGAGAGCATATTTGCCGAAGCAGGCCAGCCTTTCCAGGGTGAGACAGTGCAGGTCGTCGCGCCTGAAGACAAGCGCGTGCTGGCCTTCGATCTGGAAACCGGCCAGCCGACTATTGCCGACGTTAAAGCTGTAACTCGTCGACCATACAAAGGCATGCTCGTAAGTCTGGCGACGAGCATGGGCCGAGTGCTGACTGTCACTGCCGATCATCCTGTGATACTGCGAACTGCTGACGGACTGGGCATCGTGCCGGCGGTTGCTGTCGCGCCCGGCGATCAGATGCTCGCCCTTTGTGATTTGCCTGACGTTGAACCGGCCCGCGATTTGAATTTGATCGAACGTCTGCGCGGCACGTCTCTGGCCGATGATGTTTACGTTTCAGCCACCGACGACACCTTCATCAATCAGTATTCGCGCTTCGCTGCGCATGTTCCCGCTGAGATGATGCGCTACCCCGAAGAAATCAAACGAGGCAATCGCATGTCGCTGCGGCTTTATTATTACCTCACGGAGCGCGGTCTTCTGGAGGCCGATCCGCGCCGACTGCAACTCTACACCGCTCTGGGCGCGGCGACTAAGATAAACGCCGTCATCGATATCGATGCTGACCTTCTGCGTCTGTGCGGATATTACCTCGCGGAAGGTTTCATCAGCGGCGACACCGGACGCGCCGGGGCAAGGCGCGAGCGAACAGGGTTCAGTTTCAACGAGAATGAGATTGAATATATTTCTGACGTTGAGCGCATAGTGAGCAGATGGGGGATGAAGTTCATCAATCGCAAGGGGCCGGGATCGATTACCGTCATCGTCTCCTCGCGCGTTTTCGCGTGGTTGTTGCGCGATGTTTTAAGGTGCGGAACCCGCTCGGAAAACAAAGCTCTGCCGCGCCTGGCATTCAATGTGCCGCCGGAACTGCGCTACGAGCTTGTGCGCGGCGCCTTCAGCGGCGATGGCGCAGTGACCGGGATATGGGGCGGCAGGAATCTGATGCTGGAATACGCCACCATCAGCAAGTCGCTGTCCGATGGCATGGCTTTGCTACTGCAATCGCTCGGCGTCGTCGCCTCGATCCATTTGCGCGAAATGAACAAATCCAAACACCCGGCCTACATCATGCGTGTAAGCGGCTATGCTCAAATCGACGCGCTCAAGCATACATTCGGCGAGAAGCATCGCGCCCATATCGAGGATACACTGGCGGGCTACCACCGACACATCAAACAGCGCGGCTTCCTGCGACAGGGACCTTATGCCGCGCTGACCGTGCGGGCGGTGGAATATCGGGATGTGGACACTGATGTCTACAGTCTGGAGACCAGCGCAGGCACGCTCATCGCCTCTTCCGGCCTGGTTTGCCACAACTGCTTTCCCAAAGACGTGCGCGCGCTGGCGGCTCTTGCGCGCGAGTCCGGCTATGAGATGAGGCTCACTGAAACCGTGCTTGAGGTCAACGAGCGGCAGCGCACATCGGCTGTCGAGCGCATAAAGCGGCTCGTCCCCGATCTGGAAAACAAGACCATAGCCATTCTGGGGCTTTCATTCAAACCTGAAACCGACGATATGAGAGAAGCGCCTTCGCTGAAGATAATCGCCGATCTGCTCTCAGCCGGAGCGCAGGTTCGAGCTTACGATCCGGTGGCGATGGAAGCGGCGCGCAGCCTGATCGAAGGCATAGAGTTTTGCGTCGACGAATATGACGCCGCCAGAGAGAGCGACGCCCTGGTCATCATGACCGAGTGGAATCAGTTCCGCAGCCTCGACTTCGAGCGATTGAAGTCCGTCATGCGCGGGTTGAACATAATCGATCTGAGAAACATCTACGCGCCCGAAGATGTCAAGGAAGCGGGGTTCGCTTACGTGGCGATGGGACGGAGGTGAAAGCTGGTTGAAGGCGCAGGAGAAAAATCATGGCCACGATAATCGAAACCTCGGTTGAGCCCGGAGTCGAGCCTGCGGCGCGCGGCTTTACGGTGAGCGAGTATTACCTTATGGCCGAAGCGGGAATCATTCAGCCCGGAGAACGTGTCGAACTGATCGAAGGGAGGATTCTGAAAATGAGTCCCAAAGGGCCGCTGCATTCTTCGAGCACCACGCTTGCCGCTGAGTTTTTCATAGTTCATCTCGGTGATCGCGCCATCGTGAGAATACAGTAACCGATTCATATCGATGATCGCTCGGAGCCTGAGCCGGATGTGGTTCTTGCGCGCCCGACAGAAAATAAATACGCGGATCATCACCCCGTCGCTGATGAAATTCTGCTGATACTCGAAATCGCCGACACTTCTGTGCGCTATGACTGCGATGTCAGGAGCCTGTTGTTCGCTCAGGCGGGAGTTGTTCAGTATTGCATATTGAATCTGAACTCGAAGGAACTGGAAGATTATCGAAATCCCGGCAGCGAAGGCTATCGCAGCAAACAGACATACAAAGCCGATGAGCAGTTCTCTCTCGTCGCCTTTCCTGAAATCCTGATCGCAGTGCGCGATCTGCTTCCGCCTGAATAATGAAAAGGTGAAGATGTGATGGCCGTAGAGTTCCCATCACATCTTCACCTTCTCACCCTCTCACCTCTTCATCCTTTATGGTCGTCTTCGAGGCGGCGGAGGCGGCCCGTGTCCCGGCGGCGGCCCATCGGGCGGCGGCCCGTGACCCGGCGGAGGAGGAGGAGGCGGCGGCGGCGGGCGATCCTCTCTATCAGCGCCTTCCTGTCCGCGCGCGGGCTGACTCTTTGCGGCTTCTGTTTTCTCAGGCTCCGGGCTGGCCTCTGCCCGCTTCTCCGGTTGTTCAGTTTCCTGGCCCTGTTCCTGACTCGTCGCATTATCCTCGACGACCGGAGACGTTCCATCTTCTTTCGGTGTCTGCCTGATGGCCGATGGCCATGCGCCGGGATTTGAGTCCGCAGAACCTGATGGAGTTTTCGCGTTGGCGTCGGGTTGATTGAAATCTTTCACCTGC
>CAZPQE010000141.1:0-2508 GCA_964588615.1 uncultured Clostridia bacterium | reverse complement strand
ACCTGCGCATTTGAGTTGCCTGTGGTTTGAATCGCGTTGGCGGTGTTCGAATCGCGTTTGAGAGCGTAGACGAGGACTGCGACTGCGATTATAAAAACAGCCGCCGCAGCTATCCACTTTCCCCGATTTGAATCCGTCTGGTCGCGGAGCGCAGGCGATGGCCATTGAGGCGGAGCGGCCACAGGAGGCCGGTTCGTATTGCCTCTGTGGTAAGTCGCTGGTCTCTTCTGATCCGCCGAAGGCAGGGGAGGCTGAGTGACGGGATCGGCAATCGCCTTATTGGGGATCGTGGGCGGATATGTGCGAGCCTGAGTCGAAGGGTCGGGTCGCGCTGGTGCGGTGTCGCCCTTCTGAAATGCTTCGGATGGCTCTGTCGCCGGGCAACCGGAATCGCACAACAGGCGGCGCATCTCGGCGGCGCTCGACGGGCGCTCGTCGCGCTTCAAGGCCATGGCCTGCATCAACACGCGGCTCACCGAATCAGGTATGTGCGGGTTCACTTCGCTGGCAGGCGCGAGCGGGTCTGCCTGTCCATTGACGACGGTGGTCGCGCGAGTCAGCGCATCGATGGGCCTGGTGTTGGTCAACAGGTGATAAACAGTGGCCGCAAGCGAATAGAGATCGCTCCTCGAATCGGTTCCTGACCCTTGAATCTGCTCAAGCGGAGCGTAGCTTGGCGTGTAGCCGAATATGCTGGTGGTCGGGCCGGTGACGCTCATTCCGGATGCCGCGCCTTTGGCAAGCCCGAAATCGAGCAGCACGATCCGGTTCCTCGATGTGAGTTTCAGGTTCTGAGGTTTTATGTCGCGGTGAATGACGGGCGGGTTTTGCGAGTGGAGGTAATCGAGCGCGTCGAGCAACTGGGTTGCCCATCCGAGCGCCTCGTCAACTTGAAACGGGATGTCGCGCTTTTTGAGCATATCTTCCAGGTCGTCGCCGACGATGAATTCCATCACCAGGAAATGTCCTTCGCCATCAGCGAAATGGTCTGTCACCTTCGGCAGAGCCTCGTGTTTGAGGCTCGCAAGAAGGCGAGCCTCGCGCTTGAATGCCGAAAGCAGAACCGGATCGTCGAACAGGGTCTCTTTCAATGCCACAGTGCTGCCGAGCCGCTGATCCGAAGCAAGATAGACGGCGCCCATCCCGCCCCGGCCTATGGGCTTCAAGATCTGATAGCGGTTCTGTAAGATGGTTCCCGCTTCGAGCATCATTTTTCCTTCTTTCGAGTTGGAATTCGAGGCCCAGTCTAAACGATGAGCGGCGCGCATTGAATAGAAATCTCGCGGAAGAGGGAGTGCGACCTGAAAATTGGTTTCAGAGGTCAGAGGCGGGTCACTGCCCGATAACACATATCGACGAGCTCGACCGATTTATAACCATCCATCGCTGTCACCTGAGCAGGCGTTCCATTCACGATCGAATCGATGAAAGCGCGGTCTTCCTGCGCGTATCCCCATTTCTCTTCCTTCGAAAGCATGTGCATAGAATGCACGGTGTGACGCCCGTCAAGCCCTTCGCTTACGGTCAAACTTTCCATCTCGCGGGTTACTACACTCTGGTGATGAGAGAAGACTTCCACTCTCTCGAACGGAAAGAGCCAGCTTGCGTCGGAAGATGACGCGAAAGTCGCATGCATTCCGTTTTCGAAGCGAAGCAGGATGGAAAAATCATCCGCCTCCGGGTACTCATGCCAGGAGCCGAATGCATGAAGCTCTGCAATCTCGCCGAACTGAAAGCGCGCCATGTCGAACATGTGAATGGTGGTCTCGTAGAGGAATCCTCCGGTCGTCTGCGGATCAGAAACCCAGGGCGGGTTTATCAACTCGCCGCGATTCATCTTGATGTGAGCCGAATGCGGGCGCATCCCTTCTGCGATCATCCGCTTGAGCATGGCATAGACTGGCGCAAAGCGGCGATTGTGTCCGACCTGAAAAACTGATTTGCTGTCGGAGGCGGCATCAAGCACAGCGCGGGCATCGGCGAGCGAGGTCGCCATGGGCTTTTCGCAAAAAACGTGCTTTCCGGCTTTTATGGCTGCAAGCGCAAGCGCGGTGTGTCTGGTGTTGGGCGTGGCGATGTAAACCGCATCGACTCTTTCGATCAACTCTTCGGCGTTACTGCACACACTCGCCCCACAGGTGCGAGCCAGAGTTTGCGCGCGCTCTTTGAGCGTATCGAAAACAGCCGCGACGCTCACTCTCTCATCGCGGGCGAGCAGCGAAGCGTGAACGCCTCCGATGTATCCGGCTCCGAGGATCCCTGTTCTTATTCTGTCCATCGACCTACTGAGCAGGCCGCGTGTAGCTGAACTCCTGAGAGAGGCGGCCATCGGCATTGCGAACCTGCAATATGACAGTCTGGCCGGGAGTTATTCTCTTTCCTGCTTTCCTTGCCGTCAAGGCGAGGGTCGGCTGTTGCGGGTCGTTGGCGGTTTTTTGCGCCTGCCCGTTGACCAGTATGCGCGCGCCGTTGTCGAAGTTCTTTCCTGTAACCTCCAGCTTCTTGCCG
>CAZPQE010000140.1:0-13206 GCA_964588615.1 uncultured Clostridia bacterium | reverse complement strand
AGAAAGTGAGCCTTATGGAGAGGCCCAGCCTCTCGACACATCAAAGCGGCAGAGCCGCACAGATAAAGCCAGGCTCCTGGTCAATATCGAGTCTCACTTTCAATCACACCCGCAGTCAGGCTATTGTGACCGCCATCATTGACGCTTCGCAGCGCGCCGGGCTATGTTGCAACGCCTGAAGAACTCAACAGAGGAGTCTTTGATGCCGCGCGATCTGCCAGATTGCGCACACACTGAAGGTATGAAAATCGAGAACCCGACAAGCTGGCAGCTTGTCGGACTCTTTTGGAGGAGAGTGACATTATGACAGGAGACGCCACAACGCATGTTCAAGACATTCGCGTGCGCCATAATATCGATCACTCTTTGCCCCGCTCTTATTCATTCCCAAACGGACGATGTGGAAATCGTCAGCCACGTTGCCAAAAACCCCGCTGAAGTTCCCCCTCGAATAACCCGCAGCAAGCCGGAGACGGTGACGATCGATCTCGTAGCCAGAGAAGTCATAGCCGAAATCTCGCCCGGCAAAAAATTCGTCTTCTGGACTTTCGCCGAAAAGAAATCGGGCGCAGTCGGCCCCGGCACGGTTCCAGGCCCGATGATAAGAGTCATGGAAGGCGACACCGTAGTCATAAACCTCACCAACGATCTGCACAACGAGGCAGCTCACAATCTGGATTTTCATTCCGGGTTCGGCGCGATGCTCGAAGACCTGGCTCCGGGCGAAACCGGCACGCTCACCTTCAAGGCCCGAAGAGAGGGCGCTTATATTTATCACTGCGGCGCTGAGGGAAAACCCTGGGAGCATGTGGCCTACGGGATGTACGGACTGATGATGGTCGAACCCGCAGGAGGTCTCTCGAAAGTCGACCGCGAATTTTACCTGGGCCAGAGCGAGTGGTATATGAAGCCGGGCATCGAAGACCACCCCGACATCGAAGGGTATTCTCTCGATGAAGAAAAAGCGATGGCCGAGCGCCCCGACTGTTTTACATTCAACGGCCACACGTCGGCCCTCGCTTCTCCCTCGATGTACGGCAACGCGGTGACGGCGAGCAAAGGCGACAAGGTGCGCATCTTTTTCGTCGCGGGCGGCCCCAACCTCGGCTCGAACTTCCACATAATCGGCCTGATCTTCGACCGCGTTTATCCCGGCCATCACGACGACTACATAAGAAACGAAGAGACCGTTCACGTCCCGCCCGGCTCGGCTGTGGTGATCGAACTCAAGGCGTTGGAACAGGGCGATTTCGTGATCGTAGATCACGCGCTCTACCGCGTGGCCAGAGGCGCAAAAGGCATTCTGCGAGTGACCTCAGATTCGCGCAAGGATTGACGCAGATCATTCTCGTCCGCGAAATCTGTGGCTATTCTTGACCGGTGAGTTAGAATCAGAGTGTCCCCTCTCCCTCGAAGCTCGACAGGCCCTGATAATCCAGACAGCCCCGCGGAGACCAGGCGGATGTTCGGCAACAAATCAATAATCGCCATCGGCGAGATTGCAAGCATTTATCCCGATCAGTGGGTGGCAGTGGCAGTCGAGGAAACCGACTCTGACGGATTCGCGCTCTCAGGCGAAGTCCTCGCGCACGACCGTGAAGAAAGATTCGTCTGGTCGGCGGTCAATCTGGGAGAGATAGAAAATCCGATCTATGTTTTCCACACCGGTCGCAAGCAGGCGGCCTGACGGTCAGGAAAACTCGCGGATAGTTTTCGAGAACAGGTCGAGGGTGATGTTTCGCCCGGTCACCACTGCGGCCACTCGCTTCCCGCCCACTCGATAATCACTGAGCGCGGCCAGCCCTGCGGCAGCCGATCCTTCGATAATCAGGTGATCCTCTCTGGCCACCCGCGCGATCATCCGCTTTATCGCGTCTTCTTTTACGAGCGCGATGCCATCGACCAGTTTTTGAATTATGGGAAAAGTGATCGAACCCGGTTCGATGTTTCCTGCAAGCCCGTCGGCAATCGTAGGCTCTTCGCGGATAGTGATGATGCGGCCCGCTTCAAGCGCGCTGGTCATCGTGGGCGAAGTCTCAGGCTCCGCGCCGTAAACTTTTATTCCCGGCTTCAATGCCTTTGCCGCTATCGCAATGCCAGCAAGCAGACCGCCTCCGCCCACAGGCGCGACTATCGCGTCAATCTCAGGATCGTCTTCGAGTATCTCAAGCGCGATGGTTCCCTGCCCGGCGATGACCAGAGGGTCGTTATAAGGCGAGACGAACACCTTGCCTTTCTTGCGCTCCATCTCGCGGGCCGCGCGCTCTGCTTCATCGTAGCTTGCGCCGCGAGCGACCAGCGCGACCGGGTAACGACGAATCGCGTCGATCTTGGCAATCGACCCGGTTCGCGGCACGACTATCGTGGCTTCGAGTCCGAGAGCTTCAGCGCAGTGAGCGACGGCCAGCCCGTGATTACCGGCAGAGACGGTCAGCACGCCGCGCGCCTTTTCAGATTCCGAAAGCTGCGCAAGCCTCGCCATCGCTCCGCGAATCTTGAACGAGCCGGTCGTCTGAAAACATTCCAGCTTGAGGAGCGCGTATCTTCTGGTCTCATCCGACAGCCACCGCGACCGCTCCATCGGCGCGCGGCGCGCAACTGCTTTTATTAAAGAAGCCGCTCGCTCGATATCGTGCAATGTCACTTCGTTCATCCTTGTTTCCGCAAACAGCGCCGAGTTACAGTTGAAGGGAAACGATGAACCTTCTTCTCATCATTTCACCTCTTCACCTCTTCACCTCTGCGCTTCAGTACACATCCAGGTCGCGGCCTGACACGACCCTGCCTTTATAAACCTCGCCTATTTCGCTGAGGAGTTCCTCTTCCGGTCGGCCCCAGAAGAGTTGATGATAGAGGATGAGCAGACGGGGGCGCGCTCTTGCGGCAATCTCAGCGAGTTGTCTGGTCGATGTGTGAAAAGCCGAGTGATAACGCTGCCATTCGGGAGGGCGAGTGGCGAAACCTTTTTGTGAGTAGACTTCATGTATGAGCGCGTCGCAGGGGTTGCAGTTTTCTATGATCGAAGGGCTGAATGAGCAATCGCCCGAAATGACTATCGTGCGATCCTGAGTTTCGAAGCGATAGCCGAACGATTGCTTCCACGATCCGTGATGAACAGCGAAAGCTTTTACGGTGACGTTTTCGTCTTTGTAGACGATGCCCGGTTTTATTTCATGCGCGATGGCGCGATAGCCTGTTCGGTTTGCAGGCTCAAGCCCGTTGAGGCGCATATCGATGTCTTCCTTGTAAGCCTGCATCAGATGATGGGTCATCGTCCTGATGCCGGGCGGGCCGTAGACGGAGAGCGGTTCTTTTCTCTCAAGCACCCAGGGAGTAAATATGAGATCGGGCAATCCTGCTGTGTGGTCTGAGTGCAGATGAGTGATGAAGACTGTTTTGAGTTTTTTGACTTCGAGACCTTTGATGCCTTTTTTGAAAGCGGCTGAAGCGCGTCGCACGACACCCGGCCCGGAATCGATCAGATAAGGCGTATCATTGACCACGATGGCGACAGCCGGGCCTGAACGGTCAGGGTCGGCATTGGGCGTGCCTGTGCCGAGAAGAACTATCTGAGTTTTCGACGGCGCGTTTTGCCCGGCGACAGTCCCGTCAGCATGCGAAATGGCCGCAGGCAGCAGAGCCAGCAGGCCGACAAGCAACGAATTCAACAACGCGCGTTTTGTCATGATGCTCCTGACTCCTCAATGCGCATGTGTGCCTCGAAGAATTTTTCATTCGGCGTTCCGTCCGGTCGCGCTAACTCGGCGCGGATCCCATTCACAAAATACATATCTATTTCGCCTTTGTTTTTTGCGGCGATTTTTCCGCGATGCTCGCACTCGAAGAATTCTTTTACCCGCTCGTAAGTCGTCGATGAAATGTTCACTCTCCCCGCCGCGCCTGATGACTCCATCCTTGAGGCAGTGTTTACAGTGTCGCCCCACACATCGTAAGCGAATTTCTCCCGACCTATCACGCCTGCTACCAGATGCCCTGTGTGAACGCCTATGCGAACCTGCCAGTACGGTTGATTCTCCGCTGCCTTCTTCTTCGCCTCTTCCTCTATGCGCCGAGAGATTTCGAGAGCGGCAAGCACGCAATCCAAAGCGTGAGTGCGATTGACTGCGGGCAATCCGCCTGCGGCCATGTAAGCGTCGCCGATGGTCTTGATCTTTTCGAGATTGTGCCGTTTTGCTATGACATCGAATTGCCGGAAACAATTATCGAGCTCGGCAATCAGGTTTTGACAGGTCAGTCCTTCGGCTATTCGCGTGAAACCGACGAAATCGGTGAAGAGCACCGAAACATCGTCGTAGTGGCGAGGCTCTACGCGGTCTTCTCGCTTCAACTCCTCGGCTATGCTTTCAGGCAGGATGTTGAGCAGCAGGCGGTCTGATTTTCTTCGCTCCTGATTCAGATTGCGACTGAGCGCCAGCACCAGAGCGCCGGTGAATATCTGCGCGAAGACTAAATTTATCAGCACATCCGTGAATCTCTCCTGGCCGCTTGCGTGCGGCGATATCCACTGCGGGCGATATTGCTCGACGAGCAGCAAAGCGGCGGCCATCGAACAGAAAAGCGCAAGCGCGATGACGGTCGCTCGCGCTCTTGCGGAAAGAACTATCGCGGTGACGAGCGCCGGAATCAGATAGTAGTGCGCTCCGCCAAGCGACCCGGCGTTTTCCAAAATGTTCGTGAACAGAAAAACGACGATGAGCAATACGAATGGCCAGTAGAGCAGTCGGTAAGCGTTTTTGAACCGCGAGCCGTAATAAAAAATCAGAAACAGCAGTCCGCTCGCCAGATGGATGAGAAACAGGAAGAGTTGATTCTGGAGATCGAGAAATCGAAACGCGCCGCCGATGTTAGTCGCCCCCGTGAGCAGAGAAACAGTGTTGAACAATCGGTGTTCGAGCGATGAGCGGCGAGGGTCTCCGAACAGCGAGGAAGAGACGCGAGCTATTGCTTCCTGCACGGTCGTGTTGCTCCAATCGAGAGAAATGATCGTTCATTGCTGCCTGCCGACAGATGAACCGGACAACTGCTCGGCTATCGCGGCGACAAGACGCGCTGAATTCTGCGCGGCCACAGAATAAAAATTTGCGAAGTCGCGCTGGGCGTTGGCGTCGGCCCGGTCGCTGAGGCTGCGAATGATGAGGCATGCCACCTGCTGCTGCCAGCACACCTGAGCCACCGCCGCGCCTTCCATCTCCACCGCATCGGCTCCCAGAGCCTTTCTCAGGTCAGCCTTCTTCTCAGGCGACGAAATGAACGCATCGCCGGTGACGATCACGCCTCTGATTATCTTAGGCTTTCGCTCCGCGCCATCGATTTTTATCGCGTCGAACTCCACTCGCGCGGCGACTTTTTCGGCGGCGGCAAGCAGGCGCGGGTCTGCGGGAAAGAAAACGGGATTGCGCTTCCCGTCAATCGGGTTCGGCGCTCCGCGATGCTCGAAGCGGTCGGGCAGAGCGGCTCCGAAATCGTGTTGAGCTACGCGGGCGGCTATGACCACATCGCCGGGAAAGAGTTCGAGGTTTATCGCTCCGGCTATGCCGGTGAAGATGACCTCGCGCGGCTTGAAGTGCTCGATTAGCAGAGTCGTCGTCATTGCGGCGTTGACTTTGCCCACGCCCGAACGCGCCAGCACTACGGGGCGACCACTGAGTTTTCCGGTGAAAAAAGTTATTCCCTGGATTTTATGCTCGCGCTTTTCCGAAAGCCGCGATTCGATGAGAGTGACTTCATCGCCGAAGGCTCCGAGTATGGCCGTAGGTGATTGAGCTTCTTCTCGCGCCGAGAGCGAGACCGTCAGCAGCAGGCACACAAAGAGCGATGCAGGCAGTCGGCTGATCGCTCGATGAAATTTGAGTTGGCGCGCGAAGGACACTGACACAAACCTCAGTTAGTCGGTCACAGGAATTCTGGCCGCTTCTTTGCCGCGTTGTTCGTTGACGAACGAAAGCAAAAACATGCCGACGACGAAAAAGATGCCTATCGCGAGTATCGCAGGGCGCTGGCTGCCAGTGGCATTCGATATTGTGCCGAACACCAGCGGGCCGAGGAAAGCCAGAGCCTTGCCCGCAATGCCCAGAAAGCCGAAGAACTCTGCCGCATTTTCTTTCGGCGTAAACAGCGCGACCAGGCTTCGCGTCACCGACTGGCACGATCCCATCCCTATGCCTGCAAGAGTAGCGACGATGTAAAAACTTCCCTTCGAATAAGATAAGTAAGCGACCACGACCGCCGCAAGCCAGACCGTAAGCGAAATCATTATCGTTCGCTTCTGGCCTATGCCGTCGGCCACCCAGCCGAAGGCGAAGGCTCCGGCTGCCGCAACCACGTTCATGGCTATAAACATTTTGGTGATCTCGCCGGTGGTGAATCCTATCGTGTTGCTGGCATACAGCGCCGCGAAATAAATCACTGTCACCACTCCGTCGTTGTAGACGAGAAAAGCAATCAGCAGCTTGAACAATTCCTTGTAGCGGCGTATGTGGCCCAGCGTGCGTCGAAGCTGTCGGAACCCGACGGTCACATAGTTTTGGCCCGCAGGCAACGGTTGAGGCTTGCTGCGCTCGCGCAGAAAAATGAAAGTGGGGATGACTGCAAGCGCGTAATAGACGGCGACGACCACAGGGATGAGGCGCGCAAGCGACAACTGCTGGGACGTGGGATTATCGACTATGTTGTCGGCAAGCGGCAGGCACAGAGCTACGGCCACAAGTCCGCTGGCATACCCCATAGTCCACTTGAGTCCCGATATGCGACCGGCGTTCGATTCGTTGGAAATGCCCGGCAGGAAGCTGTCGATGAAGACTCCCCCTCCGGCAAATCCTATGTTGGCGATGATGTAAAGCCCCAATCCCCAGGCCGCCATGCCCGGCCCGACGAAATAGAGCGCGCCCGTGAAAAAGACGATGGTGACGGCGCAGGCGGCGAGGAACTTTTTCCGGCTGCCTGAAAAATCGGCTATCGCGCCCAGTATCGGAGCAAGGAGAGCGACGATGACTTCGGAGATTGACGCTCCGAGTCCCCAGAGGAAATCGGCCCTCTGCGGGTCGCTGACGACGATCTTGCTGTAGTAGGGCGCGTAGAGGGCGGTGACGATTACGGTTGTGAATGCAGAGTCGGCGACATCGTACATGCACCAGCCGAGTATCTCTTTTTTGGTTACGGGCGGAGAAGAAACCTGATCGGTGGTTATGGCCATTCGGTGTTCCGCAATCCGTCAGAGTTGCAAGTTCAAAACTTGAGGGGCAGCGCGGGGCTGCCCCTCGATTCGATCCCGACTACTTCGAAGGCGCATAGAATGGGTTCTGACCTGCGGCGTGATCGGTGGCGTCGAATATCTCGCGCACCTGCGGGACGCCTTCGCGTATGAGCCGCTCTATGCCCATCCTCAGAGTGACATCCGCCGCGCCGCAGCCCTGGCATCCGCCGCCCATGCGTATGTAGACGTTGTCGTCCTGAACGTCGAGCAGTTCGACGAAGCCGCCGTGAGACGCCACTCCGGGATTTATCTGTTCGTCGAATATCTGCTGTATGCGCGCCCTCAACTGATCGGGCGAAAGCAACTGGCCTTCAGGGATAGGCGGAGGCGGATTGATGAAAGCGCGAATGGCCGAACCGATCCGCTTTCCGATCTGGCGCCAGTCCTGCCCGCCCGATTGAACCACGCTCACCACGTTTTCGTTTAGTGAGACTTTGGCGATGCCGGGGATGCGAAGTATGTTTTCAGCGATCGTGCCCTGCGCATCTTTCACATTGTCAAACAGCGCGCTCCCCTGATGCACGAGGCGATCAACCGTGAACCGGCAAACGCTGATATCCTGCGGATCGACATCGGCTCTTATCCTTATCTCCATCGTTGCTGACATGTCTTTTCCTCCTTCTTATTATTGCCGCCGAAATTATAAACCATCGGCTCAGGAAGTCGAAGTTGCGTTAAATCCCCGCCCGCTTTTCCAAGGGACCGAACTGGTCCCGCGTAGGCTCCGCTCAACAGAACCACGCTTCAGTCAATCGAGGCGGACGCAATCGCAAAGGCGAAATCTCTTTCGCTCTCAAAGGCGACCCTTCGCCTCGCGCCGCATAAGCCATCTCACGAACTCGATAAAAAGTCTCCATCGCGTCTTCACTTCTCATCGCCGCAAGCTCGACCGCGCGGCTCACCTCCGCGTGCAACTCATCCATTCCCGGATCAGGGTGTCGCCACTCGTAAGTGAAAGCCTCCTGATTCAAACGCCCAGGCCACAAGCCCGCGTCCTGGCTCGAAAGCAGAAGCGATCCGGGCGGCACGAGCAAACGGATCGAATACTGAACCGGGTCCACATGGTAGATGAGATCATTCGAGGAGATGAACTCAAGCATCTCGATGTAGTCGTCTATAGTCGTCCAGGGCGTAAAGGCCACAAACGACGGGCGAAGAGCTATCCCCGCGCTGCGCAATATGAAAAGCGCCTCTTCGACATCCGCCCGCGTGTGGCCTTTATCGAGGCGAGCAAGCACAGTGTCGCTTAACGACTCGACCGCTGAAACGATGAACAGACATCCCGTCCGGGCGAATTCGGCGAACGATTCACTATGCCTGAGTATGTGCTCGATTTTGGCGGTGAAGTCGAAAGTGAGATGCGGAAACTCTGCGCGCATGGCGCGGGCGATGCGCAGCGAGTGAGTCGGCCCGTTGAGAAAATCCGCATCCCCGAATGTGATATGCCTCGCGCCTGCGGCGACCAGACGACGAATGTCTTCCATCACTATTTGACTCGGCACGGCGAAGAAACGGCCCTGATAAACCGACGGTATGGGGCAATGCGCGCAAGAGTGCAGACAACCCCGACTCGCTTCGGTGTAGCCGGTGAGTATCTGCTCGCCTTTGAATTCGAGTTTGGCGTATCGATCAAGCGCAGGCAGGCTGCGGCGGTCAGGCGCGGCAAAATCGAGATGAGAAAGCACAGGCAGCGACTTTCTGTTTTTAGTCGTCACCCCGTCGACATCCATTTCCCCGGCTCCTGACCCCTGACCCCTGACCCCTGACCTCTGGTTTTCAGTCGTCACTCCATCGATATCTGTTTCGCCGCCTGCGTCAATCGCTTCGACAAGCATGGTGAGCGACTCTTCGAACTCTCCGCCGATGATCGAGTCGGTGACCCGACCGAGCAGATAATCGCCGTTGAGATGCGCGTACATCCCATAAAAACATAAGTGGCAATCGGGGTTGAGACGGCGAATCTCCTGGGCGACTTTCACGCCCAGTCGCAGAGCCGTGTGCATAGGGACCGATACGCCGATGAAGCGGGCGCGGCGGATTCTGTCGGCGTCGAATCCCTCGACTGAAACATCGAGCGAAGCGACATTGTATCCTGCGCGATGAAGAAATCCTGCCGGGCTTGCGATGCCTGCCGGCTGATGCCCGAGCTCGTAGCAGGATATGAGCAGAATCGATTCAGGGTTGTCTTTCAGAATTCCCATGCTCTGATAGCTTAACCGTCCTGATGTGATCGATCAAAGGCCGGACGGCTCGATGACGAATTCGATCATACAGTGAGAGAGGCGCAATGCCGCTTCCACTTCATCGGCTGTGGCGGCGCGGCTGAATATGAATCCGAGGTAGCTCGCCCCTTCAGGCGGCGGAGCTATCTGCTGAGTAATGTGCGCGCTGATGATTACGTCTTCGATGTGCGCGACGGCGCGGGCCTGCTCGACTCCGCGAACTTCTCTCAATATGCCTGCGCGCGGAACGGGGATCATCATCACGCCTGAAGCGATGTCTTCGCGCTCTAGGCCCGACACGTCTTCGCCTAAAGCGTGACGAAGAATCAGTTCTTCGAGAGAGACGCCTTCGCCGAAACGCAATGCGCGAGAGCAGAGTCCGCCTATGGCGCGGGCGGCTACTTCGATCACCCACGCGCCCTGATCGTTGACTCTCAATTCGGCATGCGCGGGGCCGCGCTCAAGCCCCATCGCGCTTATGGCCGCCTGCGTGGTTTCGATTATTTCCCGCTGCGCCCACTCAGGCAGGCGCGAGGGAGTGACATAGATGGTCTCTTCGAAGAACGGGCCGTCCATCGGGTCGGGCTTGTCGAATATGGCCAGCGTCTTCAATCGCCCGTCGGTGATGAGACCTTCGAGGGCGACTTCACGGCCCGCAACGAATTCTTCGACGAGCACTTCGCGCGCGGCGTCTCCTCCGCGACGCGCCACGTCCTTGATCGCCAGTATGCCTTCGAGTCGGCGGACTGCCGCGACGAACTCCGACTCGTCATCGGCGCGCATCACCCCGCGACTCGTCGACAGGAAAACAGGTTTGACCACGCAGGGATAAACGACCGCGCGAGCTATCGCTTCGATATCGTCATCGAGCGTGAAATGAAAAAAGCGCGGAGAGCGCACCTCTGCGCGTCGGAGCGTTTCGCGCATGATTCTCTTATGCTTTGCGGCCTGAGTCGCGTGAAACGGATTGTGCGCAAGACCGAGCGCGGCGGCTATGAAAGTAGCGGCAACGGCGGTGTCTTCATCTACGGCGATGACGGCATCGATTGGATATTGTTCAGCGAAATGTTTGGCGGCGGCGGCCTCGGCGGGATCGAGGAAATCGAGCGTGAGCATAGTCGAAGAGTTCTCGGTTTCGAGCGTGCTCATCTTTTCGGCGGCGGCGGTGACATCCACACCGAGGCGCAGCGCGGCATCGATGAATGCTTTGGTTCGATAAGTCGTCGTCGGCAGAAGAAGCAAAACTCTCGGCATACAGGCACAGGCTACGCTTCAGTCGGAGGCGATGTCCAGCCTCCTGTCTATATGTGACACGACGCACAGCATCGCGTCTGATTGTCTGCTACCATCTGCCCATACAGTGGCCGCTGAGTCATGTCCGGCTGTTTCACGTCCCCGGATCAGGAGACAGAGAAAGGCCGGCCTCTCGGCGCGATAAAAAGTCTGGCGACCGGAAAAGGATGCAGAGCAGTCGGCATCCGCCTTACACCACCGCACCGAGTTTCAATCGCCCAGGCGTCTATCAGCCTTTTTCGGGAGGGAAAAGATGAAGACATTCCTTTGCCTCATCTCGATCGCAATCTCCGCCCCTGCTCTCCGACTCTGTCCGGTCTGCCCTGAGACGCCGGGCATCCTTCAGGCGGATTTGAAGGGCGCTGCCAATCCCGATCCGAAAAACATCGTCGTAGCCGTTGGCGCGAACGCGATACAGGTTCGCCCGCGCAATGACCCGGAAGATTTTCGAAATCTTCAATGGGCCTTCGACAATGCGTCCACAGGCGGCACGGTCGCTCTCGCAGCAGGCGTTTTCTTTCTCGGAGATGGAGCCGCGTCGCCTCGTCGAACGGTGTGGATGCGGCGGGGAGTGCGCGTCACAGGCAAAAAGGAAGGCAGCACGTGGCGCACGGTGATCAGAGGCGGAGGCGAAGTCATCGATCCCGGAGTCGGCGGCGCACTCGAAAGCGGCCCCTTTCGCATCGCCATCGAAAACGATCATCCGGCGGTGTTTGAAAATATATGGTTCCGCGAGTGGGCCTGCGAAGTCATCTTCATCGTCTCCTGCCCCGGATTCGAGTTCCGCTCCTGTCGCATAAGCAATCCGGTCAACACCGCGCTCGCGGGCCGCATTCGATTCGTCCATGCCTTATGGACTACGGGGGTGAAGGCGCGAGGGAATTTCACGGTCGAAAACTGCCTCGTGGAGTTGGGCGGCTACCAGAGAGAGTTGGCCGACGATGAACAACTGCTGGGCGTTTTCTACTCGAATCACGACACGGTGCGAGTGGTCAACAACACTATCACCGGAATCGATGAAGCGATAGAGATTCTCGGCAATCGCTATGGCAATTCGGGCAAAGGCGACCGGGAGGCCGCGACCGCGCCGGCCAAAATCATCGTGAGTGGCAACCGAATCGATATCACAGGCACGCCCGGTCAGAGGTGGCCGTCTTCTTACGCAGTCCTGATATGCGGAAATCTGGGCGTCGATGCGGTGATAATCGAAAACAACGACATAACCAAAAGAGGAAAAGGCTGGGGCCTCGGCATCAGCGGCGATAACTTCAGAATCACCGGCAACCGGTTTCGCTTCGAATCGCACAACGACGAGTATCCGCCGGGGGCCGTGACCATCGGCGGATTCGGGCCTCTGGCCGGTCGCGACATGGGAGCCGCGCTCAACAACTCAGTATTCGCGGGCAACACCTTCGAGGGGCGAGTGAGCAAATACGGAATCCTGTTTCCGGGCGAGCGGGTGACGAATGCTTCGCGCGGCAATCAGTTCGATCTGGGCCAATCGCTCGTCAAACTCGGCGCGGAGACGACTCTGGCTCTCAGCAGGGACAGCCGCGACAACACGTTCAAAGGCGATCTGGGCAAGGTGATCGATAACGCAGCCAAAGGCGCGAATCGATATTAGCGTTCGCGGCGTTGAGGCTCCGGCCAATCGGATGCCTGCCAACAGACGGCCTGCGCGCAGAGCATTATCAAACCTGACAACATCCCCTGCCGAGGGTGACCGGCAGTCAACCATCCGAGAGTCGCCCATCAGACGAGTCATCTGGGAGGAACTGCAATGAGCGATCAGGACAAAACTTCGAAAACCACCCGGCGGCAGTTCATCGAAATGGTAGCCGCCGGATCAGTCGCAATCACAGCCGCGCCGGCAGGCGTCGAAGCTGTCGCGGAGCGCGCCTTTGACCGCTCCGGCTACAAAATTTTTTCTCCGGGGCGAATCGGCAGGATGACGCTCAAGAATCGAATCATCCGCTCTGCGGCTTATGAAGGGGGAGGAACGGTGAGCGGAGAAGTCAACGACGACATGATTCGAATTCATCGCGCTTATGCAGAAGGAGGCGTGGGGCTGACGATCACCGGTTACATGGCGGTGATGCACTATGGCAAGAAGCGCACTCACGTATGCGCCTACGACGACCGATTCATACCCGGACTCAGAAAGATTGCCGACGCGGTTCACCGAGTCGGAAACGGCTGCAGGATAGCCGCTGAAATCGGACACGACGGCACGTGCTCGGCAAGACAGGGACAGGAAGGAGACAGCAGCCTGTTCATCAGCCCAACGGGCGAGAAGTGGCCCGGACGTATCAGCCCTTCAGGGATCAACTGGGCAGGCAAACCGGAAGGCCACACGATGACCCAGGCCGAGATAGAACGATTCTGCTCCGATATGGGGCATGCGGCGCGAAGGTTGCG
>CAZPQE010000139.1:0-13222 GCA_964588615.1 uncultured Clostridia bacterium | reverse complement strand
ATTCGCCCTCTTCCCTTCGATGATCCTCATCGACTGGTGCGCGTGTGGGAAGACGCTTCCTTCATAGGCTTTCCCCGCAACACTCCCGCGCCAGCAAACTACTTGGACTGGAAAACCCAAAATCAGGTCTTCACCGATATGGCCGCGCTCGACACGCGAGGCTTCAACCTCATCGGCGACGGAGAGCCTCAAAAAGTAATTGGCTATGGCGTCACCGCTGGCTTCTTCCCTCTACTCGGCGTCCGTCCTCAGATTGGTCGCGCGTTCTCGCCTGATGACGACCGCCCGGAAGCGGCCAAGACCGTCATACTCAGTTATCAGCTATGGCAAAGCCGCTATGGAGGTGAGCATTCGATACTTGGCCGCGACATCCTGCTCAACGATGAAAAGCACACCGTCATCGGCGTGATGCCCGCGCAGTTTCAGTTCCTCGCAAGCTATGTCGGGTTGTGGGTTCCGCTGGCCGCGACAGCAGAAGAGATGGCCAACCGCAGCGATCATTACCTCGAAGTCGTCGCGCGGCTTCGGCCTCAAGTGACGATGGAGCAGGCTCAATCCGACATCGAGACCATTCAGCGGCGCATCGCCCGCGATTTCCCCAATGACGCAGGCAAACTGGGAGCGGTGGTCGTTCCTCTCAAAGACGAAATTGCAGGCGAGAGCCGTCGCGCGCTCTTGCTGCTTCTCGGCGCAGTCGGCCTCGTGCTGATGATCGGATGCGCCAACATCGCAAGCCTGCTGATAGCGCGCTCGGTCGGGCGCAGGAGAGAGATAGCTGTGCGCGTGGCTCTGGGAGCCGGTCGCGGGCGGATCATTCGTCAGTTGCTCACTGAAAGCGCGCTGCTATCAGTGGCCGGGGGAGCGACAGGACTCGCGCTGGCCTGGTGGAGCTTCGATTTTCTTCGACTGCTCATCCCTCCCCAAATGAAGCTGACTGCCACGCTGGAACTCGACTGGCAGACGCTTTTCTTCACGCTCGCCGTCTCGCTCATCGCGGGACTCGTCTTCGGGCTTGCGCCTGCGCTCGAAACTTCGCGGATAGAATTGAACGAGGCGCTCAAGCAGAACACCCGCGCGGGCGCAAGCCTGCGCATCCGCCGGTTGCAGAGCGCTATGGTCGCAGGCGAAATCGCTATCGCGCTCGTTTTGCTCACAGGCGCGGGATTGTTGATTCGCACGGTGATGAACCTCTACGGGCAGTATGATGGACTCAGACCCGAAAGCCTGTTGACGATGAGGACCGGGCTGCCCGAATACAAATACCGCGAGCCTGCGCGACGCACGGCTTTCTACGATCAGGCGCTTGAGCGCCTGCAGTCTATTCCGGGAGTGGTCTCTGCCGGGTACACCACATCGGTTCCGCTGGAATGGAAAGGCGCGAGCAATGGCATCACCATCGAAGGCCGACCGATCGAGCGTGGAGAAGTAAACGACGCTCTCCATCGTCAGATCAGCGCCGGTTATTTGAAGACGATGGGGATAGGGCTTGTCGAAGGAAGATATTTCGACGAGACCGACGGCGAGCAATCTGCGGTAGCCATTGTCAACGAGACGATGGCCCGCCAGTACTGGGCCGACGGCGACGCGCTCGGCAAGCGGTTCAAGTTCGGCCCTGCCGGTTCCACTCACCCCTGGCTGACGATAGTCGGCGTGGTGAAGGATGTGCGGCAGATGGGGGCTTCCGAGCCGGTCAAAGCCGAGATGTATTTTCCTTACCGGCAGGTGAAGACTCATCGCTTCTTCGCGCCGCGCGATCTGGTCATCCGCACTTCCGTCGATCCGATGATGATCGCAGCCGCAGCCCGCGATGAGATTCATGCGATTGATCCGGATCAACCGGTATCGAACATCCGAACGATGGAGGAGGTGCTGGGCGAAGAAGTCGGACAGCGGCGGACGGGTATGATGCTGCTTGCCATTTTTGCCGGCCTCGCGCTGCTGCTTGCCGCCATAGGGGTCTACGGCGTGCTTTCATATTTCGTAAGCCAGCACACTTCGGAGATAGGCCTCAGGCGCGCGCTGGGTGCGCAGTCGGGCGACATTTTGAAGTGGGTCATGAAGCGCGGGATGGGGCTGGCGACTGCAGGCGCGGGGGTGGGGCTTGCGGGAGCCATAGCCCTGACCCGATTGATGAACAGCCTTCTCTTCGAGGTGAGCGCGGCAGACCCGATGACCTTTGCGGGAGCGACTGCGTTGCTTGCAGCGATTGCGGCCCTTGCGTGCTGGATTCCGGCGCGGCGGGCTACGAAAGTCGATCCACAGGTCGCGCTCAGGTATGAATAAGGCAAAAACCTTCACTGCCTCTCAAGCTCTGCGCGTCGTTCTACTTTTACCTTTTGCTTTTTTCAATTTGCCTTCTGTTCGCGCGCCCATTCGCGGAGGCAGCACAACCAGGCAGTGCTTTTCATCGTCAGGCTTTCGGTGAGAAAGCGGGTTGCGATTTCAGGTGTCAGAGGCGGAAACGCCAGACTGTTGGGAATCTCTCGATACTCGCCATCTTCGAGTCGGAAGAAGACGACTGAAGTTTTGTCGAATCGCCAGACTTCCATCACGCCTACTGCGGCAAATAGCGGAAAGCGGTCAAGGGATTCGCTCGTTATATCGATTTCGATGATGAGGTCGGGCGGCGGGTCTGAGGCGAGATCGATTTCGTCTTTGCCTCTGACCGCTTCGGCGTTTTTAATATAGAAACAGGAGTCAGGCTCGAATCCTTTTTGCAGGTCTTCGCGTCGGAAGGTAGTCGATCCGAGTCGTTCGATATCGATCTCCATTTCTTCGGCCAGCACTTCGACGAGCGCAGCAAGCGCGCGGTTGGGTTTTTCGTGTCGCGGTGAAAGCACCATGATCTCCAGCCTCCCATTGTCGAAGGTGAACCGAGTTCCGCCCCTTTCGCCGTGTTCTGCGATGATGCGGTTATAGGTTTCCCAACTGATGCCGTAGAGGGTGACGAGTCTTTCAGGCGGGCTGATGACTGTTGCCATACGAGTTCTCCCTTTCAGCCAGTCGGCATTTTACCGCGCTGCGGTAGCTTCATTCCAGACGATACGCTTTCCAATTCCGGGAAACCTCCATCCCACAACCGCACACCTCGATCGCCGCTTCCTCAATCAACCTCCGTCAATCGAACATTTTTCTCCTGTGCCCGCAATGGCACACGGCTTGTTTTTCTTATTCGCTCGCCATTTCGTCACCGAGAGGAAACCTTATGCAGACTCTTGCGCAAGACCTGCGATACGCCGTTCGCGTCTTCAAATCTCAACCTGCCGTTACCCTGCTGGCCGTCATCGCTCTGGCTCTCGGCATAGGCGCGAACACCGCCATCTTCAGCATCATCAACGCCGTCCTCCTGCGCCCGCTTCCCTACCCCGAATCCGATCGATTGGTGATCGTGCAGCAAAGCCTTCCGAAACTCGGTCTCCACCTCGCTTCGGTTTCAGGAGCCGAATTCGTCGATTACACCGAAGGCAACGAAGTCTTTTCCGCAGTCGCGGGTTACACCGATATCAGTCTCAATCTCACAGGGCAGGGCGAAGCCGCGCGCATTCAGGCCGCTCGCGTCTCGGCTTCTCTTTTTCCGATGCTCGGCATCTCGCCCCTGCACGGTCGCCTGTTTTCGGAAGAAGAAGATCGGCCCGACAAAAACAATGTCGCTCTCATAAGCCGCGGCCTCTGGCAAAATCATTTCGGCTCAGATGAAAACATCATAGGCAAGACCGTTCGCCTCGATGAAAAACCTTACACCATCATAGGCGTGATGCCTTCGGCGATTCGGTTCCTTCACATCCAGTCTTCTTTTGACGAAGCGACCGATCTGTGGATTCCGCTTGCGATGACCGATAAGGAAAAAGGTGGGCGCGCCGACAGCTACGATTACGGAATCATCGGCAGATTGAAGCTGGGTGTGACTCTTGCTCAGGCCCAGGCCAATATCGAATCGATCGCCGAGAGATTTCAGCAGCAGCACCCCGACTTCTACAAAAACAACAACGATGTTACGGCTTCCGTGATCAAACTCGAAGAGCGACTGGTGAAAAGAGTGCGCCCGTTTCTTCTGGCGCTGCTCGCAGCGGTCGGATTCGTGTTGATGATAGCCTGCGCCAATGTCGCTAATCTTCTGCTCGCTCGCGCAGCCGCGAGGCAGAAAGAAATGGCTATCCGCGCCGCCATGGGCGCAAGCACGGGGCGCATCGCTCGACAGTTGCTCACCGAAAGCGTGTTGCTCGCGCTCGCAGGCGGATTAGCAGGATTGCTTGCTGCTTCGTGGGCAATTGATCTACTCGCGAGATTCGGCCCTTCGGATGTGCCGCGACTCGATGAAGCGAGTCTCGACCCTGCGGTTTTAGGATTCACTATTCTGGTGTCGATGCTGACAGGCATCGCATTCGGTCTCGCTCCGGCTTTTCAGATTCGTCGCGTCAATCTCAACGAATCGCTCAAGGAATCGTCCGGGCGAACGAGCCGCGGGCGCGAGGGCAAAAGATTGCGTTCTCTTCTCGTCGTCTTCGAAATCGCATCAGCTATGGTTCTGCTCACAGGCGCGGGACTGCTCATTCACAGCTTCATCAGATTGCTTCGCGTCCCTCCGGGCTTCAACCCGGAAGGAGTAGTCATCGCGCAAACGACTTTTCCGCGCGCCCGCTATCCGAAACCTGAGCAGAGCAAGGCCGCGCATCGCGAAGTGCTTGAACGACTGTCCGCGCTTCCGGGAGTGAAAGAAGTCGGCGCGGCTTCCACTCTGCCGCTCGTCGGAGACTGGACTATCGGATTCATCCTGGAAGACCGAGGCGCGGATTCGATCAACATCGCCAACGGCGCGATAGTGAGCGACGATTATTTCCGGGCCATGGGGATCGAGTTGAAACGCGGTCGCACTTTTACATCAGAAGACCGCGAAGGCGCAACTCCTGTCATCGCAATCAACGAGACGATGGCGCGCGCCTTCTGGCCCGATGAGGACGCGCTGGGCAAGCGCATCATGTGGGGCGGCTGGCCGGATGCGTGGCTGACGGTCGTGGGAGTCGTGGCGGACGTGAAAATCTCTTCGCTCGAAGCGGAAACCAAACCGACGGTTTACATGCAGATGTTTCAATATCCGCGCTCGCGTCCCAATGTCATTTATGTGGCTCGCACCACGGGCGACACGTCTTCTCTCGCTTCAGCCATGCGATCAGAGATCAGATCGGTAGACAGCGAGCTTCCGGTTTACGACATTCGCTCGATGAATGAAATCATGAGGGAGTCGGTTTCGCAGCGACGGTTTTTGATGATGCTGATAGCCGTCTTCGCCTCAGCCGCGATGCTGCTTGCGGCAGTTGGAATTTATGGAGTGATGTCGTATTCGGTCACTGAGCGCACGCGGGAGATAGGCGTGAGGATGGCTCTGGGAGCCAGTTACAGGGATGTGCTGAAGATGGTCGTCGGTCAGGGGATGGCGCTTGCATCGGCAGGCGTAGGCGCGGGGCTTGCGGCGGCCTTGTCTCTGACTCGACTGATGAAGGGTCTTTTGTTCGGAGTGAGCGCGGCTGACCCTTTGACCTTTGCGGGAGTGGCCGCGCTTTTAATCTTCGTCGCATTGCTTGCGTGTTACGTTCCCGCGCGACGCGCAGCCCGTGTCGATCCGATCACGGCGCTCAGGTGCGAATAAGGCAAAAATAACTATTCAGTCGCGTTAGCGACGACCTGAATGTAGCCGTGTGCTTTAGCGCACGGGATGGTCAGAACAGATATCCGCGTCGCTCGCGCGACGAGATCGAGATCCACCGCGCGCTAAAGTACGCGGCTAAACTCAAACGCCGCTATGCGGCTGAGGAGTTACAAGGCAAAAATATCGGCTCGTCTTTTTCGCAAAACTTCCTGCTCGAAAAACAAGGGGTTGAAAATCCCCCGCGCAAAGGACTCTTCTCGCAGAATCTCTTCTCTGCGCCCGCTCTGCGCGCTCGGCGTCTCGGCGGTGAAAGAGCAGTTCGCAGAAGACCCCTTCGATTCAAGCAGACTGTTTCATCCCCATCGCTTTATTAGCTTTTTCTTTCGACATCCTATGTAGTAATCTATATGAGTAATTATCTACAGTTGGAGCAGAGGAAGGCTATGAGTTCGAAATCGTACATCTCTTACACGGCGGCGGTCATAATGCAGACTCTTGCCAACGGCTATCGACATGGGTTCGACATCATGGACGTGACGGGATTGCCCAGCGGAACAGTCTATCCGTCGCTTCGCCGACTTGAAGATGCGGGGCTTGTCGAATCCCGATGGGAAAAGGAGAGCGTGGCGAGGAAGGAACAAAGACCTGCGCGCAAGTATTACGATCTCACTCGCGAAGGAAAAGAGGCTTTGGAAGAAGCCGTCAGGCGATATCGCCTGCTTGCTCGATCCGCGCCCGCGCCTTTGCGCAAACCCGGCCCGGAGCGAGGGTGAAATTCCGGTCGCCTTCAAAGGCTCGAAGGCGAAGGGTTGATGTGATGTCTCTCAGAAATCGCATGGCAGGAAAGCCGTTCCATTTTCATCTGCGATTGATAGGCGCAATCGGCCTGATAGTCCCTCGCCGCCTTCGACGCGACTGGCGAGGGGAATGGGAAATGGTTTGGTTCGATCTGAATTCCGCGACAGTCACGCCCTTTGGAGTGTCAATCTCCGGACGAAACATGAACGACGATTCGTTGCCGTCCAACTATTATTTCGTTTCCGCGAACGGAAATATCCGGCGAAGGGGCGAACTGCAACTGCCCGTCAACTATATCGGCTCGCAGTTCTATGGTCTTTTGCGTTCGCTCGCGCTCGATTTCAGCCAGCGTCTGAAAGAAAGTCTGCGGCGTGATCTTCTCTTCGCCTCGTCGAATGAATCCGGCAAATGCTTTGTCAAAGCGTTTTTTGCTCATACTTCAAATCCTCTGCCGCCGCTTCACCCTCTCTTTCCACGACTCGAAGGTGAGGATGATGAATCGGCGATTCTCGAACATGATCTGCACAGGCTCAGGAAAAAAATCAGCGGCAGTTTCGAGTTTAGCCGCTGTCACCTCTCCGTTCAAATCCTCCCACGCTTCCTGGGTCAGAATTACGATTTGCGAGTAACGACGATGGCGCGCATCGTAGAGCCGGGTGATGTAGAAATCGCATTTCAGAGGCAGCGAGCGCGCCGTATGCAGAAAGTAGGTCGTGTGCCTGATCTCTCCCAACCGTTTATCGACTATCAGGTCGTAAGGCGAGAGCCGCTCGGCGCGCACGCGCAGATCGTGCGCGGCGAATTTTATTCCTTCATTTTGCAACTCGCTGAAGATCGCAACTTCGAATCTGTAGCCGCGCGCAAACCCTGTCCACCAGGACAAACAGTAAGCTGCCAGATATTCGGAATCCGTTATATCGTCGCTGTACAAACCTTCCTGTTCCAGACGGGCGAGAATTGTGGCGGATATTTCGCGCTGCAAGAGGTCGCCCTTTGTTCGAGGATCATCTGCCGCCAGCAGGTCGGCCAGAAATCCATCTGCATAACGGTCTTCCACATAGCTTTTGTAAAACTGCCTGAAACTCCTGCGCCGTCTTCCTGTGATGAGTGTGGCATGTGCCAGCAGGTCGAAAGCCTCCAGCGCAAGCTTCCATTCTGCTGCGCTCTACCGAGCAGCGGCCTCGAAATACTTGAGGACGACGCGCAGGTTTTGCGCGCTCAGGCGGGGCGGCAGGATTATCCGCGTATCCGGCATATCGAATTCTGTCGAGCGAAGGCTCTGTCGTTGGCAGTCTTCAACAGTATAGGCACAGTGAGTAAGGCTGGACATCTTCGACGATGTAGATTATGGGAGCGGAGTCGAGGTAATAACGCATCGTCACTCATCCCAGCTATCGCGTTCTGCCTTCAAGTAAGCGTCAACTTCGGCGCGGGTAGGAGGCTGATAGCCGCGTTTTTGCTGCTGCTCCCGGATTTCGGCGATGATTTCATCGTGCGTCCGCGACTGTTTCGGCGCAAGCGGTTCGACCGACAGCCGCACTTTCATAGGGCCGAGCGGCAAGGCTTCGTCCAATGTTACGGTCTGATCCTCATTGAGCGTTCCGGTTACGATGTAAGCAGTTCGCATGGTCGTTTACCTCTTCCGGGATTATACACGAAAACCATGTGGTGACGATGGCTGATTCAACTCAAACAACCCGGTTTCGCTTCTGGCTCCGGCTGATCCGAGTGATCGGCCTGATAGTTCCTCGCCGTCTTCGCTCGGACTGGCGCGGGGAGTGGGAAGGGGAACTCCGCCACCGCGAACGGATGCTCGAAGAATGGAACCGACTCGACTGGCGAGCGAAATTCGATTTGACATGTCGCTCTCTGGGCGCGTTTTGGGACGCGCTCGCGCTGCAACCTCAAAGACTGGAGGACGAAATGTTTCAGGACGCGCGTTATGGAATAAGGATGCTGCTCAAACATAAAATCTTCACCGCCGTCGCCGTGCTTTCTCTCGCTCTCGGCATAGGCGCAAACACCGCACTGTTCAGCCTCGTAGATACTGTCCTTCTGAAAACGCTGCCGGTCGAAGAACCTCATCGCCTCGCGCTCTTCGAATGGCAGTCCGGTCTTTCGTTCAGAACCAACAGTATGAGAGGCACCTTCAACCGCAGCCCGTCAGGGCTGCGCGGCGCATCGATCTTTCGCTACGACACGTTTGAAAAAATGCGCCAGAGTCAGATCGCTGACCCTGATAGTCCGCTCGAAAGCTTATTCGCCTTCGGCCCGCTTTACGATCTGACCGCCGTCGCAGACGATCAGGCGGAGGTCATCAGCGGGCAGGCCGTTTCCGGCAACTATTACGAGGGCCTGAGAGTCAAGCCTCTGCTGGGGCGAGCCATCACGGAAGAAGACGACAGGGCTTCTTCGCCGCCTGTCGCGCTGCTCAGTCACGAGTATTGGCAGAAGCGATTCAATGCCAACCCCGCGATCATCGGCCAGCAGATCAAGCTCAACAAAATATCGTTCGCCATAATCGGCGTCGCGCCGCCCGATTTCGTCGGCACATTGCAGGTCAATCAGCGCCCTGAAGTGACGATTCCCATAGCCTGCGAGCTGCTCCTTTCAGGAGAGCGCGCGGAAACCAGAGCCAATAAGCCCGGTATCTGGTGGCTGTTGATGATGGGGAGATTGAAACCCGCAGCTACTCTCGAACAATCGCGCGACAGTTTGAACGGCGTGTTTCAAGCAGCCGCGCTCGATATCATGCCGCCGCCGCGCAAAGAGGGCGAGTCGGCGACCATCGAGCCGAAAGATTATCCCCGTCTGCTTGCCCAATCGGGCAGCCGCGGAGCTATGGAGACTCGCAACCATTATTCATCGACGATCTACGGACTGTTCGGCATAGTCGCCATAGTGCTGCTGATAGCCTGCGCCAATGTGGCTAATCTCCTGCTCGCTCGCGCGGCGTTGCGCGAGCCTGAGATAACCGTAAGGCTGGCCGTAGGCGCGGGGCGATTGCGACTCGTCCGACAACTGCTCACAGAAAGTCTTCTGCTCGCCGCCGCCGGCGGCGCTGGGGGAATATTGCTGGCCTTCTGGGGCAAGAGCATTCTGGCCTCGCTTGCCGACCGCGACACCGCTTTTCTGCCTCCCGGCGTCGAACCCGTTATGAGTTGGCGCGTGTTGCTCTTCACGCTCGGAGTATCTTTGTTGACAGGTCTGCTGTTTGGAATCGCGCCCGCCTGGAGAGCGACCCGTCCCGATCTGATCGCGGGTCTCAAACAGGGGCGTCGCGCTACGGGCGCGGTGTCGCGCCTGAGCAAAGGACTGGTCATCGCGCAGGTAGCCCTTTCGTTGTTGCTGTTGGTCGGCGCGGGCCTCTTCATTCGCACGCTTCGCAATCTGCAACAGGTCGATGTGGGTTTCAATCAAAAGAACCTTCTCCTTTTTTCCTTGCAGCCCGAACAGGCCGGGTACAAGGACGAAAGGCTTTTGCAGTTTTACGAACAACTCTTCACGCGGTTGGATGCCATTCCCGGATCGCAGGCGGCGACTTTCGGGAGCGTCCCGCTGATCTCCCATTACATGTGGAACACGGATATCATTTTACCGGGCGAGAGTGAAAAGACCGCCGCCGAGCATATAACCAATCGACAGGTGGTGCGCGAAAACTATTTCTCGACCCTTGAGATTTCCCACCTGCGAGGTCGCAGCTTCAATGCGCAGGATACAGCCAAGTCTACGAAGGTCGGAATAGTCAATCAGGAATTCTGCAAAAGGTTCTTCGCTGACGAAGACCCGATTGGCAAGCGCGTCAGAGAATCGGACAGCAAGGGTGAAATAGAGATCGTGGGCGTAGTCGCCGACACGAAATATAACAGCCAGAGAGAAGGCATCGAGCCGCTTCTCTTCACGCACTGGCGGCAGGAGGCGGCTTCTATCGGCCAGATGTATTTCTCCGTGCGCGCGGCATCCGATCCGATTTCTCTCATAGAAGGAGTGCGCGCGGCGGTGCGCGAGATGGACAGCGATATTCCCATAACAGATTTCACCACTCAGGAGGCGCGCTCCGAGCAATCGCTGGCGCAGGAGCGGCTTTATGCGCGATTGCTGAGTTTCTTCAGCATACTCGCCCTGCTGCTTGCGACCCTAGGACTGTCGGGAGTGCTGGCTTATGCTGTGGCGCAGCGCACGCAGGAGATTGGCGTGAGAATGGCTCTGGGAGCGCGTTCTGCGGATGTGCTGCGGCTGGTGATATGGCAGGGCATGAAGCTTGTGATTGCGGGACTCGTGGTCGGGGCGGCGTGCGCCTACGGGTTGAAGCGATTATTCGACAGTCAGTATTTCAGCCAGGAAGCGTGGCAGCGCGAGATGGCCAATCACCTTTACGGAGTCAGCGCAACTGATCCTTTGACGATTACGGTCATCGCCGCGCTATTGGCGACCGTAGCGATTATGGCCTGCTGGCTGCCTGCGCGCAGAGCATCGAAGGTCGATCCTCTCGACGCGCTCAGACATGAATAATGTCAGTGGTCATTTGTCATTTGTCATTTGTCTTATGTTCGATCACTGAAGTCGCGTCGTTAAATCGAGCAGTCGAAACAAAGGACGAAGGACAAATGACAAAACCTAATCGATTATGCCGTCGAGGTTGAGGGTGAAGCCTGCAATCGATCCTTCGCCTGAGATTGTCGAAGGGTTCTCGATCACTTCGACTTCGACGCCGGGGCGGTAGATGTGAACTTTCTTTTCTATCGGATCGATGAGCCAGCCCGTTTGCGTGCCGTTGGCGATGTATTCTTCCATCTTCTCCTGCAAGGACGAGAGGCGGTCTGATTTGGAGCGCAGTTCCGCGAGGAAGTCGGGGCAGATTGGAGCGAATTGATTTTTCTGCTCACGGGTCAGAGCGTCCCAACGCTCGCGCCTGATTCAGGAGACATCCGAGCGTTTCGCGCCGTTGGGGAGAGTGAATCCGGCGGATGAGTCGAAGCCCACGCCCGTGCCATCCTTTTCGACCCATGCCGAGAATCGCCCGGTCAGAGTGAAATTTCGTTTCCCGCCTTCGGATGTGACAGGAGGCATGACGATCATCTCGCCTGCGCTGTTCATTTCGATTCGCAGATCGGGATACTCGATGCAGAAACGGGCGAACTCTTCATCGCTGTATCGGAAGTCAGGCGGGCCGGGGCGCAGCACAAGTGATTCGATATCTTCGGGCAGAGTGATTGTCATCATCGGATCGAAAGTGACGCTCATAAACGATTCTCCGTTCCACAGTCTGGCATAATGATACGCCATGTCGAATCATTGAAGCTAACTGTGTCGAGATAATCGCTCTTCTTTTCCAATCCGAATCAGTCTTTGTGAGAGCGCGCCCACTCGCGGAGGCTGCGCAACCAGGCGGTGCTTTTCACAGTAAGGCTTTCGGTGAGAAAACGGGTTGCGATTTCAGGTGTCAGAGGCGGAAACGCCAGACTGTTGGGAATCTCTCGATACTCGCCATCTTCGAGTCGGAAGAAGACGACTGAAGTTTTGTCGAATCGCCAGACTTCCATCACGCCTACTGCGGCAAATAGCGGAAAGCGGTCAAGGGATTCGCTCGTTATATCGATTTCGATGATGAGATCGGGCGGCGGGTCTGAGGCGAGATCGATTTCGTCTTTGCCTCTGACTGATTCGGCATTCTGGATGTAGAAGCAGGAGTCAGGCTCGAATCCTTTCTGAAGGTCTTCGCGTCTGAAAGTAGTGGAGCCGAGTCGCCGCAAATCGATGTCAAACTCTTCCGCCAGCACTTCGACAAGCAAGGCAAGCGTGCGGTTAGGTTCTTCGTGGCGAGATGAAAGCGTCATAATTTCCAGCCTCCCGTTGTCGAAGGTGAACCGAGTTCCGCCCCTTTCGCCGTGTTCGGTGATGATGCGGTTATAGGTTTCCCAACTGATTCCGTACAATGTGACGAGTCTTTCTGGCGGGCTGATGACTGTTGCCATGATGAACTGCTCCTTCGTTGATATGCAGGCATTTTACAGCGGATTGCACATGGATGAACAGGGTGAATGCTGTGGGCGCGACCTTTTCATTAACACCTCGATTCATCGAGGTGAAAAACCAGAGCGCGGAACCCGAAACTGTTTTAACAGTTTCCTTGCTTTCAAACCCGTATTATCGGCGAGCAAATCATCGCTGAATCGAAGGTCGAAGGGCGAAGACAGGGGAAACTGTTAAAACAGTTCCCTGACTTTGAGTCGCCGAATTCACCGCGATCAATCGCGGTGTTAATGAGAGTGATTCCTGCTCACCCAACTGAAAGCTGCTGTAACGCGCGCCGGGTTTCGTCTTCCAGAAAATTCCCTCGTCCGTCCTGTCCTGGGTTAGCACGCATCTTGCGTGCTAGGCTCACGCATTCGGGCATCAGTCGAGACCTAAAGTCCTGCACGCTGGAAGCGCGCTAACCCAGGCTCGTCCGGTTTTGCCTTCATCGAGTCAATGTTGTCACTCATCCGCCTGCCGCCACACTTCCAGTTGAGTGCGCACTTTCTCAGCGCGAGGATCTTCGATCTCTTCGCGTATCTTCAACGCAGCTTGCGCGTATTCAATCGCCCTCTCGCGCTGGCCGAGTTCATCGAGGCTCAGACTCATATTCCTCAGCGCGTTGCCTTCACCTCGCCGGTCGCCTATCTCGCGGACGATGATCAACTGTTGCTCATAAAACTCAATCGCCTTGCGCGTCTCGCCCAAATCGGCATAAGCATTGCCGAGGTTGCCAAGCGCGTTGCCTTCACCTCGCCGGTCGCC